>NZ_CP028561.1:1598213-1917856 GCF_002165255.2 Acinetobacter sp. WCHA45 | reverse complement strand
GCGGGCTTATCATTTGGTAATGTGGCTTCAACTAAAAACCGTAATAATGCATCAAATCCTAAGCTTGCGGCAAAACAAGGCTTGAAGAAAATGAAAGCCCTTGCAGACTTAGGGCTTAAACAAGGCGTGTTTGCACCACAAGAGCGTCCGCATGTACCAACATTGCGTCGTTTAGGCTTTACGGGTAGTGATATTGATGTGATTGCTCAAGCCATGCGTACTGCGCCTGCTTTATTATCATCATTGAGTTCAGCTTCATCAATGTGGACCGCGAACTCGTGTACGGTATCACCATCGGCTGACAGTGCTGACGGGCGGATGCATTTTACTGCTGCAAACCTAAATAATAAGTTTCATCGATCAATTGAGCATCATACAACGACTCGTATTCTTCAAGCGATGTTCAAGAATGATGTATATTTCGCACATCATGAAGCATTGCCAGAAGCTGCTTTATTTGGCGATGAAGGTGCAGCCAATCATAATCGTCTAGGCGGTGCTTATGATCAGGCTGGTGTGCAAGTTTTTGTTTACGGTCAACAACAACTTGGTGGTACGGTTGCACCACAAAAATTCCCTGCACGTCAAACACGTGAGGCGAGTGAAGCGATTGCGCGTTTACATCGGTTAGATGCAAATCGTACTGTATTTATTCAGCAAAATCCTGACGTGATTGATCAAGGCGTATTTCATAATGATGTGATCGCCGTGAGTAACCAACAGGTGTTGTTCCATCACCAACATGCATTTTTAAATCAAGCTGCAGCCTTAGATGAAATTCGTCACAAGATGGCCGAAATTGAACAAGAGTTTATTTCGATTGAAGTACCTGAAAGTCGAGTGAAGGTTGAAGATGCCGTTTCAACTTATTTATTCAATAGTCAAATCTTAACCCGTGCTGATGGTGGCATGAGCATTGTTGTACCAGAAGAATCTCGTCAGAACTCAGCCGTTTGGAGTTACTTAAATGACATGATTCAAATGGGAACACCAATTGACGACATTAAAGTATTTGATCTGCGTGAAAGTATGCGGAATGGCGGCGGACCTGCATGTTTAAGACTTCGTGTTGCTGTAAACAAAGCTGAGTTGAATGCAGTCAATCCAAACTTGTTCATGAATGATGCTTTGTTCAAAACACTGAATCAGTGGGTGGATCAGCATTATCGTGATGAGTTAACGCAGGATGATTTGGCTGATCCAAGTTTATTGATTGAGAGCCGTACTGCGCTAGATGAACTCACTAAGATTTTAAATTTAGGCTCGGTTTATCACTTCCAAAGATAAAACAGCAGAGAACAGCTTTTAAGGATGAAAGTACATGGTTGATCTACTCGCGTTGACTTTAGCGCAACAGGAACCCGAGCAAATGCAGGGTGAAACAGTTGAGTTTACATGGCAATGGCTAGGTGAAGGGTTACTGCAATGTACACCTAAAACAGCGTATAGAAAAACCATGGTGCTTTCTGCTGGAATTCATGGTAATGAAACAGCACCGATTGAATTATTGTCTCGCATCATTAGTGACCTATTTGCTGAGCATTTAAAATTAGCGGTGCGTGTACTCTTTGTTTTAGGTAATCCTAAGGCAATTCGACAAGGTGTTCGTTATCTCGAAAATGATATGAACCGAATGTTTTGTGGTGCATATCAGCAGTTAGCACAAGATGATGAAACGCATCGAGCAGCACAATTAGAACAGTGTACTTCAGAGTTTTTTGAGCAAAGTCAGTTTGAAGCACAGCGCTATCATTATGATATGCACACTGCAATTCGTGCATCATTACTGCCTGTATTTGCATTATTTCCCTATCAAACACAGCCCTATGATGACTTCCTGATTCAAAGTTTGAATGCTGCAGATTTGGATGCTTTGGTGTATCACAATGCGGTTGGAAAAACCTTTACTCATTTTACTGCTGAACAATGTCAAGCGGCGAGTATTACCTTGGAGTTAGGCAAAGCAAAGCCTTTTGGTCAAAATGATTTAACTGAATTTGCGAGTACCGATCAGGTTTTACGTGCGGTACTTTCAGAGCAGGCTTTGCCATGTAGACAGAAGCCAAGTATTCGCCAATTTAAGGTGGTGGACTCCGTTCTAAAGCAGAGTGACGATTTCCAATTGCAATTAAGTGCTGATGCACCTAATTTTTCAACCTTTCAGAAAGATGAGGTGATTGCAACTCAGCAAGCAGGCAATTATGTCGTCGATAATCAACAAGTTTGGATTTTATTTCCAAATCCAAATGTGAAGATGGGCTTGAGAGCTGGACTGGTTTTAAAGGAAATTGGATAGCATACACATACATCGACTTTTAAAAAATGGATGTGATAAGGAATAGGCGTAAATGGAGTTTGAATATGGATGTTCAGTAGAAAACAAAAGATCGGAAAAAATATCCATTCGATATTCATTTTTATGAAGTGGAAAGCAAGGACAGGTTGTCATAAAAAGATAGTTGGAGTGATCGTGTATGATTAACAATATGGAAGTGGGTAAGCCGCTAAAACGTGCCATGACGAAACGTCATTTGGTGATGATTTCATTAGGTGGTGCAATTGGAACGGGCTTATTTTTAGGCTCAGGTGATGTGATTTCACAGGCAGGTCCCATTGGTGCGATTCTCTCTTACCTGCTTGGTGGTATCATTGCCTACATGGTGATGCTGTGTTTAGGTGAGTTGGCAGTACAGATGCCAGTTTCGGGTTCATTTGGTGAATATGCCAGAACCTATATTGGACCAGGCACGGGCTATATGATCACATGGTTGTATTGGTTGACGTGGACTGCAACATTAGGTACTGAATTCACAGCTGCAGCTTTACTCATGCAGGAGTGGTTTCCTTCCATATCCATGTGGACATGGACCTTATTATTTGCAGCACTGGTCTTTACGCTGAATGTGAGTTCCACTCGGTTATTTGCTGAGTCGGAATTTTGGCTATCTTTGGTTAAAGTTCTCACCATTATCTGTTTTATTGCATTGGGCCTAGCCGCTATTTTTGGCTTGATCTCCTATCATGGTCATGAGTCAGCACCGCTGTTTAGTAAATTGACCGAGCATGGTTGGTTCCCAAATGGTATTTACCCAATTTTTGCCACAATGCTGATCGTTAATTTTGCATTCTCTGGTACAGAACTGATTGGGGTTGCCGCAGGGGAAGCTGAAGAACCTGCGAAAACGGTACCGAAAGCAATTAATGCTGCAATTTGGCGTTTATTGATTTTCTTTGTTGGTACGATTGTGGTGATTTGTGCATTACTGCCTTATGAAATGGCAGGACTCAATGCAGAAGGCGTAAGTAATAGTCCATTTGTAACGGTATTTAATTACATCGGCATTCCATATGCAGAAGATATTATTCGTTTTGTGATTATTACTGCACTTTTATCGGCTGCCAACTCAGGCTTATTTGCTGCTTCTCGAATGATGTGGTCATTGTCAGCGCAGAATCAACTTCCTAAAGTGTTTGCTAAATTGACACGTTCAGGTACGCCAATTATTGCCATTATTGTCACCATGTTTGGTGCAATTCCTGGTTTATTATCTGAACAATTTGCGCCTGAAACCATTTTTAAAAATTTACTGGGTGTTGCTGCTTTTACTATGGTCGTGGTTTGGATCTCAATTTGCGTGAGCCAATTTAACTTCCGTAGACAATGGATTAAGTCTGGTAAAACCGTAAAAGACCTTCAATTTGCTGCACCGTTGTTTCCGTTGACACCAATTTTAGGTGGGGCCTTCTGTGTCATTACTTGTATTAGTATGGTGGCAGATCCTTCAATGCAAGTTGGTTTTGTCTGCTGTGTTCTATTTATCATCGCCTGCTATGCAAGCTACTATATGTTTTATAAAAACAAAGCTTAACTGTATAAGCTAATCTTTCATAAAAGACGAATCTATACTCAAAATCTTTGAGTTGAGATTCGTCTTTTTTACTTTAGGAAATGATCATTTGGCTGTTTATAAAATATAAAAAAACTTCAAATAGAAATGGTAAAAAAAAGAGCAAGTGCCTTAGCACTTGCTCTTTTTATTTGATTTGGGATATTTATTTATAGGTCAATATCGCTCTTCGAGTTTTAGAAGAAGCCAGCAGGTTTAGTCGAATAACTCACCAATAAGTTCTTGGTTTGTTGATAGTGATCTAACATCATTCTGTGGTTTTCACGACCAACGCCTGATTTTTTATAACCACCAAAAGCAGCATGAGCAGGATAGATGTGGTAACAGTTTGTCCAAACACGTCCTGCTTCAACTGCTCGACCAGCGCGGTATGAAGTATGTGCAGAACGAGCCCAAACACCAGCACCTAAACCATAGATGGTGTCATTTGCGATTTTGATGGCTTCATCAAAGTCTTTGAACGTTGTTACAGATAGAACTGGTCCAAAAATTTCTTCTTGGAAGATCTGCATGGCATTGTGTCCTTTGAAGACAGTTGGTTCGATATAGAAACCTTCACCCACTTCTTGTCTAGCACCACCACCTGTAAGAAGTTCAGCACCTTCTTCTCGACCCGTGTTAATACAACGTAAGATTTTTTCCTGTTGTTCTAGTGAAGCTTGAGCACCAACCATTGTTTCAGTATCAAGTGGGTGACCTACTTTAATACGTTTCACACGCTCAATGGCTTTTTCTAAGAACTTATCTGCAATACTTTCTTGAACTAATGCGCGAGAGGGACAAGTACAAACTTCGCCTTGATTGAGTGCGAACATTGCAAAGCCTTCAAGTGCTTTATCAAGAAAATCATCTTCTTGATCCATAACATCTTCAAAGAAGATATTTGGAGATTTTCCACCGAGTTCTAAAGTGACTGGAATAATATTCTCAGTTGCATATTGCATGATCAACTGTCCAACTTGGGTTGAACCTGTAAATGCAATTTTGGCAATACGAGGATTAGTGGCAAGTGGACGGCCTACTTCGACACCATAGCCATTCACAACGTTTAATACACCAGCAGGTAGAATATCTTGGATTAATTCTAAAACAAGTAGAATGCTTACAGGTGTTTGTTCTGCTGGTTTTAATACGACACAGTTACCTGCTGCTAGTGCAGGAGCAAGTTTCCATGCAGCCATGAGAATTGGGAAGTTCCATGGAATAATTTGTCCAACGACACCTAAAGGTTCGTGGAAATGGTAAGCAATTGTATCTTCATCGATTTCTGAAATGCCGCCTTCCTGTGCACGGATACAACCAGCAAAATAGCGGAAGTGGTCAATTGCCAATGGAATATCGGCAGCAAGTGTTTCTCGAACAGGCTTACCATTATCCCAAGTTTCTGCAACGGCAAGATATTCTAGATTTTGTTCTAGTCTATCAGCGATTTTAAGTAAAATATTTGAACGTACTGTCGGAGAGCTTTTATTCCACTCAGCTTTGGCTTTGTGTGCTGCATCTAATGCGAGTTCGATATCTTCAGCTGACGAACGCGGTACTTTTGTAAATACTTTGCCATCGACAGGAGAGATATTATCGAAGTATTCTCCTTTAATAGGTGCTACCCATTGACCGCCAATAAAGTTCTCGTATTGAGCTTTGAATTGAACTTTTGAATCAGGTTGATTAGGATCGACATAACGCATATATATATTCCTTTGCTTATAATTGATCTGTTAAGCATCTACAGCTTTGGTATAAGGTACTTTTGTACGCTATTTGATTAGCATATAACTGGGAAGGTTGGAGAAAGGTTGGAAATCGTGGTCATTAGTAAAGGATACACAAATGTTTACAAAACGAGACCTATTACAACAACGAACATCAATTGATCAACTTAAGCGACACAATAGTTTGTCGCCGCAAAGTGCTGAAATGCTAGGACAAAGTATTGCCAGTTCTTGGCAACGCTCAGCATCTTGTGCTATTCCAAAAGAGCGCTTGGCTGCACCTTTATTGGCACAACATAAGAAAGCAAAAACGACTTTAGATTTAGCCTTAGAAGTGTGCTCAAATGATCTCAGTCATATTGCTGCACAGTCATCTATGGTCATCGCTGTTGGAGATGTTGGGAGTACGATTATTTGGACCGCATCGAGCACGCAGATGCAAAGCGCGGCTGAAAAGGTACATTTTATTGCAGGCGGTCAGTGGGCAGAAGAAGAGGTCGGCACGAATGCCTTAGCGCTGTCTTTAAAGACTCAACAATCTAGTTGCGTGTTTTCAAATGAGCATTATATGGAATCAGTGCATGACTGGGTTTGTTATGCAGCGCCAGTGATTGATCCCTACTCCAAACAAGTGTTAGGTGTCGTGGATTTATCCACAACTTGGAAAAATCACAATACGCTCGGTGTATTGGCTGCTGAGCGTTGTGCATCTATTATTCAAACCGCTCTGATTGAACAGCAACGTCAGCGTTTATATATCCGCGCTTTTACTTCACCGCAAGTGATGTTTAATAATAAATCTTTGGTTTTAACGCCGCGTCAAATTGAAATTTTGGCAATTTTAGCGCTCTGTCCGAATGGTTTAAATTTAGAAAATTTACATCAAGCGCTTTATGGTGAGCGTAAAGTCAGTGTTGGAACGTTAAAGGCTGAGATGTCACAGTTACGTGATATTTTGGGCGGAATGCTAGGCTCAAGACCTTATCGCTTACTTGCAAATGTAGAAGCTGATTTCTTATATGTGGAACAAGCACTTGATTCGGGTTATATCGCCTCAGCATTACAATTGTATAAGGGTATCTTCTTATCAAAAACAGAAAGTCCTTTCCTATGCGCATGGCGAGATTGTCTTGAATCACGTCTCAGCGATATGATTTTTAAAACCAAAGAAATTGATGTATTACTGAAACATGTAGCTCATTTTCCTGAAGCAATTGATGCCGTTGAAAGATTAATTGAATTGTTACCCTTAGATCATCCTGCTCATCAATCGCTGAGCAAATTCAGAGATATGTCATAACTATAGCGGATCTAAAAAATAAAATTTTGTTTTATTATTCAATAATAATGGATGATATCTTTTGGGATGTCATTTAGCTGGCATTAGAAAAATTTGTCTAAAGGCATATCATCTAATCAAATTGAAAAACAATATGATTAGCTTAATTTAGTTCATAACCTTTAAACAATATAGCAGCGTTTGACCTTATCAAAGACACGGTTAATTTAGAAAAAATGATTCACAAGTTCGCTGAAATTTGATTCGATTATGGATGTTGATAAGCTCAATGAAATAAAAAAGGGAATACCTTTTGAGGGGTATTCCTAAAATTAAGTAAGCTAACGGTCGGAGAGATTCAGCTTACTTCTCGGGAAAAGCGTGGATTACAATGCTGCTTTAAAAATCTCAACAACTTGGGCATGCGTTGCTTTGCGAGGGTTAGTCAGCATACATGCATCTTTTTGAGCATTTTCAGCCATGATTGCAAGATCTTCAGTTTTCACACCAAGTTCATTCAAACCAGATGGGATACCGATTGAAGATGATAATTCCCGAATGGCGTCAATGGCTGCAAAAGCCGCTTCAGTTTCAGTAAGCCCTTCAGTATTTACACCCATAAGTTCAGCAATTTTTGCATAACGGTCTTGGCAAGAAATTAGATTGAACTCACATACATGAGGGAGCAATACCGCATTACATACACCATGAGGGAGATTATAGAATCCGCCTAATTGATGAGCCATGGCATGGACATAACCTAGAGATGCATTGTTGAATGCCATACCTGCGAGGTATTGTGCATAGCTCATTGCATCACGTGCTTCAATATTTTCACCATTTGCAACTGCAGGACGTAACCATTGGCTAATCATGGTAATGGCTTTTTCTGCACAGGCATCGGTGATTGGGTTTGCTGCAGTCGATACATAAGCTTCAACTGCATGTGTAAGTGCATCCATTCCCGTTGCAGCGGTTAAACCTGCTGGCTTTGCAACCATGAGTTTAGGGTCATCGATTGCAATCAATGGAGTGCAGCGCCAGTCAACAATTGCCATTTTTACGTGGGTATCGGTATTGGTAATAATACAGAAACGGGTCATTTCTGATGCAGTACCCGCAGTCGTATTAATCGCAATAAGTGGGGTCATTGGTACTGTACTTTTATCAATACCTTCATAGTCACGGATATGACCACCGCCAGCTGTGACGAGTCCAATCCCTTTTGCACAATCGTGTGATGAACCGCCACCTAAAGAGACAATAAAATCACAGCTATTGTCGTTATAGGCTTGTACACCATTATGTACATTGATGTCAGTTGGATTTGGTTCAGCGCCTGGAAAAATGTGGCTGTCAACGCCTGCATCTTTTAAATATTGTGCAATGGTGTCTGCAACACCAAATTTAAATAAGCCTTGATCAGTTACGATCAGTGCTTTTTTTGCACCAAGATTCTGTGCTTTCGCACCGATTTCTTTTGCACAGCCTGGTCCAAAAAGAGATACACAAGGGATGTAAAAACCGTTAGTTTGATCTGCAATATTTTTAAAAGCCATGGAGCGATTCCTTCTTCCATATTCCATTGTTTGTTATTCAGTGATCTCATCACTGTAGGCTCAGTATGCAAGGCTCAAAAATTTTTCCTACCTACCAAAAACCTACCAAGAAATGTCTCAGACTGTTTAAATGCAATAATATGAATTTTTATCTCGGCGCAATCGATGCATATTAGAAAATTAAATATCTGTATTTTTACTGAATATTAATGTTGTTAAATAATTGTTTTTTAATGTAATAAAGAGTAAATCTCACATTTTATTCACGGTTTTATCTTTATAAATTGTTTAGTCAATTTTGATAAAATCAAGAGGATAAAATGAAAGCTAAAACTTTATTTGGCATGGCAATATTGTCTGCTGCAATGACTGCTGCTGTAATACCAATGCAAGCAAATGCTGAAAAACCCTCTGCTGTCGATAAAATTGATGTGAATCAATATGCTGGAAAATGGTACGAGATCGCTCATTTGCCAATGTATTTTCAACGACACTGTCTAAGTGATACGACTGCTGTGTATACGCTTAATCCTGATAAAACCATCGGGGTCTTAAATAGCTGTAGAACTAAAACAGGGCAAATGGATAGTTCAGAAGGTGTGGCTTATTCTGCTAATAGTGGGAATAGTAAATTGAAAGTTAGTTTCTTACCTAAAGGTTTACGTTGGCTGCCATTTACGAAAGGCGATTATTGGGTTTTACGCGTAGATCCTGAATATAAAGTTGCATTGGTAGGCGGACCATCGACGAAATATTTATGGCTTCTTTCTAAGACACCAACAATTGATGACGCTACTTATAATTCATACCTTGAAACAGCGAAACAACAAGGTTACGACTTATCTAAGCTCATCAAAACTCCTCATCGGACACCATAAATTTTTAAAATTTAATCAGGTATCTCAGTTGGATACCTGATTTTTACTATTAATTTTAGCTTGTGATTTACATTTTTTAGAGCAATATTGAACTTCATTCCAACATCTTTCCCATTTTTTACGCCAAGAAAATGTGAGGTGGCAATTTAGACAAACTTTCTCGGGTAAATGTATTTTTTTATGCATTTTTAGAGTTCTTCGATTTGATTTTGAAGGTGGGAGGCACGTTTTAAAATACGATTTTGTTCAGATAATTCTAATTTATCCCATTGCTTATACATCATTGTCATCCGCGGATTTGAACTAAAAAAGACTCGATTTCGATGTAGAAAGTCCCAATATAAACTGTTGAATGGGCAACTATCATGATCAGTTTTGGTTTTTACATTGTAATGGCAGTGTTGACAGTAATTAGACATTTTATGAATGTAATTACCTGATGCTGCATAAGGTTTACTTGCAACAAGACCAGCATCTGCAAATAAAACCATTCCATGAGTATTTGGAAGTTGTACCCATTCAAATGCATCAGCATACACGCTTAAATACCATTCATTGACTTGCTTGGGTGAGATGCCATTCAGTAATGTGAAATTACCAATCACCATCAAGCGTTGAATATGGTGAGCATAAGCATTTTCCAAAGAGTTTCTTAAACATTCATGCATACATTGCATTTTTGTTTCAGCAGTCCAAAAATAGCTGGGCAAGTCTCTTTCAGCATTTAATTTATTGAGATCACGATAATTTGGCATACACAGCCAATAAATGCCGCGAATAAATTCACGCCAACCTAGTATTTGTCGAATAAAACCCTCAGCAGCGTTCAACGGAATTTGGTTATTGTAATAAGCTGATTCAGCAGCATCACAAACTTCTTTGGGTGACAGCAATCCACAGTTTAGGTAGGGAGAAAGGAGGCTATGAAACATATAATCTTGTTGGTTGACCATAGCATCTTGATATTGACCAAAATGGACTAATTGATGTCGGATAAAATAATCAAGGGCTTGAAGAGCCTGTTGACGTGTAGTTGCCCAGTTGAAATGATCAATTTGACCAATATGATCTTGAAACTCTGCTTTAACTAAAGCGATCACATCTAAATCAATCTGGTCATGAGTAAAATCTAAAGTAGGAGGGATAGCGGGGGTTCCATTCCACTTTTGACGATTATCACTATCAAAATTCCATTTTCCTCCAATTGGTTTATCCGCCTGCATCAAATAGCCTGTTTGCTGTCTTAACTTTCGGTAGAAAAACTCCATCCGTAGAACTTTGGCAGTTGAACTCCATTGTTTAAAAGCTTGAATCGAAGAGAAAAAACGATCGTCTATAAGGATTTGTATGGGAATGTTAAGTTCTTTTTCCCAACTATTTTCCATTTGATATTGTAAGCGGTATTCTCCACATGCGGTTATGACTAAACCTTTTGCCTCTTGTTTATCTAATTGAGACTTAAGAAATTGAAGAAAATTGTTTGTTGTTTTTGAACGGTCAAAAACTTGATAACGAACAGTCCATCCTTGTTGTTTAAGATGTTTGGCAAAATGTCGCATTGCACTAAAAATGAGTGCAATTTTCTGAGGATGATGTTTTACGTAAGTGGTTTCTTCAACCAGTTCTGCCATTAAAATCACATCTTCATGTTTATCAAGTCGTTTTAATGTGGCGATTTCTTCCGAGAGTTGATCACCTAAAATTAAACCGTAGCGCATAAGCTTTCACGCTTAAAAATTTGAATATAGTTTTTCGGTTGTAAAGTTCTTGTGAATACTGCAATTCTTTTTAATCGTATTAGATTGAGAGCTTTTAAATTAAGCAGCATGGGCACTTAAATAAACGGCTAAAACTTGAATATACATTATGAAATATTCTCAGTGAAGAAACAGGTGACATCAAATGCGCATCTAATTTTTGACCGCAACAATTACAGCTCAGCGTTGGTTGAATGACATTGCCACAGCTTTTGTGTGAGCTACATTAATCATCCAATTTTTTGGCATAGCCATTGCTTTATGCTGGTTGAAAAATATCTATGCCCAAGCTCTTGGAATAGATACAAAGTATTTTTCGTTTGTTTCTTTCTTGAAACATATTTCACGATATTTTTTGTATTTTTGGAGTGAAATCTTTTGCTTATCGCTATATTTCTGAGAATATATTTTTAAGTATGAAGTATATTTTATCGTTCTGATTTCAATAAAATTAGAATCTTTAAAATGCGACCTTTGCAAAAGCGGAAAAGGTTTAATAATTTGGATTGCACTAAATTGAGCTGTTTTTAATTTTTGCACCAAACTGGGATGAACTCACATTAGGTGAAATTGAATTTCATCATGCTGTGAGATTTTATTTTGACTCATAGCATCATTAAAAATAGCAAAGCCCTAATCTCTGTTATTTTTAGCATATTTTTATCTTTCAATATGTTTTTAAAAATATATCGATTTCTGAGGGAAGAGAGGTATGTCGATCAATATGAAAGCGATCCGTGTTTTATGTACTATCTTTGCTTGTAGCGTATTTTCTAGTAGCAATGTTTTTGCGAATGAGTCTGTAACGGTCTATGCCGCAGCAAGTTTGACCAATGCGGTGAATGAATTAGATGCAATCTACGAACAAAAAAATAAAGTTGAAGTAAAGACTTCTTATGCGGGTTCTTCAACGCTAGCTAAGCAGATTGAAGCAGGTGCGCCAGCTGATATTTTTATATCAGCAGATGTTCAATGGATGGATTATTTGCAAAAAAAACAGTTGGTATCGGCAAATGATCGCGTGAATTTATTGGGTAATCGTTTGGTAGTGATTGCTCCCAAAACTCGTCCAATCAAATTAAAAATAGATAAAAGTTTTGATTTCACTAGGGTTGCTCAAGGTAAATGGTGTACAGGTGATACCAAGAGTGTACCTATTGGGAAATATGCAAAGCAGGCTTTGATCTCGATCGGCTGGTGGGATAAGGTTTCAACTCGCCTAGTGGAGACAGAGGATGTACGTGCTGCCTTAAACTTTGTGGCTCGTGGTGAATGTCAGTTAGGGATTGTTTACGCTACTGATGCAGCAATCAGCAAAAATGTCGTCATCATTGGAACATTTCCAGAAAATACCCATCAACCTATTATTTATCCAATAGGTTTAGTAAAGAAGAATACAGAGTCAATGAAATTCTATAAGTTTTTACAAAGCAGTCAGGCAACAAAAGTATTTAAAAAATATGGTTTTAGTGTACTTAAGTAATTAAATGATGATTCTGACTCCTGAAGAACTTGAGGTGTTGCTATTGTCATCTAAAGTGGCAGCAACATGTCTGATTGTGAGTTTAATTCCTGCTATTTTGATTGCTTGGGTTTTGGCTCGAAAAGAGTTCTGGGGAAAATCACTATTTGAAACACTGGTTTTCTTACCTTTAGTGTTACCACCGGTTGTACCTGGTTATTTGTTACTTCAAATTTTTGGCAATCGAGGTATCTTAGGGCAATACCTAGCACCCTTGGGTTTAGAGTTTGCGTTTAATTGGAAAGGGGCTGTGTTGGCTTCTGCAGTGATGGGTTTTCCGTTATTGGTACAATCAATTCGACTCGCCATTGAACTGGTCGACCAGCGCTTAGAAATGGCTGCAAAAACCTTAGGTGCATCCTCTTTCGGGGCATTTATGCAGGTGACATTACCTCTTGCCAGTAGTGGTATTTTGGTGGGGAGCATTTTATGTTTTTGTCGAAGTTTGGGTGAGTTTGGTGCAACCATTACTTTTGTTGGCAATATTGCCAGTGAAACACGGACACTGCCTTTAGCGATGTATAGTCTGATGCAGCAGCCTGATACTGAAGCCGCAGTATGGCGATTGATTATTTTGTCTTTATCTGTGGCGTTTTTTGCGTTGTGGTTTGCGCAATGGTTCAATCGTTATCAAAAAAATAAGCGTGGGCATTAGCGATGATTGATTGTCATATCCAACTCAAACAAGGGCAATTTGATCTTGATCAACGCTTTCAGTCTGATCAGTCCGTGATTGGTTTATTTGGGGCTTCTGGTTCAGGCAAAACTACGATCTTACATAGCATTGCAGGTTTAGTTACGCCGCAAGCAGGTTGGATCAAAATTAAAAATCAAACATGGTTTGATCAGGCACAGAAAATTAATCTGAGTACACAACAACGTCGTATTGGTCTTGTCTTTCAGGACGCGCAGTTATTTCCGCATAAAAACGTTAGGCAGAATCTATTGTTTGGATTTAAGCATATTCAACCGCAGCAACGTCAGTTTGAAGTGGATTATATTATTGAGTTACTCAAGTTAGAGCATCTGATTGAACGAATGCCCATCAAGCTCTCAGGAGGGGAAAAACAGCGTGTCGCATTGGGACGAGCATTGCTGTATTCACCACAATTGTTGTTATTAGATGAGCCACTTTCTGCATTGGATGCAGCACATAAAGCAGAGATCATTCCTTTTTTTCAAAGCGTCAAACAGGAATTGGGTATTCCAATGTTATATGTCAGCCATGATAAATCTGAGATTGAGCAGCTCACCCATGAAATCTGGTATTTATAAATAGCGCTGTAATAAAGCCAGAAATTTCTGTACTTCCTCATCATGGACATGATCAACATCTTTTAATAGTGGAAATTTATCATATTCAATAGATTGGGCTGACTAGAGTTGATTTGTGCATCAACGCTAGTGCAAATTTTTATACAAATAGGTATAGAACTAAACCAAAAAGTGCAGAAGCGAAAATCACATAAAGCACATTGATTTGGAATTTAAACAGCGCAATCATCGCAGCGATTGTGACGATTGCCGCTTCATAATTAAAAGCGTGATCGAAACCCTGTGGCCACAACACATGATAACTAAAGAAAAGTGCCAGATTGAGAATGACACCTACGACAGCAGCGGTAATTGCCGTAAGTGGTGCAGTAAATTTAAGTTCATTATGAGTGGATTCAATAATCGGAGCACCTGCGAGAATGAACACAAAGGAAAATAAAAAAGTAAACCATGTAACAATGACAGCACCAAATGCACCCGCCAAGAATAAATGATCTGCACCTAACAAGGCATGATTAAAGCCCCCTACAAATCCAACGAATGCAACCACCATAATCAGTGGGCCTGGAGTACTTTCACCCAATGCCAGCCCATCAATCATTTGGGTTGGACTGAGCCATGCATAGTGATTCACCGCACCTTGATACACATAAGGTAATACGGCATAAGCTCCACCAAATGTCAGTAATGCAGCCTTGGTAAAGAACCATGCCATTTGGGTATAAGCATGTTGCCATCCTAAGCTCAGGGTTAAACTGATGATTGGGATACACCATAAAAACGCTGCAATAACGAGGATTTTAGTCAGTTGAGTCCAACGGAAAATAGCATGTGCAGGAGGAGGCGTATCATCATCAATTAGGGCAGCACCATAATGTTTTTGCTTGCCTTGATGGGTGCTTTGAGTTGCAAATAAGTGTGGTTGCTTTTTACTCAGTAAATAGCCCAGTATCGCGGCACTCAATATAATCAATGGAAAGGGAATATTGAAGAAAAAGATCGCGATAAAAGCAGAAGCGGCAATCAAATATAAGAAATTGTTTTTGAGTGAGCGACTGCCAATTCGATAGGTTGCATGAAACACAATCGCCGTGACTGCAGGTTTGATGCCATAAAATAATCCAGCAATAATTGGCACATCACCAAACTGTACATAAATCCATGACAAGGCAATTAGAATAAATAAAGAAGGCAGCACAAATAGAATGCCTGCAACTAAGCCACCTGCGGTTCGATGCATCAACCAACCAATATAAATGGCGAGTTGTTGTGCTTCAGGGCCAGGTAAAAGCATGCAATAGTTGAGTGCATGTAGGAATCTTTTTTCAGAAATCCAACGTTTCTGTTCGACCAGTTCTTGGTGCATCACTGCAATTTGACCTGCTGGCCCCCCAAAACTAATAAAGCCTAATTTCAGCCAAAATAAAAAGGCTTGCCAAAAAGGAATAGAGTCCAGAGCTTTTATTGGATCAGATTGCTGCATAATTATTCTCAGATAAACCGTATAGTCAGCATACATGCCGCCGAGCGCGGTAGTGAATATTTGCGAGAATTTAAAATTACAAGAAAAGGCATTTCCAGTTCTCTTTTATCTGCGCTTGGAAATTTCTAGACCGTTTGATTCTTAGGCATTAAGTAAAATGATCTCTTGTTTATAAACCGAAGGCGCTTGCCCTGTCCAGCGTTTAAAGGCACGTCGGAATTCACGTAATTCGCTAAAACCCAGTTGCAGGCTAATCTCACTCATGGACAGGTTTTGTCCCAGTAATTGTTTGGCTTTACGCTCCAAGACATTTTGTCGGATTTGTTGAAAACTCAAGCCTTCTAATAATAATTGCCGTCTTAAATGGCGTTCGCTGATGCGTAAATGTTCCGCAGCTTGCTGCATCTCGAAACGTTCAGGTAAGTGCTGTTCAATCAAGTGGTCAAGTAAATGCACATAGCCGACCTGATTGAGCTGATCAATTTCTTTTAGTGCCTGTTCACAGATTTGTATTGCAGTTGCGTAGTTGATTGGGCTGTAATTTTTTAAGCTGCGCTGCAACAGGCTAGTGCTAAAAAGCATGATATTCCTGTCACGGTTAAATTGAATTGGGCAGCCAAAGATATCATTATATTGCTGTTGATATTCGGTTGGTAAATAGCTGAGCTCAAGACTGATCACATCATCATGATCACCTAGCATTGCATTTAAACAGGTGATGATGCTGCTGAATAATTCATCATAGAAAAAGGCTTTGAGGTCTAAACATGGATGAGATTCAGTCACTTCCAATTCACAAACATCACCCTGAATTTTAAAGTCGATATTGAGTACACTGCCCGAAATACGATGGTAGCGCAGTGCAATATCTAGAGCATCTGCAACGGTTTTACAGGATTGCATGGCAAAGCCCAAAATCCCCATCGAAATCAGACCTTCGCTACTGCCAAGCTTTAAGCCTAGGTTAGGTTGTTGATAGGTGGTCATGGCTTGACCAACCACATCACAGAGTTGGCTAAAACGGACCACAGCTTGGGTTTGCTGTATTTGTGCAATGTCTAAACCTGAATTCTGAAACCATGCAGCATAATCCCACTGTTGCTGCTCTGCATAATGGATCAGACTCGCCAGAATGGTGGGTGGAATAAATTGCTGTTGATCATTTTTATCGCTGCTACGTATAGGCATAAGTCCGTTTTGCCCCCCAAAGAAAAGTCTCTTTAACCCTGTTGCGTATCGCATAATTTTGATTAACTTTCAACATGCTTTAACACAGTTAGAAAAAGAATCGAAAGGAAGTCGTGATGTATCAGGTGGGTTGGGATAAACAACAAATCAAAATTACACCGAAAGGCTATGCCATGTTTGGTTATGGACAATGGTCACATCGTGCCTATGAACAGCGCACAGCGTTATATGCACGTAGCTTTACTATTGTTGATCAGCAACAGCATCGGCTCATTATCTGCTGTCTGGATTTAGGCTGTATTACCCATGCGATGCGTAGCCAAACCGTAGAGAGACTCATCGAAACTCTAGGTTCAGCATTTGATGAAAATCAATTGGTCCTCATGGCAACCCATACTCACTCAGGACCTGGCGGTTGTGGCTATGAAGCTTTATACAATATGCCAACCCCTGGTTTTGTGCCTGAACATTTAACTGCCATTGTTGAGGCGATTGTATTGAGTATTCAAAATGCGATTGCATCTGAACAAGACACCGAGATTTTTTTAGGGACGCAGCATTTTCCAGAACAGACACCTGTCGCATGGAATCGTTCAATCAAAGCCTATAATCGGAATCCAGAAGTTCAGCCACGTACCGAAGCTGAAACGCATTTAGCCTTGAACAGAGAAATGCAGTTGATCGGTTTCTATCGTGAGCAAAAGTTACAATCCTTTATTTCATTATTTGGTGTCCATGCAACCTGTTTGGGAAATTCTTTAAACGCCTATGATGGCGATAATAAAGGCTATGCAGCCGTATTCTCTGAGCAGGCTTTAATTGAGCAAGGGATTCAAAATCCAGTCACGATTTTTGCTCAAGCAACTGCAGGGGACGTATCACCGCATTTTCATGGCAAAGATCAGCTGAAGATTCGCAATAAAATTAAAGGCGAGCAGGAATATCAATACGCACAACAAAATGGTCGTTATCAAAGTGAGCTGGCTTTGACGGCTTTACAGTCCAATATTCCTAAAAATTTACATAAAGTTGAAGGCAAGATCGATGCTGTTTTGTCCTATGTTGATCTGAGTAATATTGAGATTCCAGATGAGTTTGCAGCGGGGCATAAGCATGCAAAAACCAGTCAGCCTTGTCATGGCACCGCATTTTTTGCAGGCACGCCTGTCGATGGTTTAGGTGCGCCAAAAGTTTTAATTAAAGGGATGCAGTTTTTAGCCGATCAATTTCGCAGACAGAAAACCAAGCATTCAAAAGCAGCTGATTTTGCAGACTATCAGCAGTTGTATGCCTCTCAAGGACCAAAACAGATCTTACTGGAAGCAGGTGCTAAAAAGATTTTAGGTCAGCCGATTGGTTTTCCACCGAGTATGCTTGATCCGTTGATTGCAGAAATGAACCGACAAGTGAAAGCGGGGGCGATTCAGCAGAGTCCTTTAGTCCCGAGCGTTGTTCCATTACAGATTATACGATTAGGTCAATTGGCTTTGATTTGCTGTCCAGGCGAATTTACCACCATCGCAGGGCAGCGTGTGGTTGACACCGTCAAGCAGACGCTTGCTACACAGGCGTCAATAGAGAGGGTCTGGTTGGCATCGTATTGCAATGATTATATGGGTTATGTCACGACCTATGAAGAATACCAACAACAAGCTTATGAGGGTGGGCATACCTTATTTGGTCAATGGACATTGGCAGCTTGTCAGAGCAAATTCAAAGATTTGGCAAAACAATTGTTGTTAGAAAAAAATAAACGTCATTACGATGAAATGACACGACCACAGCCGATTCCAGAAAACGAACTCGCAAAACGCAGCAATCATGGCAATTTAAAAACTGCCGTTAGCCAAGGAGAGGCAGTATGAGTGATTTAACACAAGGCATTTGGACAAACTGGTCAGGCTTTCAAAAAGCCAAGCCACAACAGATTTTACAACCAGTCAATATTCAAGAATTACAGTCGATTGTTTATGAACAGCAAAAAATAAGAGTCGTGGGTGCAGGGCATTCCTTTACGCCGTTGGTGTGTACCGATGCGACCTTAGTATCTTTAGATCGAATTTCAGGTGTTGCATCTTTCGATGTAGAACACTGTCAGAGCAGTATTTATGCGGGTACACGTTTATACGATTTAGATCAGCATTTACAGCAGCAATCCATCAATCAGGCTTTGATGAATCAAGGAGATATTGATCAGCAAAGTCTGGCGGGTGCAGTTTCTACAGGCACACATGGCACAGGTGCAGATTTACATTGTATTTCAGCCTATGTTGAAGCTTTTGAGTTATTGACGGCATCTGGTGAAATCCTAAAATGCAGTCGCACAGAGAACTCTGAAATCTTTGCCGCAGGGCGGGTTTCTTTGGGTAGCTTGGGAATCTTAACCAAGATCACTATGCAGAATCGACCTCGCTATAAGCTGAAAGAGCATATTCAACTTTGTCTAGTCGAGGACATGATGCAAAACATTCAGCAATGGAAGCATCAGCATCGACATATCGAGTGTTTTGTATTTCCCCATGAAAAGCAGTTGATGTTGAAAACTTTGGATGAAACCGATGCAGCAATTTTACCTCGGAAAGAGAATTTCCCATCGGATGATACCTTACTGACCTTATGCTCTGAGTTGACCAAAAACTTTCCATCACTAAATCCTTATTTACAGAAACTATTAGGCATCTTTGTCAAACCAACCACCTATGTCGATTGGTCGAGCAAGATATTTCCAACACCGCGTAATACCAAGTTCAATGAAATGGAGTATCAGATTCCCGTTGATCGTGGAATTGAGTGTTTGGATGAAATATTGCATGCTTTAAGAACGTATAAAGTCGCCACCTTTTTTCCGCTCGAATTTCGCTTTGTGAAAGGTGATGATATTTGGCTCAGTCCTTTTTATCAGCAGGACTCGATTTCGATTTCAGTGCATCAATATCATAAGCAAGACCCGAAGTTGATTTTTGATGTGGTTGAACCGATTTTGCAGAAATATCGAGGGCGTCCGCATTGGGGTAAAATGCATCATATGACCAGCACACAGCTTCGAGCTTTATATCCAAAGTGGGATGATTTTATGGCTTTGCGTCAGCAGCTTGATCCAGAAGCTAAGTTTTTAAATCCCTATCTGGAAAAGCTGTTTTTAGGTTAGTTCTAACTTGGGTTGGACTTAAATATTTATTTAATTTATTGAAAAATAATTAACTTTACGGAGTCTTGCCGAGTTTTTATCTATTTTAGGATAAGCCACTTCGTCTTGCGCTTCACCAAAGCTTTAGTCGCTTTGGCTTGCTCAGGCTGGCCTTACTTTGGTTTCGCCCAAAGTAAGCAAAGGCATTGTCATCTACAAAACCTGTTTTCTACTTGCATCTATTTAGTTTTATCGCAGATACATTATCTTTTTTATACCATGCAGGTTGTAGATGACTTTTTCGCGTATCAAATTACATGTAAATTTTCTTTGATTGAAAAAGGTATAGCCATGTTGGATCATTATTTTAAACAACTCAATCTTGACCTAAAAAAACAGGGGATTGCGACCCCGCAACTTATTGTAGATGCGGCTGCGTTAAAACAAAATATCCAACATGTACAACTGCGTTTGTCACATGCACCACATTTAAAAGCACGCTTGGTAGTGAAATCATTAGCAAGCCTAGAATTACTTAAGTTGCTATCTGAACAACTGAATACGCAACGCTTTATGGTATTTCATCAACCGCATATTGTTTCGATCTTAGAAAATTTTGCCGAAGCCAATATTTTGTTGGGTAAACCAATGCCCGCTCAAGCAGTCCATCAATTTTTTGATCAGCATGCGGAGTGGTCAAATGCCAACATTCAGTGGCTGATTGATACCAAGCAACGCTTACAACAGTATCTTGAGATTGCTCAGCTCTATGCACTATCTTTGCATGTGAATATTGAGATTGATGTTGGTTTGCATCGTGGTGGCGTGCAATCGGCAGCACAGATGGTCGAAATATTAAAGTTGATTCAACAGTATCCGCAGTATTTAAAGCTTTCTGGTTTAATGGGCTATGATGCACATGTCACTAAAATTCCAGCCATCATTAAAAAACCTGAATTGGCTTATCAAAGCTCACAGCAGACCTATGCCGATTACCAAAAGCTAATTAAACAGCAGTTTCCATCGCTGTGGAGTGATGCGCTGTGTTTTAATGGCGGTGGTAGTCCAACCTTTAGCTTTCATACCACTGAAAGTGTCTGCAATGATTTGTCTTTTGGTTCAATGCTCGTAAAACCAAGTGATTTTGACAGTGATTTTTTAAAGGCTTTACAGCCTGCTTTATGGATTGCATCGCCAGTCTTAAAAGTTTTACCTTTTACCCAGCTGCCATCAATGTCTTTACTCGATAAATTGCCACATAAGTATAAGGCACTGTTTATTTATGGCGGCTATTGGCTAGCGAATTATGTCTATCCAAAACAAGCACATCCACATGCATTGTATGGGCGAAGTAGTAATCAGGAGTTGGTCAATGTACCCAGAGCCTGTGACATTCAAGTCGATGATTTTGTCTTTTTAAGACCCACCCAAAGCGAGGCGGTAATTCCGCAATTTTCAACTTTAAAGCTCTATCAGCAATCTGCTTTTATAACATGGCAAAGCTTTCGGGAATAAAAAAACCTTGTGCGATCACACAAGGCTTTGCATTTTGTCTCAGTTTATTGTTTGACAATCAGCACAGGAATATGTGATTCCGTTAAAACAGCACGCGCTACACTACCCAGTAATAAGCGTTTTACGCCTGTACGACCATGTGAACCCATAATAATAAGGTCTGCGCCAATTTCATCAGCTATAAAAATAATGCCTTCACTCGCTGCACCATGCTGAATTTTGGTTTGAACCTCAATTCCATCGCGAATGAAAGATTGAGCAATATCTTGTAGTTGGGTTTTAGCATGCGCTTCAGCCTGCATAAAATGATCGGTAATGGCTGGTGCAACTTGATAAAAATCAACACCGATATATGGATCAACAGCTACCACGCTGAGTACAGTCACTTTTGCCCCTGATAATTTTGCTAAAGACAGTGTATGTTCAACTGCTGCATAAGAAATTGGAGAATCATCAACAGCGACTAAAATATTTTGATAAGACATATTTACTCCTTATAGTTTATCGTTGTAAAAGATAAAAGTATAAGCAGTTGATAACACATTAAACCCACTCTAGCAAATGGGATGATCATCTAAAACCTATGATAACGCTGAAAATAATCTAGAAATATAGGAAATCCCTCAGCAAACTATGGGTCTAAGAGAATCTCTGTATTTTTGTAATTTTTCTTCATATTTATCGGCATAGGAACATCCGTGTTACTCAGTTTAGAAGCCTTCAAACAACAAAAATTTGATCAAGTCGCAGCAAAAATTATGGCTGATCCAGAGAGTTATCTCGCATTTGACTCAGTTTCAGATTTTTATAAAGCTGAATGGCTAGATGAGTTTCCACAAGGGGCGACATGGTCTGCTACAGGATTAGATGATGGCGCTGAGCAGTTTTATGCAGTCATCGAATATGGCAATCACTATCTCTATATCAGCCGAACGGAGCGAGTAACGGTAAAATTAGGTATAAGACATCATTACAATAAAAATTATTAATCTGGGCAGTCATTAATTTTTACATGTTCAGATTTTGTGATTGAAATGAGAATGATATAATTTGCTGCGATGATAAAACCTTAATTAAAACTAAACGGAAATTTAAAAAATGGCACATCAATTTACGGTAAATGAAACAATTCATGGCGTTTCAATTGAAGATTTTTCAAGATTAGTTGCTATGACTTCATTGCATGAAGCAGTATGTAAGCGTATTCCTGGTGAGAACTTAGAAATTATTGAGTCTGCTGTAAAAGGTGATATTTATACCTTACGTCGTGAATATAATCTTGATGTGAATATCCCAGATGTGGCTAAAAAATTATTAAAAAATGCATTCCGTTTAAAACGTTCTGATATTACTGATTTAAAAAATTTAACCTCAACTGTAGAGCTAGGCGCAAACTTACCTTTAGAAGCAAAAGCTGAACGTAAGGTAACAGGTAACGGTAACCAAGTAGACATTACTCTGACCTGGACGGTAAAGGTGAAAGTACCTTTGATCGGTGGAATGCTTGAAAAGCATGCAGAGGGCGAAATTCGCAAGTTTAGCCAGCTTGAGATTGAAATTGTTGAGGATGAATTAAAGAAAAACCTTTAATTTAGATGCGATAAAAGAACTCTCCGTAAGGGGAGTTTTTTATTTTCATAAGCGTAGAAAATAGGGCAGAAGCGCAAGAATGACACCAACCGCACTGAGTAAAGCGGTACTTTCTATAAAGTAAGGATAAATCATTAGAATCAGGCCACAGGCAAGGGGCACGGTCATTTTCTGCTTTTTGCCATACATAAAATAGCCTAAGCCAATCGAGCCAAAGATGACACCTAGAATAAGTGGAGTTGCATTCATTGGGCTTTGTTGCACAAAGATTTGAAATGCAAAGCGCCCCTAATTGAGCCAAATTTAAGGCGTAACTTGGGTAAGTGGTCGACCTAATTCCGTAAATCTGTTAAGGACTGCTACACGTGCATCGATTTCATTCACTTGGCTATCAAAACTCCTTGCACTGAGTTTATCTCCTAATAATTTGATGCAATGCATCTTAGTTTCAACCAAACTTCGCCGATGATAGCCTGACCATTTTTTCCATAGTGTCCTGCCTAAACGTTTAATTGTTCGAAGTAATTCATTTCGCTCTAGCGAGCTATTCTTTGTATCTTTCCATGGTTTCGCATTTTTTCTAGGTGGAATCACCGCATGCGCTTGCCGATCTGCAATGACCTGACGGCATTGCTTGGTGTCATAAGCTCCATCGGTATAAACAGAGTCAATCCGCTCATCTTGTGGAATCTGATTAAGTAAATCACCAAGCACCTGTGAATCACTGACATTATTGGTTGTGAGCTGAACTGCTCGTATTTGTAGGGTTTTGGCATCTATACCAATATGAAGTTTACGCCATTGGCGACGATATTCAGGTCCATGTTTCTTGCGTTTCCATTCGCCCTCACCTAGAAACTTCATGCCTGTAGAGTCCATGAGTAGATGCAGCCCATCGCTACTTTTTTGGTAGCTGATTACAATATCAATATGCTTTTGTCTTCTACAAAGCGTGGTGTAATCTGGAGCTATCCAATTTAATCCGCAAAGTTTAATCAGACTTTGCACAAAGCCAGTGACCATACGTAAAGACAGACGGAATAAGGATTTAATCATTAAGCAGCATTGGATGGCTGCGTCGGAGTAGGTTTGATTTCGCCCTTGTTTGCCTTTTGATGGCGCATACCATTGCGTAGCAGGATCAAACCAAATGGTAATATTTCCGCGACTCATGAGTGCTCGGTTATATGCGGGCCAATTGCTTGTGCGGTAGATTTTGTGTGTAGGCTTCTTCATTTGAAAATTATATCGATGAAAAAGCCTGTACAGATAGGTTTGTGCAACAAAGCCTGTTGTATGTACTACCTCTATATTTAATCAAACAATCGAATCATCTAAATTTGGTGCTAACCAACGCTTCGCTTCATCGAGTGTCCAGCCTTTACGTTTTGCATAATCCTCAAGTTGATCCTGAGAGATTTTGCCCACATTAAAGTATTCACTTTGAGGATGTGAATAATAGAAACCACTGACAGAAGAAGGCGGCATCATGGCAAAGTGTTCAGTCAACTTCGTACCAATCTTCGCTTCTGAACCTAACCATTCAAATAACACCGCTTTTTCAGAATGCTCTGGGCAAGCAGGATAACCTGGCGCAGGACGAATACCGACATATTTCTCTTTGATCAGTTCTTCATTACTCAACGTTTCATCTGCTTTATAGCCCCAGAACTCTTTACGAATACGTTCATGTAAATGTTCTGCAAAGGCTTCGGCAAAACGATCGGCCAAAGACTGAACCAAGATTGCTGAATAATCATCACCTTTGGCTTTATATTCATTTGCCAATTCTTCAGCACCAAAGATCGATACCGTAAAACCACCGAGATAATCCGTATTGTCTTTGGAAGTACTAATATAATCCGCTAAAGATAAGTTCGGTTTACCTGTGACTTTGTCAGACTGCTGACGCAAGTGTTCAAAAGTATGTGTGACATTCTGTGCTGTTTCATCAAACACGCTGACAGTATCTGCACCTGTACGTTGAGCAGGGTATAAACCAAATACAGCACGGGCATCGAAACGATTATTCTCGATAATGTCTTTCAGCATCGCTTGTGCTTGGTTATATAAATCAGTGGCTGCTTCACCAACAACTTCATCTGTCAGGATTTTCGGGAATTTACCCGCCAAGCTCCAAGAGATAAAGAATGGCGTCCAGTCAAAATATTCAACCAATGTTGCCAATGGATAATTGGTAATGACTTGCGTACCTAAAGTATTTGGAATTGGTGGCACATAGTTATCATCCACCTTGAAACCATTTTCAATCGATTCGGCATAACTGAGTTTGGCCGCTTTCGGTTGTTTATTTGCTAAACGTTCACGAATCTTGGCATATTCAGCACGATGCTCTGCAATAAAGTTACCGCGCATTTCAGGAGAAAGTAGGGTGGTTGCGACACCCACTGCACGTGAAGCATCCGCGACGTAAATTACTGCATCATTTGAATATTGAGGATCAATTTTAACTGCGGTGTGTGCTTTTGATGTGGTTGCACCACCGATCAATAAAGGAATATTAAAACCTTTACGTTGCATTTCTTTGGCAACAAAGACCATTTCATCCAAAGAAGGGGTGATCAAACCTGACAAACCAATGATGTCACATTTCTCATCTATTGCCGTTTGCAGAATTTTTTCTGCAGGTACCATTACGCCGAGGTCAACGATGTCATAACCATTACAACCCAAGACAACACCCACAATATTTTTACCAATATCGTGTACGTCACCTTTTACCGTTGCCATCAGGACTTTACCTTTAGATTGTCCTTCTGACTTCTCAGCTTCAATGTATGGGTTGAGCCATGCTACAGCTTGTTTCATGACGCGTGCAGATTTAACGACTTGAGGAAGGAACATTTTTCCTGAACCAAACAGGTCACCGACCACGTTCATGCCGTCCATTAATGGGCCTTCGATCACATCAAGCGGACGTTTTGATTTTAAACGTGCCTCTTCAGTATCTTGATCGATATACGTGGTAATACCTTTAACTAAAGCGTATTCAAGACGTTTTTCGACAGACTCATTACGCCATTCAAGATTTTCAGCTTCTTTGGCTGCGCCTCCATGACTACGATATTTTTCTGCAACTTCAAGTAATTTTTCAGTGGCTTCCTGTCCACTTTCCCCCTGATTTTGATTGAGGATAACGTCTTCAACCGCATCTTTCAGTTCTTTTGGAATATCGTCATAGATTGCCATTTGACCAGCATTGACAATACCCATGGTCATGCCTTGTTTAATGGCATGGTAAAGGAATACAGAGTGAATCGCTTCACGCACTGGCTCATTACCACGGAAGGAGAACGAAACGTTTGAGACACCGCCTGAAATCATGGCGTGCGGCAAGTTTTGTTTAATCCAGCCTGTCGCTTCAATAAAGTCAACGCCGTAGTTATTATGTTCTTCAATCCCCGTAGCAACTGCAAACACGTTCGGGTCAAAAATAATATCTTCGGCAGGGAAACCCACTTCATTGACTAGAACATCATAAGAACGTTTACAGATTTCGCGCTTACGTGCAGCAGTATCTGCCTGACCTGTTTCATCAAATGCCATGACAATAATCGCAGCACCGTACTGACGGCATAAACGCGCTTTTTCGACAAACTCGTCATAACCTTCTTTCAATGAAATTGAGTTAACAACAGGTTTACCTTGTACGCATTTCAAGCCTGCTTCAATGATTTCCCATTTCGATGAGTCAATCATGATCGGCACACGTGAGATATCTGGTTCAGAAGCGACAAGGTTAAGGAAATGCACCATCGCACCTTGCGAATCGAGCATCCCTTCATCCATGTTGATATCAATGATCTGCGCACCAGCTTCAACTTGTTGCTGAGCGACTTCTAAAGCTTCTGCAAAATTTTCTTCACGGATGAGACGAAGGAACTTTTTTGATCCTGTAACGTTAGTACGTTCACCAACGTTTACGAATAAAGAATCATCATAAATATTAAATGGTTCTAAACCACTCAAACGGCAAGCATGAACAGTCTCAGGAATTTTACGTGGTGGAATATCTTTAACAGCTTGGTAGATCGCACGGATATGGTCTGGTGTGGTACCACAGCAACCACCAGTAATATTGATCAAACCACTCTCAGCAAATTCTTTAATAAAGGCTGCGGTTTGTTCTGGGGTTTCATCATACTCACCAAATGCATTCGGTAAACCAGCATTAGGATGGGCTGAAACAAAGGTATCTGCAACGTCAGAAATCGTTTTAACGTGAGGGCGCATTGCATCTGCACCCAATGCACAGTTAAAACCAATTGACAGCAAATCACCATGACGCACTGAGTTCCAGAATGCTTCAGCAGTTTGACCTGTCAATGTACGACCTGAGGCATCTGTAATCGTACCTGAAATCATCAATGGAAGTTCATAACCGATTTGCTTAAAGACTTCTTTGACCGCAAAGATTGCCGCTTTACAGTTCAATGTATCGAAAACTGTTTCGATCAATAGAATGTCAGCACCACCTTCAATTAAGGCGTGTGTTGCTTCGATATAATTTTCTTTTAGTTCATCGAAAGTAATATTACGGAATGCTGGATCATTGACGTTCGGTGAGATCGAACATGTACGTGATGTCGGGCCGAGCACACCTGCCACGAATCGTGGTTTATCAGGGGTAGAGTATTTATCACACGCCGCTCTCGCGAGACGTGCTGCTTCACGGTTGATCTCAGGTACAAGATCTTCCATGTGATAATCTGACATTGAAACACGTGTACCATTGAAGCTGTTGGTTTCAATAATGTCTGCACCAGCATCCAAATAAGCTTCATGGATACCCTGAATAATCTGCGGTTGAGTCAGTACTAAAAGATCATTATTACCTTTGAGATCAGAAGCCCAATCTGCGAAACGTTCACCACGATAATCTTCTTCTTCTAATTTATGGCGTTGAATCATGGTTCCCATTGCACCATCAATAATCAAGATGCGTTGGGCGAGAAGAGATTTTAGGGTGGCAAGCGTGGACATAAGGAACCCCAGTATATGGCAAATATAAAAAGCTGAGGCATTGTAACAGAAGAGAACAGAAAGCGCGTATTTTCAACAACACAGAGCACTGATTCTTCAGTTCAATTTTGATGTGTCACAAAACCTTCATTAATTTGTAATAATTATGAGGAATAATGCTCCAAAAACCAGCGAATGAACTGAAATATGACAAATTGATGTCATATTTTGTAGCATTTGTTGCAAAATCAGACAAACAGTTTTTAAGACTTTTTGTTTTTATATCATATTGTATTTAAAGGGATATTTAATTTAATAGATTAAAGATTAGAACAAAAAAACATCACAAAATGAGCTGAAATGATGAAATATCAGCTTTATATGACATCTCTTTGTCATATAATTGTCATAATTTAATTAAACAATACAGGGGATTTTTTTATCCTCTAACCGTCTACATGAATTCTAATATTCCTCCTGTTTCGGATTCACCGCTTGCCAATTCTTCGGCAAAATCGACGAATGTACATGTACCTACACCGAAATTCTTTATGCCGGTGTTTTTGACGATCATTGTTTCAACACTTATATATATTGGATTTCAGGTGAGTGCTGATTTAGCGCATGTACCACCTTTGAGTTTATATTCAGTTATTCTTTTGTCTACGGCATTATTCATTGCCTTAGGTTTTGAGTTTGTAAATGGTTTTCACGATACAGCGAATGCTGTAGCAACCGTAATTTACACCAATGCCTTACCTGCACCTGTTGCAGTGATGTGGGCTGGCTTCTGTAACTTTCTTGGAGTTATGGTGGCAAGTGGAGCAGTTGCTTACGGAATTATTGCATTACTTCCAGTTGAAATGATCATGAATGTCGGCAGTGGTGCTGGCTTTGCTATGGTTTTTGCACTGTTGATTGCAGCGATTCTGTGGAACTTAGGAACTTGGTTCTTAGGTATTCCTGCATCAAGTTCTCATACTTTGATCGGTTCGATCTTGGGTGTGGGGATTATGAATCACTTGTTAAATGCATCCACTGGAGCGACCAGTGGCATTGATATGGATCAAGTCATCAAAGTCGGGAAGGCATTGTTATTTTCTCCTTTGATCGGTTTTGCATTTGCAGCAATTGTATTCTTACTGGTTAAAACAATCTTTAAGCGCCAATTGGAATTGTTCCAACCTCCTGTTGGTAACAAACCACCACCACCACTTATTCGTGCGATTTTAATCTTTACCTGTACGGGTGTAAGTTTTGCGCACGGTTCAAATGATGGTCAAAAAGGCATGGGCTTAATCATGTTGATTTTGATTGGTTTAGTTCCTTTGGCTTATTCATTGAATAAAAACTTAGATGCTCAACATCTACAATCATTCGAACAGCTTTCGGCTCAAACAGCGACCGTGTTGAATGTCAATCAGAATGAATTATCTGATGAAAAAGCTCGTGAAGTTTTGACGAAATTTATTCAAACCAAAGAGCAAACCCCAGAAGTTGTTCCTGCTCTTGCAAGCATGACCTCTCATTTGGGTGATCGTGTAGCGACTTATGGCAACTTAAAGGATATTCCTGAAGCTGCTGTGAGTGAAATTCGTAATGATATGTATTTAAGTACAACGACATTTAAACGTTTAGATAAAGCAGATGCTTTACCTGAAATGAATAAAGACCAAGCCAAAGTGGTAAAAGAATACCGTAGTAATCTTGATTCATTCCTACAATACATTCCAAATTGGGTTAAAGTTGCGGTGGCACTTGCGCTTGGCTTAGGTACGATGGTGGGGTGGAAGCGTATTGTTGTGACTGTCGGCGAGCGTATTGGTAAGAACCATATGACTTATGGTCAAGGGATGTCTGCTGAGCTTGTTGCAATGACAACGATTGCTGCTGCTGATGGTTTAGGTATGCCAGTTTCAACAACTCACGTTCTAAACAGTGCTGTTGCAGGTACCATGGTGGCAAACAGATCAGGTTTGAACTTCGCAACAGTGAAGACAATACTTTCTGCATGGATTTTTACCTTACCAGCGACGATTTGTTTATCTGGTGGTTTATACTGGTTATTCTTACAGTTTGTATCATGATTTGATTTACTTTAAAGCCAAATCATGTAAAAGCTTTGCCTCGGCAAAGCTTTTTTTATGGGTCATAAGATAGCGATAGATATGGACACAAACCAAGAATATTAGGCTCTAACTCAAGTCAATCTGTTCTAATTTGAATGCCTGAATGCCTGAATGCCTGAATGCCTGAATGCCTGAATGCCTGAATGCCTGAATGCCTGAATGCCTGAAGTAATGATTGTTCCTAAATAAGCGAAGAAGATCTACGTGAACCTATTACAAAAAGTTTTATTCCCCAAACGAGGAATATTTTTATTCTTGATTATCCGCTAAGATAACTGAGATATACAGTTTACTTAACTGCCTGTTTAGATCTATTTAAAAATATAGGCAATCTAAATTAGGGTTTACACTCCGCCATTCTCCAAAATAGAGAGTGGCTTTTTTTATTTCTATCTCTAAATATCGAAAAAAAAGAGCTGTCGAAACAGCTCTTTACATGTATTACGTGAGTTCAATTCAATTAAGCTTGTTGAATTCCAGCAACAACCCAATCCTGTTGTGAACCAGCAGGTTTAACAAAATGCCAAATTTCGGTGAAAGGTTGCGGCAAGCTGTTTAAATCTTCGCTTACTGTTCCTGTAAAACGCACGCTGACAACATATTGACCATTTTCAGTTGCAGTGTCTGCCACCATTGCATTCAGGTTACTAAATTCAGCAACATCCTGATCCTGATTGGCCATGATGTCCTGATACATTGAATTAAAAAGCTCAGGTGTTAAATAACGACGAATTTCTTCAACATTACTTGCACTATTGATAGATTGAATGTGGTTGAAACGCTGACGTGCAACACGCAGGAATGCAGCAGGTTCAGTACCATCAGGTAGTTGATTGCCACTACTCATTGATGCTCCGCCAAATGCTGCTTGAGGAGGAGCCGTACCGCCACCGACAGATTGACCAAAAATATTGGTATTGTCACCTGCAGGCGCTGTATTTTGGCGGCCAAAATTGTTTTGACCGCTGTTGTTTGGAGCGTATGGATTATTGGCTGCTAATTTTTTTTTTGCGCCTAATTTGCGGAATACAAAGAAGGCGATAGCAGCTGCAAGAAGAACCCAAAGCCAGCTAGGAATGCCGCCTTTTTCTTCTTGTTGAGCTTGTTCAGCAGCTTGTTGTTCTGTTGCAGTTGGATTCTTATCATCAGCAAGCGCATTTGCAGCAACAGCACCTACAGCAGCACCTGCTACACCAGCAGCAACCATTGAACCTACACCAGGACCTGATTTTTGAGTCGTCGTAGTTTTAGTTGTAGGTTGTTGGTACGATTGAGTTGTAGTTGGCTGGGATTGAGTCGTCGTTGTTGAACGAGTCATACCATGACTTTTGCCACCGCCCGCACGTTTAGCTTCTGCAACTGGTGCTGCGACCAAAGTTGCCATCAATAAAGCTGCCATCAAGCCACGCTGGTGTACTTGCATCGAAAATTCCTATTTAATTCCAAGATGTAAGTGTATTTATGAAGGTATTCGTTGATAATTTCAACTAAAAAAGTATGTTTTTTTATGTCAACTCTTCACTCAATTGCATTGCTTCAGTGAGAGCTTCATGTAAGCGTGCAACGGCAATGATTTGAACGCCATCAATAGTTTTTTGCGGTGCATTAGCTCTTGGTAAAATGATATATTTAAAGCCATGCTTGGTCGCTTCTTTTAATCTTTCTTGACCATTCGGTACAGGACGAATCTCACCAGATAGTCCAACCTCACCAAAAACTGCCAATTGTTGTGGCAGGGCTTTACCTCTTAAACTTGATGCACAAGCCAATAAAACCGCAAGATCAGAGCCAGTCTCGGTAATCTTTAAACCACCTACTACATTGACATAAACATCTTGTCCTGAGGTTTGTACACCACCATGACGATGCATCACTGCAAGTAACATATTCAAACGGTTTTGTTCTAAGCCAAGTGCCACTCGACGTGGTTGCCCGTGTGCATCATCAACTAAGGCTTGAACTTCGACTAGGAGAGGGCGCGTTCCTTCACGGCTGATCATGACAATTGAACCCGGAATCGCTTCATCATAACGACTGAGAAAAATTGCAGATGGATTGGCAACTTCCCGAAGTCCTTTGTCGGTCATGGCAAAGACACCAAGTTCATTCACTGCTCCGAAACGGTTCTTGACTGCACGAATCATACGATATCGAGAATCCGACTGACCTTCGAAATACAGTACGCAATCCACCATATGTTCAAGCACACGTGGTCCAGCTAAAGCACCTTCTTTAGTTACATGCCCCACGATAAATAACGCTGTTCCGCTATTTTTAGCAAAACGAGTAAGTAAGGCAGCAGACTCACGGATTTGTGAAACTCCACCTGGAGCAGATTGCAGAGTTTCTGTATATAGGGTTTGAATTGAGTCAAGAATGGCCACAGCAGGACGCTCTTGCGCGAGAACTTCACAAATACGTTCCACGCAAGTTTCAGCCATAACTCTGAGTTGGTCTGTAGGCAGATCTAAACGTTGAGCACGTAAGGCAACTTGTGAAAGTGATTCTTCACCTGTGACATAAAGAGCTGAACTTTTCTTACTAGCCATGTGAGTTGCGGTTTGCAATAAAATTGTTGATTTACCAATACCAGGATCACCACCAATCAATACAACAGAGCCTGTAACCAAACCGCCACCGAGTACACGATCGAATTCACTGATCCCTGTTTGCAGACGAGTTTCATGTGAAATTGAGATTTGATTAAGGGTTGTGATATTAGCACTTTGACCAGCATAACCACCGCCCATTTTAGGCTGAGCTCTATGACTAACTGTTGGTTCCAGTCGAACTTCTACTAGGCTATTCCATTCGCCACACTCAGAACATTGACCAGCCCATTTAGAATGATCTGCACCACATTGTTCACATCGATAAACAGTTTTAATTTTTGCCATATATAAAATTGAAAATTTGCGATAAATTAGTTAAAAAGTAGAGTAATTACGGAAAAGATCAATATCGTTCATTTTCTTGATAAGGAATTAAGATTAAACGGTGTTTTCGTAATTGACTGGTTAAAGGGAAGTGCTCAGAAAAATAACACGATATAAGACTTTTACAAGTAAGATATAGTCGGTTTTTGAGTCGGAAATTCTTTAAATTCACTTTTTCCACGGAAGGTCTTTGAGCATTTGCTCATTTGTTGTCATAAGAATTATATTGAATGGCATAAATATTGCTGGTGCTCAGAAAAATGAAAATGTATCAATTGATATATTTTTAAATTATACAAAAGGTTGATGTTTATGAGTGCAGCAGAAATTGTTGATTGGATAAATGGTATTATTTGGAGCAAAGCTCTGATCTATTTATGTTTAGGTGCAGGTTTATTTTTCTCCTTCCTAACAAGGTTTGTTCAAGTTCGTCAGATCAAAGATATGATAAGCCTCCTCATTAAAGGAGGCTCATCGGCACAAGGTATTTCTTCGTTTCAAGCACTCGCTGTTTCACTCTCAGGTCGTGTTGGTGTAGGTAATATTGCAGGTGTAGCAGCAGCAATTGGTTTTGGTGGGCCAGGTGCGGTCTTCTGGATGTGGCTTGTTGCATTTTTAGGAGCGAGTACTGCTTATGTTGAATCAACCTTAGGTCAAATTTATAAAGTTGAATATCAAGGACAATATCGTGGTGGACCCGCTTTTTATTTTGATAAAGGACTAGGTCAGCGTTGGTTGGGTATTTTATTTGCGATTGCCGCGATCATTTCATGTGGTTTGTTTTTACCCGGTATTCAAGCAAATGCAGTAGGTAATGCTTTCACACAAATCACAGGTGAAGGTGCAATTGTTTTTGGAAATGTCGGCACTTATAAACTACTCGCTTTAGTTGTGATTGTAACACTACTTGCAGTCATCATTTTTGGTGGTATCAAACGTATTGCAAAATTCGCTGAATTTGTAGTGCCGTTTATGGCGGCTGGCTATATTGTAATGGCATTAATTATTGTCTTTATCAATATCGATAAGTTACCTGGTGTGATTTCCTTAATTTTCGCTGATGCCTTTTCTCCTATGGCAGGTCTGGGTGCTGCAATTGGTTGGGGAGTAAAACGTGGCGTGTATTCTAACGAAGCAGGTCAGGGTACAGGACCACATGCCGCTGCCGCAGCTGAGGTAGAGCATCCTGCTCAACAAGGTTTAGTACAAGCATTCTCAATTTATATCGATACTTTATTTGTTTGCTCTGCTACTGCATTTATGATTCTTATTACTGGAATGTACAATGTTCAAGGTACTCTAGAAGCAGGTCAATTTATTGTACAAAATGTTGCCGCCACGGCTGAAATTGGCTCTCCTGCGTTTACTCAAATGGCAGTAAGTACAGTATTTGGTGGTTTTGGACAAATCTTTGTTGCATTAGCTGTATTCTTCTTCGCATTTACAACGATTGTTGCGTATTACTATATTGCTGAAACCAATATTACTTATTTAAGTTATATTACTAAAACTCCATCTTTATTATTTATCACCAAATGCTTCATCATTCTTTCTGTTTCATATGGTGTAATCAGTGCAACAGGTTATATTTGGGGAATTGGAGATATCGGTGTAGGTTTAATGGCTTGGATTAATATCATTGGTATTATTGTCACTTACTTCATTTGGAAACCAACGATTAAAGCGTTGAGAGATTATGAACAGCAGCAAAAAGCAGGTGTTAAAGAGTTTACTTTTGATCCAGTAAAACTTGGTATTCGTAACGCCACCTTTTGGGAAGATCGTATTAAGAATAAACAAAACTAATATCATAATAAATTAAAGTAAATATCTAGATATAAAGGCAGCCTTAAGAGGCTGCTTTTTATTGCCTAATTTTTAAGCTATTGAAAAATATAGAGTCAAAAAAGTGCATTGAGTTGGTACATCCTTGTGCGTATGATCAGATCCATTTGTATTTAACTTGAAATGTTGAGTTGTACAGACAGAAAATTGGCTAGCTAAAACATCATCAAAGCAATTTACAATGCAAGAAGATGCCATTAAATGGTGCGAATTGTCATTTTGATTTGAGCATTAGCTAACAAACGAAAAATACTTGAGAGTTTTTGTAAAAATGTCGAATCAAAATTTAGGTGAGGCCAACGAGCAAAGTGAGCTTCACCGTAGTCTATCTAATCGACATCTTCAACTGATTGCAATTGGTGGAGCAATCGGAACGGGATTGTTTATGGGGTCAGGCAAAACCATTAGTTTAGCTGGACCATCTATTTTATTCATTTATGGCTTGATCGGTATCATGGTGTTTTTCGTCATGCGTGCTTTAGGTGAATTACTCTTATCGAATTTAAAGTATAAATCTTTTATTGATTTATCCACTGATTTAATCGGTCCTTGGGCGGGTTATTTTGTTGGATGGACGTATTGGCTATGTTGGGTCACGATTGGTATTGCCGACCTATCAGCCATTATTTACTATCTTGAATTTTTCAATGGGGGTGAGTCATTTACTCCATTGGGCGGATTGTTGATTAGTTCTGTTGCGATTCTATTTGTACTTGGGTTGAACCTTGTCACCGTAAAATTATTCGGTGAAATGGAATTCTGGTTTGCAATGGTTAAAATCACAGCAATTATTGTCTTAATTGCGGTTGGTTTGTGGATGATCTTTACGGGGTTCACTAATGCTGCGGGTACAACGGCGAGTATTAGCAACTTGTGGACACATGGTGGTATGTTCCCTAAAGGGTTAGATGGCTTCCTCGCGGGCTTCCAAATTGCAATTTTCGCCTTTGTCGGTGTAGAGCTGGTCGGTACAACCGCTGCTGAAACACAAGATCCACAACGTAACTTACCGAAAGCGATTAACTCAATTCCAATTCGTATCATTATTTTCTATGTATTGGCATTGTTCGTGGTGATGTGTGTAACACCTTGGGATCAAATTAACCCCAAAGTCAGCCCATTCGTAAACATCTTCTCACAAGCAGGTATTGCTTCTGCGGCGATTATTATGAATTTGGTGGTGTTATCTTCAGTGATGTCATCAATGAATAGTGGTGTATTTTCGACTAGTCGTATGCTATTTGGTTTATCAACTCATAAGCAAGCACCAAAATTATTTGGTAAATTGTCTAAATCTGCCGTTCCTTCAAAAGCATTGGTTTTCTCATCAATCTGTATCTTTATTGGTGCATTTGTACAGTTCATTTATAAAGTACAGACGGGAACCAATGATGAAGTGACAGCGTTTACTCTAGCAACCACTTTATCAACCATCCTGTTTATCTGTGTGTGGATTGTGATTATGTGGAGTTACATTAACTACCGCAAAAACCGTCCTGAGTTACATGCACAATCAACCTTTAAACTTCCTGGTGGCGTGTTTACTTGTTGGGTGGTTATTTTATTCTTCCTTGCAACGATTTATTTCCTTGCTTTGGACGAAACCACTTTAGAGTCACTTAAAGTTAGCCCAATCTGGTTTGTTATTTTGGCAATTGGTTATTTCTTAAATAAAAAGAAGTAAGCAGTTGAAGAAGTAATGAACAAGAACGTCGGCATCTAAGTCGGCGTTTTTTTATGGATATTGTTTTATTCCTTCAAGTTTAGACTTTAGCCAATCTGATGATCACGTTATACTGCTCCGAATTGTAAAAGTTAGGTGCTCAGATGCGTCAAGTCATTTGTTCGATCGGTTTATTATTCAGTAGTGTGGTACTTACTGCATGTGGTCAGTCAGGGGCATTGCAATTACCTTCTGATATCAATCATGACAAACGTGCAAAATACCTGCTTTATAAAAATGAAACGTCTCAGGCTAAAACGTCATCTGATGATGTGAAAGCTGAAAACCAAGCAGCAACATCTTCAACAGTATCACAGACAACCTCACCTTAAGTTTGTAAATAAGGACATCTTCATGAGTTTCACTCGCATTAATGGAGTATTGCATGCTGAGCAATGTTCATTAGATCAGCTCGCACAGCAATTTGGCACGCCTTTATATGTTTACTCAAAATCTACATTTGAGAAGCATTATTTAGATATGCATCGTGCTTTTGATTTTATTGATCATCAAATCTGTTTTGCAGTGAAGTCAAACTCAAATATCGCTGTTCTGAATGTATTAGCAAAACTTGGTGCAGGTTTTGATATTGTGACGGGTGGGGAACTAGCACGTGTTCTCGCAGCAGGTGGTGAACCTTCAAAAATTGTATTTTCTGGTTTAGGTAAATCTGAAGCTGACATTGAAAAGGCTTTGACCGTAGGTATTGCATGTTTCAATGTTGAATCTCATGCTGAACTTGATCGGATCCAAAAAGTAGCCGCAAAATTAGAAAAAAAAGCCCCGATTTCATTACGTGTAAACCCAGATGTCGATGCGAAAACTCATCCCTATATCTCAACAGGTTTGAAAGAAAACAAGTTTGGTATTCCAAGTGATACGGTCAATGAGACTTATCAATATGCGGCGTCATTACCAAATCTTGAGATTGTCGGTATTGACTGCCACATCGGTTCGCAATTGACAGAAACCAAGCCTTTTGTTGATGCGCTTGATCGGGTCATTGTGATGATTGAACAGTTGAAAGGTCTGGGCATCAACCTCAAACATATTGATATTGGTGGTGGTCTAGGCGTTTGTTATAAAGATGAAACTCCGCCAAGTGTTGAAGAGTATGCTAATTCAATGCGTCCAGCTTTAGAAAAGCTCGGTCTCAAAGTGTATATGGAACCAGGACGTAGTATTTCTGCCAATGCAGGTGCATTACTCACCAAGGTGGATTTACTCAAGCCGACGAATCATCGTAACTTTGCCATTATCGATGCAGCGATGAATGACTTAATTCGCCCAGCTTTATATGAAGCGTGGATGGATATTCAGTCAGTCAATCCAAATCCTGATGTTGAAGTTAAAACTTGGGATTTAGTTGGTGCAATCTGTGAAACAGGTGATTTCTTGGGTAAAGAGCGTGATTTAGCACTTCAAGAAAATGATGTCCTTGCTGTATTAGGTGCAGGTGCCTACGGTTTTGTAATGAGCTCGAACTACAACACGCGTGGTCGTGCTGCCGAAGTTATGGTGAGTGGTGATCAAGCCTATGTAATTCGTGAGCGTGAAAGCATAGAATCACTTTGGGAAAAAGAACGTTTATTGCCTGAGGAGTAAATTGAGATGTATTTAGAATTTACCAAAATGCATGGTTTGGGCAATGATTTTATGGTTGTAGACCTGATTACCCAGCGTGCTTATTTAGATACTATCACTATTCAGCGCTTAGCCGATCGTCATTTTGGTGTGGGTTTTGATCAACTGTTGATTGTTGAACCACCTGATTTTCCTGATGTTGATTTTAAATATCGAATTTTTAATGCTGATGGTTCGGAAGTAGAACAATGTGGTAATGGTGTACGTTGTTTCGCTCGCTTTGTACATGAGCGTCAACTGACGACCAAAACTAAAATTCGTGTACAAACTAAAGCGGGTATTGTTGAGCCTGAATTGGGTGCCAATGGGTGGGTGCGTGTAAATATGGGACCACCAAAATTTCTTCCAAAAGAAATTCCATTTCTTACCCAAGAACATGAAGATATTGAAGGCTTATACGCATTAGAACTTGCAAACAATCAAAGTATCAATATTGATGTTGTGAACATGGGGAATCCTCATGCTGTGACTATCGTACCTGATGTATTAACTGCTGATGTTGAGCGTATTGGCCCACAAGTAGAATCACATACACGGTTCCCTTCACGGGTGAATGCTGGATTTATGCAGATCATTGATGAAAAGCATATTCGTTTACGTGTGTTTGAACGTGGTGTCGGCGAGACTTTAGCCTGTGGTACAGGGGCTTGTGCAGCAGCGGTTAGTGGTATGCGCCGTGGTTTACTTGCCAATGAAGTTGAAGTTCAGCTTGCAGGTGGTAAGTTGCATATCGCTTGGCGTGAAGGTGATGTGGTTTGGATGACAGGTCCAACCACGCATGTCTACGATGCGCGATTGGATTTACGATATTTCCAAGGTTAATCTTGGAATCAGTAGACATTCCTAAATGGAGTGTCTACATGAAGAGAAAATTATAATTTCAAAGGATAACAATGAATCATTTAGTTTTTCTTGCAGGTGCGTCTGGAAATACTCAATTTTGGAATCCTTTAGTTGCCAAACTTCCAGAAGCCTACACCAAACAAATAATTCATTATCCAGGCTTTCATGGTGTGGCAACTGATCCAGAGATTAACAATTTTGATGATCTGAGCAATTATGTCGTTGCACAGATTGAGCAACCTTCTATTCTCATCGCTCAATCCATGGGTGGGATTTTTGCAATTGCTGCGGCCTTACAGAAAACTGATTTGGTTAAAGGTCTTGTATTGATTGCAACTTCAGGTGGAATCAATTTAGATCGATTTCAGGTGCAAGATTGGCGTCAGCTTTATCGACAGGAATATTTGGAATCCCCTGATTGGTTTGTGACGACAAAGGTCGATTATGAGGAATTTCTATCTACGATAGAGGTAGAAACATTACTCATTTGGGGCGATCAAGATTCAGTTAGCCCAATCGAAGTTGGGCAATATTTAAATCAGATACTTAAAAAATCAAAACTTTATATTGTCGAGGGTGGTGATCATGGGCTGGCAAAGCAGGATGCAGATGAAGTGGCAATACAAATAAATGCCTATTTAAAAATGATTTAGACCATGATTAAAACGTATAAAAAGCGTGCTGTGATACCAGCACGCTTTTTTTTATGACTTATCGCTTACTCAATGCTAGTTTCAGTGCAAACAAGATAAAAATACTTCCTGTGACGCGATCCATATATCGAATAAATTTAGGTTGCTTTAAATAAGCGGAAATGGACTGCATCGCAGCAATTAGAAAAATTGACCAGATCAATCCGATTACGACATGTATCATCACAAGACTCATGGTCCAAATTACTGGAGATGCAGACTGTGGAATAAACTGTGGCAAAAAGGAAATATAGAAAATACCGACTTTGGGATTGAGTAAATTTCCCCAAAAACCTTTCATAAACCAATTTTGCCTTGTCACTGCTGAACTATTTAAACTCGCAAGTTGGCTACGAGGTTTTAAAAGGAGATTGAGTCCTAACCATGTCAGGTAAATTGCCCCTATCCATTTCAAAGCATTAAAAGCAAGATCCGAAGTCATCAACAATGCACCTAAGCCACAGGCCACGATCACTCCCCACACAATACAACCTAGATTAATTCCTAAAGCTGCTTGAAATGCTTTCATTTTACCTTCAAGTGTTGCGGTACGGATGATGAGTGTTGTATCTAGACCAGGAGTAATCGTAAGAATTGAGATTGCAATGAGATAGGGGATAAGCAACATTGACATGGTGATGGCGCTACAAAAAACTTGAAATATATGGTATTACACAGCTATATATACTTCGAGATTTGTTTAAAGATAAATCAGAAGAAAATTTGTTAAAATACAAGTTGGTCGATATTCCAAGATGGAGAGAAATTTGGAAACTCCTATAAAACTTCTTTCCATGTGGTTAAAAGAACGCATTATTCAAAATCAATCGGAACATACGATTGCAGCATATCAACGTGATTTAACCGATTTTTTAAATTTTTGTGAATACAAAAAGCTACGATTGGAAGATGTCGAAGCATCTGATTTAAGAGAATACTTGGCTGCACGAGTTGAGCAAGATCAATTGAGTTCGAGTAGTCTGCAACGCCATTTAACATCAATTCGTCAGTTTATGAAGTGGGCTGAGCAAGGTCAGTATTTACAACAAAATCCATCTGAAGACTTTCGATTAAAGCGCCAGCCGCGTCCTTTGCCGGGGATGATTGATATTGAAACAGTGAATCAGATTCTAGATCAGGCAGCGCCCGAGAAGCCGATCGAACAACAATTATGGCTACGTGATAAAGCAATGCTTGAACTTCTTTATTCCAGTGGATTGCGCTTAGCCGAATTACAAGGGTTAAAGATTAAGGATATTGATTTTAATCGACAATTGTTGCGTATAACGGGTAAAGGCAATAAAACGAGAGTTGTGCCGTTTGGAAGCAAGGCAAAACAAGGCTTGATTGAATGGCTTAAAGTTTACCGAATTTGGCAAGGAAATTTTACTGCCGAATCAGCAGTTTTCATCTCACAACGAGGAAATACATTACAACCTCGTCAAATTGAAAATCGCGTTAAATTGCAAGCACAAAGAGCAGGTGTTAATGTCGATGTACATCCGCATTTATTACGCCATTGTTTTGCCAGCCATATGCTTTCAGCAAGCGGTGATTTACGCTCAGTTCAGGAGATGTTAGGACACAGTAATTTATCAACGACCCAAATTTATACCCATGTTGATTTTGATCAATTAGCAAAAGTCTATGATCAAGCCCATCCGCGAGCACAAAAAAATGAGTGAACAACAAGAAACAGCTTTATCGTTGGATAATGAAGTATTTATTCAGTGTGCGAATTATATTGAGAAGATTTTATTTCAATATCAAACAATAATAGGTGCAGACTATCAAGGTTATTTGAATCATTGTAAGCGTGTGGCTGTTTGTTGTTTAATCCTAGCCCAAGATGAGTGCCAACAAACCCGTGATAAAATTGCAATTGCTGTTGCCTTTCATGATATTGGTATTTGGACAGCAAAAACGATTGATTACATTCAACCCTCTGTGCAGCAGATGAGGCAATATCTTGAAATCAATCAACTATCTGATTGGCAAAATGAACTAACTTTAATGATTACGGAGCATCACAAGCTAACAACTACCGAATGTGATCAATATCCTTTAGTTGAGCATTTTAGAAAGGCTGATTATGCCGATTTTTCATTAGGATTATTACGTTCAAATATTCCCTTTCAAACTTTTAAATATTTAACGCAACAATATCCGAATTGTGGTTTTCATAAGAATTTGATGTTTCTTGGGTTTAAACGTTTTTTGCATAAGCCATGGAGTCCATTACCAATGTTTAAATGGTAATTGCGGTATTCTTTTTTGAGTAAAATTAGATCATAAACAATACATGATGTTGCAAACTTGAATGTTTAATAACCGACTGTTTTTTTATTTGTATTCGCAATTTATTGAACAAACATTCTTACTTTATTGCCAAGTTTTTGCAAAATGTAAATTGGATTAAGATTTATCAGAAATGATCGGTTACAGATCTTTTGTACGTGTTTTTATATAACCATTTTAGGTGGTTGAATTATATAAAATATTAGCTAAATCAAACTCTAATATAAGTGCTGAAAGTATAATAATATTTATATGCTGAATAACCTGCCAAAATTAGTGAACTGAGCATTTCATCTTTTTTACAGTCATAGCGAAAATTGTGACTTGACCGAAATGCCAAATACATTGCAAGATAGGGCACCTAAAAAGTTTCGATCGAAGAGTTAGAATGCTCTTCACTACATTTACTTGCTTAGAACAGCCGAGGATTACATGAAGGCTCTTGTCGCTGTAAAACGTGTGGTTGATGCCAACGTTAAAGTTCGTGTTAAGCCGGACAATACTGGGGTTGACCTTACTAACGTTAAGATGTCAATTAACCCATTCTGTGAAATCGCAGTCGAAGAAGCGGTTCGCTTAAAAGAAAAAGGAACGATTTCAGAAATCGTTGTTGTTTCAGTGGGTTCTAAAGACGCGCAAGAACAAATTCGTTCTGCAATGGCTTTAGGTGCTGACCGTGGTATCTTAGTTGAAACTACTGATGAAATTGGCGCTTTAGAAGTTGCTAAAATTTTAAAAGGCGTTGTTGATGCTGAAAAACCAGAACTAATTCTTCTTGGTAAACAAGCAATTGATGATGACTCTAACCAAGTAGGTCAAATGCTTGGTGCTTTACTTGGTGCTGGTCAAGGTACTTTTGCATCTGAAGTTAAAGTTGACGGCGGTAAAGTACAAGTTACTCGTGAAGTTGATGGCGGTTTACAAACTGTTGAGCTTGGTCTTCCAGCAATCATCACAACTGACTTACGTTTGAATGAGCCACGTTATGCTGCTCTTCCAAACATCATGAAAGCGCGTAAAAAACCGCTTGATACTAAGTCTCCTGCTGACTACGGCGTTGCAACTGGTACTAAACTTAAAACAGTTAAAGTTGAAGCACCTGCTGAACGTAAAGCTGGCGTACAAGTTAAGTCTGTAGACGAACTTGTTGAAAAATTGAAAAATGAAGCGAAAGTGATCTAATACAGAAGGATAAAATCATGAGTATTTTAGTTATCGCTGATCACAACAACCAGTCACTTAACGGTGCAACTTTAAACGTTGTTGCGGCAGCTCAAAAAATCGGTGGTGATATTACTGTATTAGTAGCTGGTTCTGGCGCTCAAGCAGTTGCTGATGCTGCTGCTAAAGTTGCTGGTGTGAGCAAAGTATTACTTGCTGACAATGCTGCTTATGCGAACCAATTGGCTGAAAACGTTGCTGGCCTAGTTGCGGATTTAGCGAAAGGTTACAAATACGTATTAGCTGCATCTACAACAACGGGTAAGAACATTCTTCCACGTGTTGCTGCACTTCTTGATGTAAGCATGATCTCAGATATCATTTCTGTAGAATCTGCAAATACTTTCAAGCGTCCTATCTATGCAGGTAACGCAATCGCAACTGTTCAATCTGACGAAGCAATCATCGTTGGTACAGTTCGTGGTACAGCATTTGATGCTGCAGCTGCTGAAGGCGGTTCTGCTGCAGTTGAAGCTGTTGCTGAAGCGAAAGATGCTGGTATTTCTAAGTTTGTAAGCGAAGAAATCGTGAAACTTGATCGTCCAGAATTAACTGCTGCGCGTATCGTTGTTTCTGGTGGTCGTGGTGTAGGTTCTGGTGAGAACTACCATAAAGTACTTGACCCATTAGCTGATAAGCTTGGTGCTGCTCAAGGTGCTTCACGTGCTGCGGTAGATGCTGGTTTCGTACCAAACGACTTCCAAGTTGGTCAAACTGGTAAAATCGTTGCGCCAGATCTTTACTTGGCAATCGGTATCTCTGGTGCGATTCAGCACTTAGCGGGTATGAAAGATTCTAAAGTTATTGTTGCAATCAACAAAGACGAAGAAGCGCCAATCAACAGCGTTGCTGACTACTGGTTAGTGGGCGATTTGAACACTGTTGTACCAGAATTGGTATCTAAACTTTAATTCTCTGAATTAAGTTTGAAACGCTCCGAAAGGGGCGTTTTTTTATGTTAAAAATAAGAATAAATAAATGAGAGCATTGCCGATGAATTGTACTTTTAAGACCTATTTTCTGATGCTGGCTCATTATAATCAGTGGGCAAATCAAAAGTTATTTTCTACGCTCATCGGCTTAACAGAGGAGCAATTAAATCAAGATTGTAAAGTTTATTTTAAATCCCTTATGCGAACGGCAAATCATGTGTTGGTAGGAGAGATACTTTGGTTTGAGCGTATCAAAGGTGTTGTTGCATCAACGTATACTTTGGATGAAATTCTTTATAATCAACTCGCCCAATTAGAGAATGCTTGAATTGAACATGATCAAAGTCTGATAAATTTTATTCATGAACATGATGAAGTTTCATTCCATCAAACCATTAGTTATGTCCGTCGAGGTCAAATTTATATTGAGCCTTTGATTGAAATATTGGCACACCTATTTAACCATCAAACGCATCATCGAGGTCAAATGCACAGCATGATCTTTGAGCTAACAGCAAAGTCCTTGGAGCTAGACTTAATTTTCTTTCAAAGAGAATGTGCCTATTTATACCGCTGATTTTAAAAAAACTGGATTGAATATTTTATTAAAAATGCCTTTATTTTGATTAAAAAGTAATCTTTTATTCTATTCACTAAAAAATGGAAAACTAGATTTTTAACTTATTAATTCTAATAAATTTTTTATTGTAAAAAAATGCTATTTTCAGATTAGCAAACTCCCAGTTAACCTGTCATTTATGCTATAATTTTTCGCTATATTTTTTAATTTTAGTTCAATTTTCTGAACTAATTTTTTGCAAGATTGAATACATAAAAACAAGTAGAGCCATCTACTTGTAAACAAGGAGTATGCATGAGCGTATCGGAAATTAGACCGATTGCCATTGAGGACGAACTCAAGCATTCATATCTAGATTACGCGATGAGCGTAATTGTATCTCGTGCATTGCCAGATGTGAGAGACGGTCTTAAACCTGTTCACCGTCGTGTGTTGTTTGCAATGCATGAATTGGGCAATGATTATAACAAAGCATACAAAAAGTCTGCTCGTGTTGTCGGGGACGTGATCGGTAAATATCACCCTCATGGTGACATCGCAGTATATGAAACAATCGTTCGTATGGCGCAAGACTTCAGTTTGCGTTACATGTTAGTTGATGGTCAGGGTAACTTCGGTTCGGTCGATGGGGATAGCGCAGCAGCAATGCGTTATACCGAAGTTCGTATGCAAAAGTTGACCCATGAAATCTTAGCAGACTTAGAAAAAGATACTGTTGATTGGGAAGATAACTACGACGGTTCTGAGCGTATTCCTCAAGTCATGCCGACACGTATTCCAAATCTTTTGATTAATGGTACGACAGGTATTGCGGTAGGTATGGCGACCAATATGGCACCACATAACATGACAGAAGTCGTGAATGCATGTTTAGCCTACGCCAATAACCCGAATATTTCTATTGAAGGTTTGATGGAGCATGTGACTGGTCCAGATTTCCCTACAGGCGGTATTATTTACGGTAAGTCAGGCATTGTAGATGCTTACCGTACGGGTAAAGGTCGTTTACATATTCGTGGTAAGTATCACTTTGAAGAAGACCAAAAAACGGGTCGTACTACGATTGTCTTTACTGAGATTCCTTACCAAGTTAATAAAGCAAAAACCATTGAGCGTATTGCTGAGTTAGTCAAAGAAAAGAAACTTGAAGGTATTTCTGAACTGCGTGATGAGTCTGATAAAGACGGTATGCGTATCGCGATCGACTTGAAGCGTGGTGAAAATGCAGAAGTTGCAGTGAATAACTTATTCCTGCATACCCAACTTCAAAACTCGTTCAGCATCAACATGGTTTGCTTAGACAACGGTCAGCCTAAGTTGATGAACCTGAAAGATATTATTGCGGCATTTATTCGTCATCGCCAAGAAGTTGTGACTCGCCGTACCATGTTCGAATTGCGTAAAGCACGTGAGCGTGGGCATATCTTAGAGGGTTTAACGGTTGCCTTGGCAAATATTGATGCCATTATTGAAACCATTAAAACTTCTGCTAACCCCGCTGAAGCACGTGAGCGTCTACAGGTAGGTGAGTGGGCAGGCGGTGGTGTGGTTGCACTACTTGAAAAAGCAGGCGCGATTTCTGTTCGTCCTGATGAGATTGAAGGCGAAGATCCTTCATGTCCATTTGGCTTGTCAGGTGATATTTATCGTTTATCTCCAACACAGGTTGCCGCAATTCTGGAATTGCGTTTGCATCGTTTAACGGGTCTCGAACAAGACAAGTTACATGCAGAATATTCTGAAATCTTAGGTCAAATCGCTGAATTAACAGCAATTCTCAATGATTTTAATTTATTGATGAATGTGATCCGTGAAGAGCTTGCTTTAATCTTGCAACAATATGGTGATGGGCGTCGTACTGAAATTGTTGAATCAGGCGTTGATTTCTGCCGTGAAGATTTGATCCCAGAAGAACAAGTGGTATTGACTGTTTCTCAAACAGGTTATGCGAAAACTCAACCACTTTCTGACTATCAAGCGCAACGTCGTGGTGGTCGTGGTAAGTCTGCAACTTCAATGAAAGATGATGATATTATTCAACATTTAATTGTGGCATCAAACCATGCAACAGTTTTATGTTTTACCAATGTTGGTAAAGTTTATCGCTTGAGAGTGTTTGAGGTTCCGCAAGCTTCACGTGGTGCAAAAGGTCGTCCAATTATTAATTTGCTTCCATTGGATGCAAATGAAACCGTGACTGCAATCTTACCGTTGACTGAATTCCCTGAAAATCACTATGTATTCATGGCAACAGCATCAGGTACGGTTAAACGTGTTGAATTAGCACAATTTAGCAATGTTCGTTCTAATGGTTTACGTGCGATTGAGTTGAACGAAGAAGATACTTTAATCGGTGTTGCAATTACCGATGGTAATCAGCAGATCATGTTGTTCTCGAACGAAGGGAAGGCAATTCGTTTTGCTGAAACAGATGTTCGCGCGATGGGGCGTACTGCAAAAGGCGTGCGTGGTATGCGTGTGAGTTTTGCAAGCAATACCATTGAATCTGAGGATGCTGAAGTCGAAAATGATGATAGCGATGACAATGATGATTCATCAGATTCGAATGTTGTCAGTCGTATTGTTTCACTTGTGGTTGTACCTGAAACGGGTGAAGTACTGTGTGCTTGTGCAAACGGTTATGGTAAACGTACACCTGTAGATGACTTCCCAACCAAGAAACGTGGTGGTAAAGGTGTGATTGCCATCAAGACCAGCGAACGTAATGGTGAGCTGGTTGGTGCTGTATCTATTGATGAAAGCAAGGAACTGATGCTGATTTCTGATGGAGGCACACTAGTGCGTACCCGTGCGGCTGAGGTTGCAACCACAGGTCGTAATGCACAGGGTGTTCGTTTAATTCGCTTAAGCGATGCTGAAACTCTGGTAGGTGTGGTGTCAATTGAAGCTGTTGAAGATGACGAAGTGTTGGAAGCGACAGAAGCAGTGATAAATACTGAAACTGAAGTGACTGAGGCTGAAGCAGTAACTTCTGAAGACGTTGCAGCAGAACCAAAAGATGATACGCCAGAAGCGTAAATATCTTATTCATAAAAAAGGAAGCTAATCTGCTTCCTTTTTTATTGATTTCATCATCACTAACCGATAATAAGAAAGTGCCAGTAAGATTGCAGCTACCGTCGCAAGATAAATCAGTTTTGGCACAACAATGGCAGTGGGTACACCCATCTGATTGAGCTGCACAAACATTTGTACCCCATTGGTAGAGGGTAATATCCATGCAAACCACTGCATCCATTCAGGCATAGCTTGATGTGGCCATGCTGTTCCTGTTAATAGAAACAAAGGCACTGAAGTCACCACAATCAAATGCCCAACTCGTTCAGGCATATCCACCATTGAGCCAACAAGCATTGCTAAACCAATAATACAACTTACATAAATCGGAACAGCGAATAGCATTCCCCAGAAATTACCCCCATGCGGATATTCATATAACCAAAAGGTGAAACCGAATAAATAGAGACAACCTAAACATCCGATGGTTAATATTGCAGCAAAAATCGCAAAAAACTCTGATCGGTTGGCAACCCAACCTTTTTCTCTATAGCTCGCAATCAACATTGCGAGCCCGAGTAATATGGTTTGATGAATAATAAGACTAGATACAGCAGGAAAAATATAGCTGCCATAGCCAGATAATGTATTAAATAGAGGAATCTGATGAATTGATATCTCAGGATGAAATGAAGAAGCTTTGCCAAATTTTTCTAAATATTCTTGTAAACTCGCTTCAATTGAAGTCGCTAGACCAATTCCCACTTCTTTGGTTCGAATGAAATAGGCTGTACTTAGGTAAAGACCGATTCCACCCATTTCGCCGCGTTTCAAACTATTGGTAAGATTTTCGGGTAAAAGTAAAATGCCTTCAGCTTTCTGATTTTTTACGAGCTTCTCAGCCTCCAAGAAATTATCGGTAACTGTTGTGATTCGAATATGTGGACTATTAGCAGCTTGACTAATAATTTTTGAGGTTAAAATACTTTGTTCTTGGTCAACAATCACAATTGGGATATCTGCTGCCGACTGAGCTTTATAAGCAGTAGGATAGAAAAAACTATACATGATTACAGCCGCAATCAATGTGGTAAATACAGAACTATTTGCAACAATATTTTTAAACGTTTGGATGTAATAGAAGCAAAATGATTTCATTGATTTTGCTCCTGAATATTTTTCTTCAATAAACGAATACTTAAACCTAGATAAAGAGCAGAGAAAATAACTAAAATACCAAAAGGAATGAGAGATACGGAAATATCGCTACCGATCACCCATTGCTCAGTTTGTAGTTTCGCATAAGGCGTATACGGAATAATCATTGACCAAAATTGAGTAAATGCTGGTGCATTATTCAGGGGGAGGGTAATTCCCGAGAAACTAGGTGATGATCCACCGTAAAGTGCAATAAAACCAAAGGTTTTAGGTAGATCTTTTGTGGCTAATACAACAGTACTGCTGATGACAGCATAAGAAAAATAAAGTAAAAATTGTGCAAGCAAAATTAGGCTGAGCGAGCCTGCAATAAAGTAGCCACGAATATGTGCTAGCCAAAACATCCAGCACCATGTCCACGCACAAAAAATAAAGACATAGGTCAGAATTTTACCTAATAGGCTAGAAATAATGTGTTTTGAGTCAACCCATTCATTCAGGGTTTTCCTTTTAAATTCCTGTCCAATGGCAAAAGCCACACAACAGCAAAGCAGTAGATGTAGCACCGCAGGCACCATGAATGGTTCCAGAAACAGTTCATAGCTCATATTAGGATTATATAGCGTAGAAATCTTAATATTTGGTGTGGGAACATCCAAGTAGGGGATTACATTTGATAAGTAACTCTGTCCCGTATAATCTGCCATACCGTTTAATGTGCTGATCAGCATTGCAGAGGAAATGGTATTCCCAATACTAAAAAAAGATTGATTGTAGGCAATACTGATTTGTGCATCTTGTGCTTGTACTAATCTTTGTTCTGCACCATCGGGGATTAAAACGAATCCCCATGCTTCGGTTTTATTAATAAGCTGTTCGGCTTCATCTTGGCTAGTGGTGATGGTTTTTACTTGTAAAGTATGATTGATACTCAGTGCATGAATGACTTTACGGCTCATTTCACTTTGATCTTGATCAATCACAACGATAGGTAAATGCTCAGCTTTACCCGATGCAAACATATTGCCAAAAAGAAGAATCACCAACAAAGGGGCAATGATCGCCATAAAAAAATCAGCTTTATGGCGTTTTAAATAGCGCAACTCCCGAAGCATTACTGCAAACATCGGTTATTTTGCCTCTGCAATGTTAAATAAAACACTCATACCGACTTTTAGGTCTGGAATGGTTTGTTCTGGTACTAAATGAAATTTGAAACTACGAATATCATAACCGCCAGTTTGTCTTGTTGTCTTAATCGTTGCAAAATCACCTTCGGCATCAATTTTTTTCACTTTAAAATTTGCTTTACGGTTGAGTGCAGGAATAAAACCTTCCAGAGTTTTGGTTTTATAAATTGAGCTATACATGTCTTCACGGACATTCAAACTTACCCATAAATCATGGTCTTCAAGAATGCTTACTACAGGGATGCCTGTCGCGACTAACTCAGTTGGTTTACCGTAAGTTTTAGAAACAGTACCATCAGTCGGTGAATACAGTTTGGTCTCTTCGGTTAAAGCATTGGCTTCTTTTACCGCTGCTTGAGCCATAGCTACTTGTGCATCAGCAGTTGATTTTTGTTGCTCCGTACTGCCTCGTTTAGCGCGTGCGTACTGTTGATAAGCTGCTTCAGCAGTTTCACGTGCCGAAGTTTGGGCGGCTAACATTTCATCACGGCGTTGACGAGAAATGACACCTTGTTGAAATAAATTTTCACCACGTTTATAAGTGGTTGCTGCCAAATCAGCTTGGGTTTTCATTGCTTGCCAGTTGGCGTATAAGGTTTCGATATTCTCTTGCTGAGCACCACGATATACGGTTGAATGAAATGCTGTAGCACTTTGTAAAGCTGCTTGTGCTTGCTCTTTCTTTGCCTCTAACTCTGGACTAACAAAACGAACCAAAGCCTGTCCTTTTTTGACGGGTTGTCCATCAGTGACGTAAAATTCTTCAATACGGCTTGGAACTTTGGTGCTGATATGTACTGTTTCTGCTTCAACGCGACCTTGTAATTCAATGGTCTGAGGTTGATAAGCTTTCCATAGACCAAATGCAATTAAACCGAATATTAAAATAAGGATAATTAACCCAATAAGTTTGAGTTTTCCATTTTTAGATGATTTATTCGGTGGAATTTTTTTATTCAAAGGTGCTGTTTCAGTTTCTACTTTTTCTGTATGTTCAATTAGAGAAACTGGTTCAGATGCTGTTTCTTTTGTTTGAGCATCTGTTGTTTGATTGAGTTGATCTGTATCACGTTCTGAATTGGATGATGATGGATTCTGGCTCATAAATTTCTCCAATTAGCGTATATAGTCAGTACGTGGTTGATTAACGTAAAGCTTAAATTCATCAATAGAACCATAGCTTTGTAATAAGGTGGCCAAAGATAAAATATATTTATACGAGTTGAGTGCCATTTCAGTTTTTAAAGTACTTAAAGCATTTTGTGCGTCAATCACTTGCGTTGCAGTACCCATACCTTCTTTAAATGAAAGTTGTTGGATTCTTAAATTTTCTTGAGCTGCTTTGGTATTCTGGGTAAGTAATTGATGGCTATTTTGCGAAGAATTTAATTCACTATAAGATTTGTATAAAACATTTTCGACTTCTTGTTTTGTCCGTTCAGTCATAAGCTCTGCTGCATATTTTTTGAGCTCTGCTGCACGGATATTTTTATTATTGTCTATACCTGAGAATAAATTGTATTTTGCCATCACACCAACAATCCAATTTTCTTTGCTATCTAAGCCGTATTCTCCAAAAGCAAAAACACTTGGTTTTTTAGAGGCTTGTTGAACTTTCACATTTTCATTGGCCAATTCAGTATCTATTTGTAGTTTTTTAATCAAACTTGAGTTCTGATCATAATTTGCAAGCAATTTATCCAAAGAATGATTCTGAGTTAAATTCACAAAAAGTGGGGTACTTAGACTGACACTTTCTTTGGTTTGTAATAGATTCTGTAAAATAAATTCGCTCGCTTTTAAATTAGACTGTGCATTTTGGTAAGTACGTTCAGCATTATTGCGTGCAACTTCAAATTGCATACGCTGTCCCTTGTTAATAAAACCTTGTTTTTCAAGTTTTAGCGCATTGTTATAATGTTCTTGCATCGCATTCAAATTAAACAACGCTGACTTGGCTAATTGTTGTTGTAATTGCACATTGAAATAAGCCTGAATCATTTCGAAACGTTGTGTATCTTGCTGTTGTTTTTCACTAATATTTGAGCGTTTTGCTTGAATGGTGGCGATTTGTTTAGCGCTATTAATTTTTCCACCTGTATATAGCGGCATAACCATTGAAACTGAAGTACGAACATCATGATCTTCAACAGTGACATCTAAGTTATTTGGAACTTTATTTAAACCATCGCTAACAACTTGATCAAAACCTTGGCTGACCTGATCGATGACTTCTGGAGGTAATACATTTTGCCATTGAGATAATTTTTCATCGAAACCATTTGTTAATGAATTTTCTAAACGACGTTTACTTGATTCAAGAGGCACGCTCGTTTCACTATGAAATGCATAGGCTCGAGCATTTAAATCAATTCTTGGTAAGCCTAAATTTTTAACAGCTTCCATTTCTAATTGCGATGCTTGCTGTAAGGCTTGTTGCGCTTGAGAACTATACGCATTTTGCACGACATATTGTTCAGCTTCACCATAGCTCAGGGTTTGGGCAAATACAGGCATGGAGAACAGAGCACAACTGATCAAGCTCATACTCAAACTCAACTGCCTTGGAAACCGTTTGACCTTAAAATTCGGTCGATGATGCCGTTTCAACATGATCTGATGTCGCAATTTAATAATATCCTGCGTTAGTCTAAATTATTTTTATAAAATTGAAATATTATGTTTTTAATTAAATAGTTATATCACTTCAATTGGTGTATTGAATTTGTAAAAAATAGAGTTTTTAGTCTAGTGTCCGCACGGCCAAATCCTGTTTTTCTGATGATGGAAATATTCTGCTGAAAATGAGTAAATCCATAAAATGGGGTGCAAAAACATGATTGGAAAATTCCCCATTATTTTCAATTAAATTTAAATATTTACTCGATAAGCTGCTGCAACCTTAGCTAATCTATGATTAAATCCCCATTTCAATTTGTTTCACTTTGACAAGGGAAAACTCATGCGTGCTTATAATTTCTGCGCTGGTCCTGCTGCATTACCTACTGCCGTTTTAGAGAAAGCTCAACAAGAAATGTTGGATTGGCAAGGTAAAGGTTTGTCGATCATGGAAATGAGTCATCGTAGTAGTGACTATGTTGCTGTCGCGGAAAAAGCTGAAGCAGATTTGCGTAAGCTCATGAACATTCCTGAGAACTATAAAGTATTGTTCTTACAAGGTGGGGCATCGCTTCAATTTTCAGCAATTCCTTTAAACTTGCTCGGCAAGAATGCGAAAGCTGATTATATTCATACTGGTATTTGGTCTGAAAAAGCGTTGAAAGAAGCAAAACGTTATGGGGACATCAATGTCATTGAAGCGGGTACGCTCATTGATGGAAAACACGCCATTACTGAGCAAAGTACTTGGAATCTTTCAAACGATGCGGCTTATGTGCACTATGCGGATAATGAAACGATTGGTGGTCTACAATTTGCAGGTGTACCAGACGTTAATGCGCCGTTGGTATGTGACTTTTCTTCAAGCATTTTGTCTGCACCATTAGATGTAAGTAAATTCGGTTTAATTTATGCTGGGGCACAAAAGAATATTGGCCCAGCAGGTTTAACGATCGTTATTGTGCGTGATGATTTATTAGATCAAGCAAAACCTGAAATTCCAAGCATTTTGAAATATTCAGATCAGGCAAAAAATGATTCAATGGTAAATACGCCTGCAACTTATGCTTGGTATTTGTCTGGTTTAGTATTTGAATGGTTACTTGAACAAGGCGGTGTAGACGCAATGTATAAAGTAAACCAAGAAAAAGCAAAATTGCTTTATGGATATATTGATTCTAGTGATTTTTATAATAATCCAATCGCAATTCCAAATCGTTCAATCATGAATGTACCATTCACACTTGCAGATGAAGCACTTGAAAAAACCTTCTTGAAAGAAGCTGAGCAAAGCCATTTGCTTAACTTAGCAGGTCATCGCTCTGTGGGCGGTATGCGTGCAAGTATTTACAATGCTGTGCCTTTAGAAGGGGTACAAGCATTGGTTAATTTCATGGACGAGTTTGCAAAACGTCACGGTTAAGCAATTTATCATCCATAAAATAAAGCCCTCATGAATGAGGGCTTTTTTATTAACACAATTTAAATCTAAAAATTAAAATAAGCCGATTTGATGAAAAAAGAGTGCTGCTAAAAACATACCAAGTAAAAAAAAGCAAAAAGCACCAATATCAAGTTTAAGACCTTGATCACTCGAATGAATCAAACTGGTGGTTGTCTGTTCTGGTATAATTTTCATTAGAACGCCTAAAAATGCCATTTGTGTGATTTTTTGTCACTTTAGTGCAGTTTTAGCATAAATATTCGCCTGAATCCATAGGTTGCCGCGAATATATTCGCCAATGTTAAAGTTTTTATACAAATCATTTTTTGTTGCAATTCGAATTAAAATTGCAGGTAAATCATCTTCTAAAACTAAAGTCACATCATACAGCGTATATTCATCTTGCATAAATTGCATGGTTGTTTTGCCCACGATATTGCCTTGGAACCAAGCTTCATCTTCTTGACCTAATGTTTCACCATACAAATATGCCACCATTTTAGAAAAATCAACGGTCACAGGTTCGTGATCTTCAGGTGTTTGTGGTTGCCAGTCGTTAATCAGCTCTTGTAAGTTTTCTGGTGCAACACCATTATGTTCAGCCAAAATAGCATTTAAAGCACGATGATGTTTAATCGATGCAGGGTCATCAACAATGATTTTTTCATTTTCAGCAACTGCTTCTAATTCATATGCCCAAGCATTAAATTGAACTTGATAAGTTTGATTTTGATCATATTGGCAGTGATTAACACTGAATAAATTATCAAATGCATAAATAACCGTATTTTTATTTAAACTCAGACGTAATACTGCTTGAGTCGCAGAATTACAAGTAATAATACGCTCAATTTGGGCATCATATTTATATGGGCTTTCAAAACTTGGGAATGCTGTTTTTAATGCGCGTGGTTTTTGATTTTCAACCGCAATAATTTGATTGATTGAAATAGACTGACCCTTTGGCCCTTGAATCAACCAAAATGATTGATCCATATCTTGTTCATCTTCACATAAACCCATAGGCATCACTGGAGCATCAAGTGCCAATCCTAACCATTTGGGAACATCTGTTTCGGGTGTATCAGTCAATAGGTTCCAATGCTCAACATGATTGCCGAAATTTTGATCTTGAATTTTAATAGTTTCAGGACTGTTTTGATTTTTCATAAAGCGTGATGCTAAAAAGATTGAACTTATTCTATTAAATCGAGGGTAACATCCATTTTTCAAGTCTGGATATGTAATTCATTAAAAATTAATTCAAATTTCTGTTTTTGATCTCAAATCTAATCAATGAAATGGATAGCAGCAATTATTCTAATGATGCTAACTCTACTTTTACCGTAATCTGCTACACTATATTTTTATTTTTATGAGCTTGTGCCAACGTGCTGCCATTTAAATTATGGGTAGATGCGGATGCTTTACCTAAAATTTTACGTGAAGTGATTTTACGTGCGTCTGATCGTTATCAGTTAGAAGTTACCTTTGTCGCTAATCAGAATGTTGGGATTACGCCATCTCTACGGATTAATTCGATTCAGGTGATGAGTGGGGCAGATCAAGCAGACAAAGAAATCATTGAGCGTATGCATGAAAATGATATTGTCATTACACAAGATATTCCGCTTGCTGCACAAGTAATTGAAAAAGGCGGCATTGCAATTCATCCTAGAGGTGAAATTTATACGGTTGCAAATGTTAAAGCACGCCTGCATTTACGTGATTTTATGGATACTTTGCGTGGAGCTGGTGTCCAAACAGGTGGTCCACCACCTATTTCTGAACGTGTTAAACGTGAATTCTCAAGCTCTTTAGATCAAACTATTTTCAAACAAAAACGCAAAACCGCTTCTTGAGCTAAATATGCCTTCACGAATCAACTTAGTACTGACGTATGGATTATTAGTATTCATTTGGGCAACCACGCCATTGGCAATTGTTTGGAGTGTTACTGACTTAAACCCTATGTGGGCTTTGGTATTGCGCTTTTTTATTGCCTTACCTTTGGCGGTTAGCGTGTTATTGCTGTTAAAGGTTAAATTCCCGATTCATAAAGTTGCGTTATCAAGTTATGTAGCTGGTTCATTAAGTTTGATCGGTTCGCAAATTTTTACTTATGCAGCAACACCTTATTTAAGTTCTGGGTTGATTGCATTGATGTTTGGCTTAGCTCCGATCATGGCTGGGCTGATTGGAAGTTTTGGTTTTCAACAAAAGTTAGCGAGTTTGCAGTGGTTGGGGATGGGAACCTCAATTATTGGATTAGCGATGATTTGTCTGAGTGGTAGTCAAAAACATGTGCAGCCGATAGGTATTGTTTTAATGCTGATGAGTGTTTTTGCATATTCGCTTTCTATTTTTCTGGTGAAAAAAATCAATGCGGATGTGCAACCGATGGCTCAAGCAACTGGTTCAATTCTGGTTTCAACAATCTTAGCCATATTATTACTACCTTGGATTTGGCAACATGCACCAACGCACTTTCCTTCGACGAAATCATTGTTAGCATTGACTTATACCGTTGTAATGGCTTCATTAATTGCGATGTTTTGTTATTTCAAGTTGGTACAAAATTTGAAAGCCACCACTTTGTCACTGACGACGGTGATGACCCCAATGTTGGCAATACTCATAGGTGCTTACCTCAATCATGAACAATTATCTGCACAAGTTTTTGTTGGGGCAAGCATCATTCTATTAGGTTTGTGTCTTTATTTTTATAAAGATTTTAATACCTATCGCCGTTTGAAAATATGAAAATCACATTTTCATATTTAATTTGGGTTACTCTCAGTTTGTTGTGAATCTTGAATACTTTCCGCTAATTTGGCACGATCTTGTGGATTAAGGGTAATGAAATAAGCACCAATACGGAATTTACCTTGTTCATCTGCTGAGCTGTAAGCAACTTGAGCAGTTGCTGCGATATGAAAGTAGTTTTCAGGATGACTCAACGTAATATGAATATAGGTTCCTTCATTAAGAGCTTGTGAGCTGAAGAAGCTTAAGCCATTCTCGGAAAAGTTAACTTGTTCAGGTACTGGTAGTAGGGATTGCACGATATTGTCGTAAAAAGAACCAGTAATCAGATTTAATTTTTGATTGAAAAGGGATAATATGCGAGCAATTTGTTGATCTTTTTCATTTAATTGTTCTAATTCGTAGCGAAATGCATGATCAAATTGATCTAATTCAGCAAGTAGTAGAAAATAGCGTGGCAATACAAAGTGAGAATCATAAGGATCATTCAGCGCAACGTCGTCAGGAATGACTTGATAGTTGATTCTTAACACAGCATCAATACGAGACATCACTCGACGTTCAGAGTTGTCCTCAACAAGCTGATGTTGTGAATTTTCCATAATAAATCACCTCGGACTAAATGGTATGTTTAAGCCAATTTCGCTGTATATAGGGTTGAGATACACTCGTGCTCGGCGAAGTAATCATTTTATTTCTTTTATTGCCTTGGTTTCCATGATTGGTTTAACCCTTGGCGTTGCTGTCCTTATTACAGTACTGTCTGTTATGAACGGTTTTGACCGTGAATTAAAAAATCGTGTTCTTGGAATGGTTCCGCAAGCCACAGTTTCTTCTACTCAGATACTAACAGATTGGCCTGAGCTTGTAAAAAGAGTTGAACACCATCCGCATGTGACAGGTGTTGCACCATTTACTCAATTGCAAGGGATGTTAACCGCTCAAGGGCAAGTTGCAGGGATTATGGTGACCGGAATTGAGCCTAAATATGAAAAGAAAGTTTCAATTATCCAAAACCATATGGTCTCAGGTGATTTAAATGCTTTGAAGAAAGGCGAGTTCGGTATTGTTCTAGGCAAGGATATGACCGATGCACTTGGTCTTGGTTTAAATGACAATGTCACCTTAGTTCTGCCTGAAGCAACACCATCACCAGCAGGTGTGGTACCACGCTTTAAACGTTTTAAAGTGGTTGGAATTTTTAGTGTAGGTGCAGAAGTTGATTCGATGGTGGGTTATATCGCCTTAAATGATGCATCAACATTATTGCGTTTGCCTGATGGTGCGCAAGGCGTGCGATTAAAGTTAGATGATATTTTTGCCGCACCATCTGTTGCAGATGATATCGTGAAACAATTACCAAGTAATTTCTACGCATCGAATTGGACGTATACGCACGGCAATCTTTTCAATGCAATTCAGATGGAAAAAACCTTAGTGGGTTTACTTCTTGTTCTGATTATTGTGGTTGCTGCATTTAATATCGTTTCATCTTTAGTAATGGTCGTAACAGATAAAAAATCTGATATTGCGATTCTGCGGACTCTCGGTGCTTCACCGTCCATGATCACTAAAATTTTTATGGTACAAGGCACAGTGATTGGTGTCATTGGAACGATTGCAGGAACAGTGTTAGGTGTAACTTTAGCATTGACCATTAGCGATATTATTTCTTGGTTCAATACTGCTCTAGGTTTGAACTTGTTTGATGCCTATTTTGTTCACTATCTGCCTTCATATCTCAGATGGCAAGATGTTACGGTAATTGTCATTGTTTCATTATTGATGAGTTTTTTGGCGACAATTTATCCTGCATTACGTGCAGCCAAAGTTCAACCTGCTGAGGCATTACGTTATGAGTAAGATCGTCTTAGAAGCCAAAGATATTTATAAACATTTTGATGATGGTAAAAGCAAAGTTGAAGTGATTAAAGGTTTATCACTTCAAGTAAAAGCAGGCGAGTTTGTTTCCATTGTTGGTTCGAGTGGTTCAGGTAAAAGTACGTTATTACATGCGCTTGGTGGCCTAGAGCAACCATCGCAAGGACAAGTCTTTTTGCAAGGTCAGCGTTTTGATAATTTAGGCGAAGCAGAGCGTGGTTATAAACGTAATCAATATCTAGGTTTCGTTTATCAATTTCATCATTTGTTGCCTGAGTTTTCTGCTTTAGAAAATGTAGCCATGCCTTTGATGTTACGTCGTGAAAGTAATTATAAGGATGTTAAAAGACGAGCAGAATACCTACTTGATCGTGTCGGTTTATCGCATCGTTTAGATCATAAACCAGGTGAATTATCGGGCGGTGAGCGTCAACGTGTGGCTTTAGCGCGCGCCTTAGTGACGAAACCTGCAGTTGTCTTAGCAGATGAACCAACTGGTAATTTAGATCGTAAAACAGCATTGAGTATTTTTGAATTGCTGACTGATCTCAAAAAAGAGCTGAATATGGCGATGTTAATCGTGACTCATGATGAGCAATTGGCTCAATCAGCAGATTCGATTTTGCATATGCAAGATGGTTTATGGATTGATCCAAAATAATTTATTTTGTTTAATCTCTTGTTAAAGCCCTGAAAACGGGCTTTAATTTTGCGTTCAGAAAAATCAAAAACTTAATTAAAAAATTACATGTTAAAAATTATTTTATTGGGCTGGATTGCTGGTATTGCAATCATGGGATTTCATCTTGATTTTATCGAGCTGACATGGTGGATTTGGTTGGCTATTGCAATCCTGATCTTTAGCTTTGGCATATACAAGAAAGAATCCTATTTTTATCGACCTTTTTATAAAGCGCTTATTTTAATCAGTGCAAGCTGGGGATTGTTTACAACAGGATATTATTTTGCAGATTCCGCATTAGAACAACGACTGCAATTAAAAGAGTTTGAATCACAATCATATGAAGCAATTGTTTATATTAAAAATATAGATGAATTGAGTGATGATGGTCATAAACAAATTGCTGAAGTACTTAATCGACATAAGCAAACAGTCATCTGGTTACTTTATTTAAAACAAGACAAATATCAGTTAAATCAGAAGCAAAGTTTACAGTTGGGTCATTATTATCGAGTTTATGGTCAGATTAAACCAGTGCATAGTTTTGCTGTTGTGGGTGCATTTGATCAGGAAAAATGGTTTTTGCAGCAAAATATAATGTCTGCATTTTCAGTGCAGTCTATTCAACCTTTAAGCTTTGATGAAATTTACCGTTTGGGTTATCAAGGTCACTTAAAGCAACAGCAAAGCTTTTCTGCTAAGTTTTTATTAAGCGTTGAGATGAAACGCTTAGAATTTCGGCAGATGTTACAAACTTCTAAGCTTCAGCATAAAGGTTTACTTTTAGCCTTGCTAACAGGTGATGAAAGCCTGTTATCCAACACATTGAAACAACAATTTCAACAGCTTGGAATTTCGCATTTGTTAGCGATTTCTGGTCCACATGTGTTGATCTTTGCATTCATGTTGTCTTGGTTGATACAACGGCTCATACAGCGTTACTGCCCACATCTATACTTATGGCAGCCTAGACAAATTTTATTATTATTGCCATTTTTACTCAGTGTGCTGGTCTATGTGGCATTTGTTGGTTTTGAGATTCCAGCGATCAGAACTTTATTGACTGCTTTACTTGCAAGTATTTTTCTCTTCTTTCGTCAATCGATTCGCCCATTTAGCTTATTGATTTATAGTGCCAGTATATTATTGCTTTTTGATCCTTTTAGTATTCTATCCGCTGGTTTTTGGCTGTCATATGGGGCCTGTTTTATTCTACTTAGAGTTTATCAGACCATTGCACAATTACCGCAAGATCAGCCGATTACGTGGACTCAAAAAATATTTTTAGCTGCTAAAGCTTTGGTTGAATCGCAATCTAAGATCTTTATCGCCTTATTACCATTAGTCTTGATTTTCTTTCAGCAAGTTTCTTGGATTGCACCTGTAAGTAACTTAATTGCAATTCCTTTACTTGGTGGTGTCGTTGTGCCATTAGATATTCTGGCTGCATGTATTTGGCTCATCATTCCTGCATTAGGGCAGTTTTTATTTCAAATTAATGATTTTGTATTATCTATATTGATGTCAATTTTAGACATCTTGCAAAATATTGCACCGCATTTATATGGGGTAAGTTATACACCCTTAATGATGGTATCTTTAATCCTTGGTATGCTTATTTTATTTATGCCGAGGGGAACGATTCCTAAAGCTTGGGCATTGATTTGTTTTTTACCTATATGTATAGGTGTAAAGACTCAACCTACGGTTTTAAATATTTTAGATGTTGGACAAGGGCAAGCTGTATTTTTACAACATCCCGAACAAATCTTTATGATTGATACAGGGGGCTCTTACAATGAAAATAAATTTAGTTTAGGAGAGCGGGTTGTTATTCCATTTATACGGCAACAAGGTGTACGCCACATCCACCATGTAATCTTATCTCATCTTGATCAAGACCATAGTGGTGCTTTTCCTATTATTCAAAAAAACTTTGAAATATCCCAAGTTCAGTCAAATGAATATGACCAAAAAATGCAGTTCAAAAACAATTTCTCATTTTGTCAGCAAGGTCAGCATTGGTCATATGAAAATCTAAAAGTTGAAATTCTATCCCCTAAATCAGATGAGCTTATTCATGCAAAGGATCAGCAAAATGAGTATTCCTGTGTGGTGTATTTGCAGTTTCTAAATGCCCAACCTTATCAAAACTTTTTAATCATGGGAGATGCAGGTTGGGAGGCTGAATATAAATTAATGCAACAATATCCCGATTTAAAAGTAGATGTTTTGATCTTGGGACATCACGGGAGTAAACATAGTTCTGCTTATGATTTTTTAGCGACTTTAAAACCGAAACTTGCGATTGCTTCGGCAGGGTTTGATAATCGTTATGGTCATCCCAGTCAAGAGTTGAAAAATCGTCTACAGGCGCTACACATTCCATTATTAACTACGGTTGAAGCAGGAACAATTCGTTTTGTTTTTGAAAATGGTCAGGTTGAGCTCAGACAGCAAAGACAGCAAATTAAATGGTTGGAAAGAAAATAACTTAAATATTGTAATATTTTCATATCACAATATTTATAGGATTAAAGTTGAGTATTTTCTTGCCGACGAACTTCAGCAACTTTTGCTAAAGCTTCGTTGACGTCAATATCATAAATTTTGCGTAAGCTAGGGTTCGCACTGAATCGTTTATAACTCCAGTGATAATGCATTGGAAGACGTTGGATTAAATTTTCCAAAGTCTGATGAATAATAAGCGTACCATCTTCGGCATTGCCTTCATAAATTTGAGGATTGATACGCTCGATATGCATGTCGAATCCACCTTGCTCATTCCTCAAAGCATAAAGGAATAAAGTTCGTGCTTTTGTTTTTTGAATTAACTTTGCGCTTAAACTACTCGATGCCAAGGGAATACCAAAATACTTAATCATTTCACCACCGTGATCAGGGGTGTGATCAGGTAAAATAACAGTTGTACCACCTTGTTTTAATGCTTTAAAAATCTGACGAACTCCACTTTCATCAGTGGGTACTAAATTCGCTTGATTACGGCTACGTGCATCACGAACAAAACGATCAGCATCAGGATTTTTCACTGGCTTATAAAGGATGGTCATTTGAGTATATTTGGATAGCCATGCATTCATCACTTCCCAAGTACCCAAATGAGGCATAATCAGGACAAGTCCTTTTTTCTCTGCGAGGGCTTCGTGAAAATAATGCTCATTATGAATTTTGTGAATGCGCTGAATATTTTTCTCATTTGAAGCTCCCCAAATGCTCACAAATTCAAAATAAGAGGTTAGTTCATTTTTAATTGCTTGTTTTTTTAATTGATTTATTTCTTGTTGAGATGCTTCAGGGAATGCGATCTGTAAATTCAATTGTATAATTTTTGAGAGTTTAGAAAGCTGGAAATTATTGAGCAATCGTGCAACAAAACCTGCGATAAAACGACCTAATTGAAGTGGTTGATGACTCAGAAATTGTATGAGACGGTAATTACTATTTGTTGATTTGGGGTGTGCCATATATCAAACATTAAAAAAATTACAAGAGGAGAGTATAACGTATAAAATAATTATAAGTTAAAACAAGTTATTTAAACAGTTTTCTATAAATCAGCGTATATAATAAATTCACTTTACAATACATTGGATTGGAATCTTATGTCCGATTGGCCACCAAAACCACAAAATGAACCTACAAATAGCAATAACGTGACAGGCAAAGAATGGCAGATTTTAGAAAAAGCTGTTTTGGCTTCTGTCGAAGAACAACGCCGTAGTCGACGTTGGAGCATCTTTTTTAAATGCTTAGGTTTTGCGTATTTATTAATCGTATTGATCGCAATGAGCAAAGGCTGCTCAACTTCTGTAGAAAAATCAAATACGAATGTCAGCTCTGATCATTTAGCTGTGATTGATATTGTTGGAACTATTGATTCTTCTAGTGGTCAATCTACTGTCAATAGTGAAGACACCAATAAAGCATTAAATCGTGCATTTGAAGCCACTGGCAGTAAAGCGATTGCATTGAATATTAATTCTCCTGGTGGCTCACCCGTGCAGTCTGATGAGATTTGGCAAGAGATTCGCTACCTTAAAAAACAACATCCAGATAAAAAAGTCTATGCCGTGATTGGTGATATGGGTGCATCGGGTGCTTACTATATTGCTTCTGCTGCAGATGAGATCATTGTAAACCCATCAAGTTTGGTTGGTTCAATCGGTGTGATTATGCCGAACTATGGTTTGAGTGGTTTAGCGCAAAAGCTTGGTGTTGAAGACCGTACTTTAACTTCTGGTAATAATAAAGACATTCTAAGTATGACTAAGCCAATTAATCCAGCGCAACAAGCACATGTGCAAGCTGTTTTAGATAATGTTCATACACATTTTATTAATGCAGTCAAAGAAGGTCGTGGAAAACGATTAAAGTCAAATGATCCTGCGGTATTTTCTGGTTTATTCTGGACGGGTGAACAGGCAATTGCATTAGGTGTTGCAGATCGTAGTGGTAGTATTACAACATTGATGCGCGATCTTAAATTAGATCAGAAATTAGATTATACTGTTCAACGCAATCCTTTAGAGTCGATTTTAGGACGTATGGGTACAAAGATTGGTGAAGGAATTAGTAGTTCACTTTCTGCACAATTACAAACCCAACAAAATGCAAAAATACAATAATCATCAAGACTAGGCTGTGATCATTCACAGCCTTTTTTATTTTTAAACATAACTGGGCAGTTCTCCCTTTTAAATTGCAAAGCATTTGCAGCGCGAGATAATCGACCAATCAATATATAAATTGAAAGAAACACTTATGAAACCTTTGATTCATTTTGCACATGCTAATGGTGTTCCATCTAAAGTTTATCAGAAGCTATTTGAGCTGTTAAAAGATCAATATGACATTATTTATGTTGCAGAGATTGGCACTGATAAACGTTATCCAATTACACATGGGTGGAGGCATTTAGTTGATCAAATCATTGATAGTATCGTGCAACAATCACAAGGTCGAAAAGTAATTGGATTGGGACACTCGTTAGGTTCTGTATTAACACTAATGGCATCTTATCGTCGTCCTGAGTTGTTTTCTCAAGTGATTATGCTGGACCCACCATTTATTATAGGTAAAGCATCATTTGCTTTTCATCTTGCTAAAGTTTTTCAACCTAAATTGGTCGATAAAATTACGCCAGCAGGTCTATCTGTACGTCGCCGTGATCATTGGGAGTCTCGTGAACAAGCAGCAGAACTTTTAGGTTCTAGAGGATTTTATCAACACTTTGATGCAGATTGCTTCCAAGCTTATATTCAGCACGCTTTGAGCAATGATCCATTGAAGGGTGGAGTGACTTTAACCATTCCGAAAGTGGATGAGGTTGCAATGTTTAGAACGACACCATCGATGTGGTGGTTGCCTATGCCAAAACCTAGAGTACCTGTTCATTTGGTTGTTGGTCGTGATAGTGTGTTCTTAAAAGAAAAACTTCCTCAAGTTGCTAAACGGAAATTGGGTATTCCTTTTTCAATTGTTAATGGTGGACATATGTTCCCATTAGAGCATCCGACTGAAACTGTGGAAAAAATTAGAAGTTTGATTAATTTCTAAATGAAACATGTTGATAAGAAAGTATGTATTTTCGATCGCTCTTAAATACATACTTTGGGTTTTTATATGCTTTGATCTAAGAATTTTTGTGTTTGATTTAGATCATTTAAAGTTAATTCACTATTTTGTATATATTGAAGGATTAATAATGCTAAAAACTTGAAAATTTTCATATTAGATCCAATATCACTATAAGCAGCAAAACAAAAGTTTATTTTATATAAATCATTAAATTTTATCTGATTGCATATTTCTAATATAAATTTTTGTAATTCTGTAGCGTATTCAATTGGCAAACCATATTTTGCTTCATCAAGTTCATTCAGAAAATCAGATTGAAAAAGACGATTTTCTAAATTACGGTTCGTTAAATCTAGGATAATTTCTCGATTTTCTAAATTTATATCCACTTCTGCACCCAGTAAACCATAGAGAAATCTTCCGCCGCGAGGTTGAAACAATTCGAGGACAATTGTGTATTTGCGATACGAAGACGATGGTGGGATTTCTGTGAAAGGTAAAATCGGAGAGCTTTGAGTCCAAAGCTTTATGTGTAGATGATTTTTCAGTACAAACTCAGATGTGCTCATTTTAGGCTGAAATCTAATTATTTAAAAATTAAGAATTATATTTTTCAAAAAACACATCCGAAGATGTGTTTTATTTTTAGAATTGAGCAAATTGAATTGGTCGTTCTAAAGGTTTTTTATTGAAATATGCTTGACCATTTGTCCAAGTGAGTTGACCATTACATAACCATTCTGCAACCTGAGGGTAGATGAAGTGTTCAAGCTCATGCACACGTTGTGCTAGGCTTTCCACATTATCATGCAAACTCACTTGAATGGCGGATTGCGCTATACTTTGTCCTGCATCTAGTTCAGCAGTGACAAAATGAACGGTACAACCATGCAAGCGATCTCCAGTATTTAATACACGTTGATGGGTATTAATTCCTTTATAAAAAGGCAGCAGAGAAGGGTGGATATTTAACATTTTACCTTGCCATTGACTGACAAAGTTTGGCGTTAAAATACGCATAAAACCTGCAAGGATAACTAAGTCAATTTCCCAAGCAAGCAATTGCTGATGCATAGCATCGTCAAAGCTTTCTCGATTCGGATAATCTTTATGTGAAATAACAGCGGTTGCAATATTGGCTTTCTCAGCACGCTGTAATGCATATGCATCAGCTTTATTTGATAGGACACCAATGATTTGCCCTGACAGATTTGCATCTATCAGGGCCTGTAAGTTGCTACCGTTGCCTGAGACAAGGACAGCAATTCTCATTATGCAAAGATCACGCGAATTTTTTCATCTGCACCTTCAACTGATTCAGCATTTTCTTGGATATAACCAATTTTCCATGCTTTTTCGCCTTGAGTATTTAATACATCAATGGCTTTATCAGCTTCGCTTGCATCAACAGCGATTACCATGCCAACGCCACAGTTAAATGTACGATACATTTCAAAGCGTTCTACATTACCTTCACGTTGTAACAACTGGAATAATTCAGACCATTCCCAGCTTGACTCGTCAATTACAGCTTGAGCGCCATTTGGAAGTACACGAGGTAAGTTACCCGGTAAACCACCACCCGTGATGTGAGCCATAGCATGCACGTCAACTTGTTTGCAAAGTTCTAAAACAGGTTTTACATAAATGCGAGTCGGTTCCATTGCAACATCTGCAAGTGGGCGACCATCAACGATTTGAGTTAAATCAACGTTCTTAACATCTAAAATTTTGCGTAGTAATGAGTAACCATTAGAGTGCGCACCACTTGATGCAACACCGATCAGTACATCACCAGATTTTACTTTAGTGCCATCAATAATTTTACTATGCTCAACTACACCAACAGCGAAACCAGCAAGATCGTAATCTTCGCCTTCATACATACCTGGCATTTCAGCAGTTTCACCACCAACAAGTGCACAGCCAGCAAGTTCACAACCTTTACCAATACCCGTTACTACATTTGCTGCAACATCAACATTCAAATGACCTGTTGCATAGTAGTCTAGGAAAAATAATGGTTCAGCACCACAAACAAGTAAATCGTTTACACACATTGCAACAAGATCTTGACCAATCGTGTCGTGACGATTTAGATTTAACGCTAAACGTAATTTTGTACCTACGCCGTCTGTGCCAGAAACCAATACAGGTTCTTCATAGCCTTTTGGGATTTTGCATAGTGCGCCAAAACCACCTAAACCGCCCATGACTTCAGGACGAGTGGTACGCTTAGCGACAGATTTGATACGATCGACCAGTGCGTCGCCCGCTTCAATGTCGACGCCCGCATCTTTATAGCTTAAACCAGTATTTGGGGTAGAAGTTGAGTTGCTCATAGTGAAGTCTCCGCATTGGCGGCAGATTATAACCTGAATATACGAAACTCTTATGTTATTTATGCTCGAAAATGCTATCTTTAATTAAATTTTTTTCCCATTTATAACGATTACACGAAAAAAGGCTAGATTTTATGCAAGATCAGGTACTACGTCGTATCTTTATCCTCGCAGGACTCGCATTACTACTTTGGGTGTTGTATCTATTAAAACCAGTTGTATTACCATTTGTTGGCGCTTTTTTTATTGCCTATCTCTTTAGTCCCCTTGTAGATGTCCTTGTAAAAATTAAATTACCTCGTTGGTTGGCGATCAGTCTCGTTTTTGTTGGGATTGGCGTAACCTTAACAGTTGTTTTATGGTTCCTTGTCCCATTGGTTTGGAAGCAATTAATCTATGCGCGAGATAGTATTCCAGCAGGTATACATTGGGTAAATGCGACATTTCTACCTTGGGTATCCCATACTTTTAATGTTGTCCCAATGGAGTTGGATACAGAACAGATTTCTAAAGCAATTATGGAATACATTCAAACGAATTACAGTGCAGATAGTATTCAAGCCATGGCTTTACGTTTAGCACAATCTGGTTTGAATTTTATTCAATTAGGTGGCGTATTTATTTTGATTCCTATCATTTCATTCTATTTCTTACTTGATTGGGAAAGAATGTTGCAAAGTATGCGTCGTTTAATACCTCGTCCATATGAAGAATCAACTTTAGTCATTGTTCGTGAATGTCATAGTGTGCTTGGAGCGTTTGTTAAAGGTCAGTTCCTCGTAATGCTGCTATTAGGAATAGTGTATGCAGTTGGCCTGCAAATCATTGGTTTAGAAGTGGGTTTAATTATTGGAATGATTGCTGGTTTGGCCAGTATTATCCCTTATCTAGGCTTTGGGGTTGGTATTATCGCAGCCGTGATTGCTTCATTATTCCAGTTTGGTCTTGATTGGATGCAGTTACTTTTAGTGGGTATTGTATTTATGATTGGGCAAATGGTGGAAGGATATATTTTGCAGCCTTTCTTACTTGGTGACAAAATTGGTCTATCTCCTGTTGCTGTTGTATTTGCGGTACTAGCTGGTGCTCAACTGGGTGGTTTTTTAGGGATGCTGATTGCTTTGCCTGTAGCGGCTGTTATCGTCGTGTTACTTAAACACGCAAGAGATAATTACGAAAAAAGTCGATTTTACGGATCTCCAATTGAGGTCAGTATTCAACATGGTGAAATTCAACGTATAAATGTGGATGCTGGTGATGTAGAATTTGATATTGAGATTAAAAACTCTCAAGATAGTGAAACTTCACATTCAAATGATCTAAAGTAATTGAGGAACAAATTAACGATATGCGTCAACTACAACTCGATATAGAACCACAGCTCGATGCGCGAATTAGCGATTTTTCGGGGCCAGGGTGGGGTCATGTAGTTGATGCGATACGACAGTTACATACTGGACTGGTAAATCGCTTTTATGTTTATGGCGGTGCTGGTACTGGTAAAAGCCATTTACTCTCTGCAATTTGTGATTCATATTTAGAATTGGGTCGTCGTGCAATAAAAGTCTCATTATTAGAATTATTAGATGCACCAATTGAAGCGATTACTTCATTAGAGTTTTATGATTTAGTGGCATTAGATGATATTGATGCAATTAGTGGTGTACCTCATTGGCAAAAAGCTGTTTTTCATTTAATGAATAATCATGATGGACAACTGGTCTTTTCATCTCGTGTAGCACCGATAGAATTAAAATTAGAATTACCTGACTTACAGTCGAGACTGACTCAAGCGGTCAGTGTCAAAGTGCCAAATGGAAGCTCATATACAGATCGACAGGCTTTATTACACTCTGTTATGACGAGGCGAGGAATTCATTTTGACCAACAAATTATTGATTATTTGTTGAGTAATGGGCCACATCAAGCTTCCATTCTATTACAGACACTTGCCCAACTTGAAAAGATGTTGAAAGGGGAGAAAACAAAGCTCTCAAATACAACGATTAAGCAAATTTTTGCTCTGATTGATGAATATCACTAATCGCATAAAATTTCTTGAGTAATTTTGACAGCTATGACAAAGTACGCACAAAGGAATGTGGTTGCAAATTTGTAGTTTGCAATACTAAGAAAAATGAAAATAGAAGGAGAACGGTATGCTCAAACGGACGCTTGCCTGCGCTTTATTTGCGATTACTGGACATGTATATTCTGCGGATATTCAAGTTACAACATTAGTTGATGAAGACAAAGATGATACCGTTTGTTCATTACGTGAAGCTGTAACATTCTTAAATAATCGTACCCAAAAAGAATTTGAAAATGGTTATCATGGTTGCGGTAATAAAGATGCTTCATCGATTATTATCCTAGATCGTGATAAAGAGTATACTTTGAGTAAAGCACTTGAAGTTAAAGCTGCAATGACAATTAAAACTGCTGCTAGTACAAGCTTTAATGACACAAAGAAAGGTTTAAATAACGCTACTATTAAAATGATAGGCGCAGAAAGCCTATTTATTGTTGATGATAATGATGTTGAAAAAGATCCATTAATTGTTAACTTTAATGAATTAAATTTAAAAGGATCATCCCAAAAAGTAGTTGAAGGTGGTTTGATTTCAAATCGAGAAATATTAACAATTCAATACTCTAGATTGATGGATGGTAATGCAAGTTTAGGCGGTGCTATTTACAATAAAGGTTTACTATCTGACAAGAAAACTGCAGGTGTTGTTAGTGTAAGTAATACTATTTTTGAAGGTAATAAAGCTGATCAGGGGGCGGTCATTTATAGTGAAGTTCCTCGTTATATTATTACTCAATCAGTGATAAAGAATAATGAAGTAAAAGCAAATGGAAGTATTTTATATGTACAAAATGCTTATAGTGATACTGCGATTTCGAACGCCTTAACCTTAACAGCATTTGGAATCAGAAATTCCACCATTTTTAATAATAAGGGAGGCTATGTAGCAAATATTCGAGGGGGAATGGTGATCAATAATATTACGATGATTTATAATGATGCTGGACTATATTTGCAAGCTCCGAAATGGATTTCAACCCCTGCTACTGACACAAAACCCGCTGAATTAGAGAATGGTGCGTTTATTTCAAATAGTATCATAGCGAAAAATAATAAAAACTGTGTTGCAGATAGTAATGATTCTTCGGTTATTCAAAGTAATTTGACAGAGGTGGATTGCAATCGTAATGCACCCGCTGGACTGCCAAATTTTCTATTAAACACTGATTTGATCGCAGGTGGAAAAGTGGAGGGGGATTGTGATTTACCTCAGGACAAAGGATTATTATGTCCTTATACGACTCCCAAAGATCAAATGTTAGGTTTTTTTCAACCAAGATTATTAACTTCTTATAATTCATTGTCTGACTCTCTAATCATTAATAAGGGGAGGATTTTTAGCGATGGAACAAACAAGGGGGCTATTAGTTGTGAAACTTCTGATCAACGAGGTAAAGTGCGCAGTGTTTATAGTGAACTATGTGATCTAGGTGCGATTGAGTTGGTAGTAAATCGTAATGATGTAGAAATTGCTGGGCAAGATATTCTATATGGTCAAATCGCAAAGTTTAGTATTGCGAATAGTTTATTGGATGGTGAATTAGTTGATCCTGAGGCGTGTAAAATAATATTTAAGAGTGATACAGATGCTAACGGATTACCATGGCAATCAGGTTGTCTTAATATTGAACAGACTGAAACAAAGTCAAAAGGTAAATTAACAATAGATTCAAAAGGGAATATTGTCTATGTGCCAAATGGTAATTGGCATGGTGCAGATAAATTTAATATCCGTGTAATCACTACAATCACTAGGCTTAATGACCCTTCAAATTACTATATTGATATTCCTACGACAATTGTCCAAGATCCGCCAAATAATTTTCAAAATAAAACTGTAAATGTTGGCAGCATGGATTTTGGATGGATTTTAATGGTGTTTGGTTTAATTGGATTGAGACGTTTTAAATCATAATCAAGGATGATAAATGAGATGAAAAATTATAAGAAAACCTTATTAACGTTAATGGTTGTTTCAGCTATGCCATTGTTAGCTGCAACAAATAGTGCAACAGCACCAATTAAAGTGACTACCTTTAATGATGAAAATAAAGAAGATTCTCTTTGTTCAATCAGAGAAGCTTTAGAGGTTGCAAAAACGCGTGTATCTGCACATGGTTGTGTTGTTGCGGATATTTATTCTAATACTCAAGATATCCAATTAGAAGCGGGTGAATATACATTAAAAAGTGAATTAACACCTGACTCAGAAGTGAGAATATGGGGAGCAGCTCCAGCTAATTGGAATGAAAAAAATGTTCTAATTAATGATGTTGCGAATCAATATCCTGCACAAGTTGAAATTAAGACGACTATCAAAGCAGAGAATTCTCGAATTTTTAATACAACTGCTGGTAAGAACCCTTTAACTTTAACGAATTTAATACTTGCGAATGGTGTTGCGCCTAATCAGGGAAATGGTGGTGCAATTTATGCTGGTGCAAATATTACCTTGCAAAGTATTAAGGTATTAAACTCTAAAGCAACTACTGGTGCAGGTGGGGCAATTTATCTAGCTGGACTAGCTGCTTCGGCTACAATTTCTAAAAGTTTATTTGAAGGTAATGACGCTACAATTGGTAGTGTAATTGCAATGGCTTGTAAGAATGATAATCTATATTCGCAAAGAAATATAAGTTTTACAGCAAGTAGTCTGATAAAAAATGGATCGGATACTTCATTAAGTATGATGGAGTTCTGTGGCTTGCCTGCAGTGATGTTGGAGGCAAATACAATTGCTCAGAATACCGCTAACTCTGTCAAAGGAAATTTAATAAAATTTAGTGGTGATACAAAAGCTGGATCTGAAGATCAAAACAATTCAACAATATTAAGTAGTGGTAGTGCATTAGCACTAACAAGTAACACTATTGTAGAAAATAAAGCATATACAACTTTTCTATATGATAAGATTGGTGTAAAGACTTTGCTTTTTAATATAATTGCTTATAATTCAGGAGCATATTCTTGTCGTTATTTGTTGGGTGATGCTTCAAAAGAAGAGAATGTGGGAATTGGTGCTGTCTATAATGCATTTTCATTATTAAATAATGGCAAATGTGATTTACCCGCAGAGCTAAATACAGCTAATACAACAAACATTGATTTAACCAATGTTCCTATGGATACTGTATTAAGTTCAATGGCCCCAGCATCTCAATATACTGCTTTTTTACCAATGTATTATCCAAAAAGAATAACACAAGCAGGAGCTGATAAGCAGGATTTAGTGAATGTAAGTGGTGAAGGTACAACTGGTTGTAGTGAATATGATCAAAGAGGAGTAGCTCGTCTTGCTGATAGAGTATTATTTTATCAACCGGAAGCAAAAAATACATGTGATATTGGTTCTGTAGAGTTGATGCGGCTAACAGCTGGTGATATTAATAGCATTACTAATGGATCATTAAGTCAATTAATCAGTGATTATAAGACTCAAAATGATTATTTTGATAATCTAGTTAAGAATCCGAATGATCAGGAATATCTTACTTACTATAAATATCGCTTAGAGCAATATAAAAAATTAGTTGAATATTACGATAAAAAAGAAAATTTGAAATATCGAGCTATTTATATCGATTTACAATCATTTAAACTTCCATTACCACATGAGGTTGCTTTATCTGATGAAAGTCACCGATTAGATTTTTTTAGTCCGGAATTGTATGATATTAAAGTTGATACGGTTGGGGTTGGTTCAGTTGTTAATGGTCAACTAAATTCTCGTGAAGATAGAAATTTAGTATGTACTTGGGTCCCTGAGATTCAACAAATTGTTGTGTATAGAAAAGATGATACGATTACACAAGATGGTGAACAAGCTTTGTGTAGTTATACCATCACATATAAAAATGATCATACAATACAAACAAAAGGTTTAATTAAGGCCTCATTTACAAATCAAGCACCTGAAGCTAAAGATACATCTGTGACATTAAAGTATCAGCAAAAAGAAATCGCAAAATTGAATCTTTTAGAACTAGCTAACGATGCAGGTGATACAGGCCCAGGTGGTAAAGGTCCTGAAACAAAACCTAATAAGTCAGACTTTTGGATAAATGAAGATGGGTTAGAATTACCGATAAGATTATCGAACGTCCCAACAAAAAATCTAATAGTTACTGCTGATCGTAAAGGTAAATGTCCTCCGCCTGATCAAAAAGAAACGTGTTATGGTGGAAATATTTATATTCAAGAAGTAAATACTTTTAATCCATTTAATTATTCGTTTAATTATCAAGTTTATGATAATGATGAAACACCAAAACTTTCAAATTTAGCAACTGTAAACGTAATTAGTACAGCAACTACCTCGGATGATACTCGACCTGCGAAAAGCGGCGGAGGAAGTATGGGTATCTTCTCTGCATTAGGTTTGTTGGGTTTACTAGCATATCGTCGTTATAAAAAGTAAGAGTGAATAAAAAGAGCGCTTTTAAAGCGCTCTTTTTATATGTTCAAATTATAAATTAAATGTATACAACTAAAGAGAAATTCATATAAAAACAATTAGTGTTCAGAATATTTGCTTAAATATTCTTCACGGATGTTCACTTTATCTTCGGCACTGGCATTTTGCATACGTTTACGCAAAGTGTTCCGTTCCTGAGTTCCCAGTTTTTGCCAAACATTACGCATTTTTTGTTTTTCATCTTCTGGAAGCTGAGTAAACCATTCCATTCTTTGTTGAAGCTGAGAGCCCTGATCAGTTGGGATTTCTTTTAAACTTTGATAACGTTGAATAAGAACACGTTGTTCTTCTGGAGATAAATCATCCCAAGCTTCTTCTGTAGTTGGTTTATTTGATTTTGAGAACACCCAAAAACGCTCAGAACCAGCAAAACTTGTTTGAAGTAAGCTGAGTGCACACACAACAATTGCTATTTTCTTAGCTGCCATGTGGAACTTTATCCTCACCAAGTACCATCAACATTTCCATATCTTCAACCATTTGTGGTGAAAGTTTTGGATTTACAACGACCTGACTTTGTGGCTTATCGTTCAGTTGTAGAGAGCTTGGTAATACAACGATACCAGTAAGAGCTGCTACTAAAGCAAAGCCTCCCATTTTCCACAGACTATAATAAGAGGTTGGTTTCTTTTGAACAGTATCTAGAACATGGTTCATCACTAACATTTTTTTGTGATGTTGCTCTTTTGCTAGTTGATCGAGTTTGGAAGTCACTGATTTAGTGAACTCATCTTTATTCATTTGATGACCCTCCCGTATGTGGATTTAAATGCTCTAAAGCAATTCTAAGCCCTTGGATTGCACGATAATAATGGGTTTTTACACTACCTTCACTGCAATTCATAATTTGAGCGGTGGTTGCCGTATCAAAACCTTCCCAAGCTCTTAACATAAATGCTTGCTGTTGACGTACTGGTAATTGGTTGATGGCAGCCTGAATTTCATCCATTGTGACTTCTTGGTTCAGAAATTCGAATGGATTGGGGGTAGATTCATCTACCACATCAATAATTTCCTCATCATCGTCTAAGCTAATTTTTTTGAATAATGAGAAAGGAGTTGCTCGACGCGCTTCTTTGCGCCTCCAATCCTGTAATTTGTTATTTAAAATGGTATAAAACAATGGATACCATTCTTCAATACTTTTATCTGAATACGATTTATGCAATGAAATAAAGGCTTCTTGTACCAAATCCATTGCAATGCCTTGTTGTCCATGAGTTGCACTTTCCATCATCACAAGTGCACGACCTGTAACGTCTTGCATAAAAAAACGCAGACGTTGTTCAACAGTACTACAATCAGTACCATTTTCAGTTCGAGCCTGTTTCGGTGCTAAATCCATAGAGATGGAAAATCCTGTCATGGATACCCACCATTATTTCAATTCATTAATCATATAACGTTGAAAATGGTGGATGCGTTGACAACTTAAGCAATTATTTTATGAGTGTAATGGATTTTTTCATTAAAAAAATCGTATTTAAAATAATTTAACGTTTTATTGGCGCTGGCGAACCATTTCAAAAAAGCAAATTGATCCAGCGATTGCAACATTTAAAGATTCTTGCCCGCCCGGTTGAGGAATAGTAACAGCCTGAGCATGTTCTAGGGCATAGTCACTTGCACCTTGTCCCTCATTACCTAAAATCCAAACACATGCTTGCTTTAAATCTTTGCTATACAAGCTAGTTGAACGATGTGAACTCGTTACAAACACAGGAATTTGAAACTTGGGAAGAATGTCGGTTAACTGAAAATTCTCAAAACAATGTACGCTAAAATGGGCACCCATTCCTGCGCGTAATACACGTGGGGACCAAAGAGAAGCTGAACCTTGCGTACAAATTACTTGCTTAATGTTGGCTGCGGCAGCCGAACGCAATAGCGTACCAACATTTCCAGGGTCTTGCACATTTTCTAAGATTAAGGTATCAGCTTTAAAATCAATTGTTAATGATGTTTTTGGAAGATCAATAATTGCTAAACAAGGTAGGGTTGTACCTAAAGTACTTAAATCTTTATACAGTACTTCACTAATGACAAAAATATGTCCTTGGTGTAATTCAATCACCTTTTGTAATTCAGGATGATCGAGAGCTTGTTCAGTCGTAAATAATGAAAAGATTTTTTTATGTTGTTGTAGCCATGCTAAACACAGATGAGTACCTTCTAGAACAGTTTGCTGATGTTTCTTTCGAGCACTATTGAGTTCGATCAGCCCACGCAAATGTTTGATTTTTGCATTGTCTTTTGATTCTAGAAAAATAACAGCCATAATATAAAGATCCAAAAGGGCATTATAAGATGATAATAATGCCCTGAATATAAAAGTAATTAGTGGTAGCTTGTTACGCGTTCCACTTCATTTTTAGAGCCAATTATAACAGGAACACGTTGGTGTAATTCTGTTGGTTGAATATCCATAATGCGAACACGTCCTGTGGTAGAGGCACCACCAGCTTGTTCAATTAACATACTCATTGGATTTGCTTCATACATTAAACGCAAACGACCTGCTTTTTTAGGATCTTTGAGATCATAAGGGTAGAGGAAGATGCCGCCACGGCATAAGATGCGGTGAATATCACCCACCATACATGCAACCCAACGCATATTGAAATCTTTTTCACGGACTGATGTTTTACCCGCTAAAAGCTCGTCAATATAGCGTTTCACTGGATTTTCCCAATGACGTTGATTTGATGAGTTGATAGCGAATTCTTGTGTATCTGCTAAAACTTGAACTTGATTCGTAGTAAGTAGGAAGGTTTGAGTGGTTGGATCGAAAGTAAAGAATACAACACCTGCACCTACGGTAAGCGCTAACATGGTTGAAGGACCATAAAGTACATACCCAGCAGCGACTTGCTCAGTACCCGCTTGCATAAAATCTGCAGATTGAGTGACTGCATTTTTAGCGGGAAGAATAGAGAAAATTGTACCGACACACATGTTGATGTCGATGTTGCTTGAACCATCGAGTGGATCGAATAACACTAAATATTTGCCATTTTCTTGGGCAGGTGTGAAATCATCCAATTCTTCAGAAGCTAATCCACCTACTTGCGGATGCGCTTTTAATGCATCAATAAGATAGTCGTTAGAAATGACATCTAATTTCTTTTGAGTTTCACCTTGTACATTTTCGTTGCCAGCACTGCCTAAAATACCAGCTAAAGCGCCTTTTTGTAGTGCTTGGTCAATGGTTTGGCATGTTGCCGCGATTGTTTCAATGACTTGTGCCAATTCTGGTGTCAAATTCCCTTTTTGTTGTTCTAAATATTGGGATAATGTAAGGTTTGACATATTGAATTGCTCCGATTTAGCCGCATCAAAAATTGATAAAAAGAATGTCGCTATTCTAGATGAGATCGCTCGAAAATAAAAATTATCTTACTTTATTTATGTTGCTTTTGTGATTACAAGCATTCTATTACATGCTATGTTGATTGCATACTAGACAGGAAGTTTGGAGAGGAACGATGTCAACCAAAAATTTTGAAGCTACCCCTACGCCAAGTGAATCGATTAGCTTAGATACGATTTCGAAAGAAAGTGTGAAAGATGCTTGGAAAGAGTATGAAGCGAAGCCTGAGTACAAAGAATTTAATAAGCACGATATGATTGAGTCGATGCAACCTCAGTCGAAGCAAAAATCTTCATCTTAATCAAAATAAAAATGCTCACATTGTGAGCATTTTTATTGCAAATCCGAACATTATTTTAATAATGGTGGCACTGCTTCATAATTAATTTCTACGCGACGATTTTCTTTCCACGCTGCTTCGTCATGACCTGGGTTTACAGGTGCTTCTTTACCGTAGCTCACGGCTTCTAACTGCTGTGGGTTGACACCATTGGTAATCAAGAAACTTTCGACCGCTTTTGCACGACGCTCACCTAAAGCCATATTGTATTCACGCGTACCACGTTCATCCGTGTGACCTGTCAATGCCACCCGAGAATTAGCATTTGCAACAAGGAACTGTGCATGTGCTTGAAGTGTTTGATAGTCATCATTTGATAGATCGCTGCTATCGTAATCAAAGTGAACAACACGTTTCGCTAAAAATGCTTTGTTCGCAGCAGTTACCCCTTTTGATGAAGCGCCAGCCAAGTTCTGTGCATTCAATGCAGCATCTTCACTTAGTCCGTCAGTGCTTACCGTGGTTGATGTATTAGGTGCTGTATTGCCTGCTGTGATTTCAGCAGCAGGTTTACGACTCGCACAACCCGTGAAAGCAATCGTCGCAGCTAAGAGTGGAAGTGTTAGGTATTTAATATTCATGTGATTCTCCAATCAATCAAATTTATTTTGGTGCCCAAGCGGGTTCACGGACTTCACCTTGTTCGCTTGGTAAATTCATACGGAATCGACCATCTGTAGACATAATAGAGAGTAAGCCGCGGTTACCCTCACGTGTTGCATAAACAACCATCTGCCCATTCGGAGAGAAACTTGGTGACTCATCCAGACTGGTTGGTGTCAATATATTAGTGATCCCTGTATTAATATCTTGTAATGCGACTTTGTAATTACTGCCACTTGGTCGATGAACTAAAGCAATTTTTTTACCGTCAGCACTTAACGTGCCGCGTGCATTAAATGCACCTTTGAAGGTAAGGCGTTTAACTGAACTATCATCAAAACTGTAGCGATAAATTTGAGGAGAACCGCCACGATCTGAGGTGAAAATAAATGATTTTCCATCAGGTGCATAACGTGCTTCGGTATCAATTGCTGAGTCATTGGTCATACGCTGTAATTGGCGCGTATTTAAATTCATCTGATAAATTTCAGGATTACCATGCATAGATGCTGTGAATAACATAGATTGCCCATCGGGCGAGAAGCTTGGTGCACCATTTAAGCCTTTGAAGCTCGCTAAAACCTCACGTTGACCCGTTGCTAAATCCTGAATGTAAATTGCAGGACGTTTAGTTTCGAAAGAGACATAAGCAATCTTTTTAGCGTCAGGTGTCCATGTTGGAGAAAGGATTGGATCTCGTGATGACAGTACCGTTTTAGGTTGTTCGCCATCCGTATCAGCAATTTGTAATGTATAGCGTTGAGCAGGGGTTTGTGGATTGCGTAATACATAGGCAATACGACCGCTGAAATCACCCGCAATACCAGTTAGTGCTTGGTATATCGCATCACTGATCATATGCCCAGCTTGACGAACACGAGAGCTTGGTACAGTCAGCACTTCATTTAATAAGTATTGTTGTTTTTGTACATCATAGAGTTGGTAATGGATTTCAAATGTATTCGCATCGATGGTTTTAATTTGACCAACCACCACATATGGCACACCAGCATTTTGCCAATCACCAGCTTGGATTTGGTTGATGCTTGCAGTTGCAGGTAAGTTTTGCGATGCACTTGTAAATCGACCTGAACGATTTAAATCATTTTCAATGATTGGATAAATCGCACTGTCATTTGTAAAAGGGATAATTGCAATTTTAGGCGCTTGTTCAGGTGCTTTTGCAATTTCAAGGTGAAGTTGTGCAAAAGTTGCTGTTGGAACAATTGCGCTAATAGCAGTCAAAACTGCTAAGGAGATGAGATGTGTACGAGTCTTGTCCATAATTACAATAATTTGCATAGTATTGTTGTGGCTGTTGATTATTTAACATAGTTACATGCTTTGTGCTATGACAGGCATGTAACTATTCACGATAAATTACTATTTTGCTGTGAAACTTGAAGTAAAGCTTCTCGCCTCACGACGGGCATCAGGATCTTCTGGCATTGGATAAGGTGCGGCGGCACGAACTGCTGCTTCTACACTGGCTTTTACATCTGGATCGCTTGCTGAAACAATCACTGATAAAACGGCACCGCTGTCACTTAAGGTGACACGGGCAGTTGCCTTTTGACCCGATGAACCTGATGGTATGTCCCAGGCACGTTTAATTTTGCTTTCAAAATCCCGTTTGGCTGTTGAAGCAACTTTCTTGGCATCTGCCTTTTTCTGCGCTGCTTCCTGTTCAGCTTTTTTAGCGGCAGCAGCTTTGGCTTCTTCTGCATCCGCTTTTGCTTTAGCGTCGGCATCGGCTTTTTTCTTGGCATCAGCGTCCGCTTTACGTTTTGCGTCTGCCTCTGCCTTTGCCTTAGCATCCGCATCGGCTTTTTTCTTGGCATCAGCATCTGCTTTACGCTTTTCCTCAGCAGCCTTGGCTTTGGCATCTGTTTCAGCTTTTTTCTTAGCGTCAGCATCGGCTTTACGCTTTTCCTCAGCAGCCTTGGCCTTGGCATCTTGCTCAGCTTTTTTCTTGGCGTCGGCGTCTGCTTTACGTTTTTCCTCAGCAGCCTTGGCTTTGGCATCTGTTTCAGCTTTTCTCTTAGCGTCAGCATCTGCTTTACGCTTTTCCTCAGCAGCCTTAGCTTTGGCATCCTGTTCAGCTTTTAACTTGGCCGCATTATCTGCTCTGGTTTTAGCTGCCAAATCTGCTTTACGTTTTGCTTCCTGTTCAGCCGCTTTTGTTTTTGCTATGACATCTGCCTGACGTTTTTCTTCTGCCTGTTTGGCTTTTGCTTCATTTTCAGCTTGTCGTTTTTGCTCCGCAGCTTTTGCTTTCACCTCGGCATCGGCTTTACGTTTTTCTTCGGCAGCCTTGGCTTTGGCATCAGCTTCTGCACGTTGTTTTTGTGCGGCAGCTTCCGCTTGTTTCTGTTGTTCTTCTGCTTTAGCTTTAGCAGTTTCCTCAGCCTTACGTTTTTGTTCAGCCAACTTTGCCTGTTGCGCTTGTTCAGCTTTCTGTTTTTCGGCAGCAAGTTGCTGTGCAGTAGGCGTTGGTGGAGTGACAGGAACATTTTCAGGTTGAGTATTATCTACAACAGGGCTTAATATTTCTTCTGCCTGATTTTCAGCAGTCGTTTCCTGTTCTACAGGTTTTGCCATTGGTGGTGGTAAATCTTCTGGCTTGATGAGAACAGTCGTCAGTTTTTTCGGTTGCTCAGGCGGTTTACTTAGACCTAAGAAAAGCAAGCCAACAATCGCAATTGCATGTACCCCAAGGGTAAAACCTAGCGCAATTGCATTTTGTTTAAAAGGTGGCTCTTGAAATTTTTTCATAACTTACTTTAATGGCTCTGTCAGTAAACCAACTTGAGTTAAACCGGTTTCTTGTAAACTAGCCATGAGTGATACAACCTCACCATAGGGGCGAGATTTATCACCATTTACTAATACGGTGAGTTGTTTATTTTCTTGTTCCGCTTGCTTTTGAGCATCACTCAAAATAGCTTCAAGCTGCTCAAGTGAAAGAGGTTCACTATCTTTATGATCTTGGTATTGCAAATAAATATTGCCATCTTTGCCAATCGTTACCATTGCAGGCATGTCTTTCGATTCGATAGGATTATTATTCGCTTGGGGCAAATCAACTTTGATACCGCTGGTAATCATAGGTGCAGTGACCATAAAGATGACTAAAAGTACCAACATAACGTCAATATAGGGTACAACGTTCATATCACTTTTCAGTGGTTTTTTAATGCGTTCAAAACGCCCAGATCGTTGAATTGCCATTATGCATCTTCCTGTGTCGATCCAATCGCTTGACGCTGTAAAAGAGCGACCATTTCTTCTGCGAATAACGCACGATCTGAGTAAATAGATTCACCTTTCGCTGTGAAGTGGTTAAAAGCCAGCACAGCAGGAATTGCTGCAAATAAACCGATTGCCGTTGCAATAAGTGCTTCAGCAATACCCGGTGCTACGGTTGCCAAAGTAACTTGATCAACGGCAGCAAGGCCAATAAAGGCATTCATAATGCCCCAAACCGTACCGAATAAGCCGATATAAGGCGCAACAGAACCAATACTTGCAAGCGCTCCTAAACCTTGTTCTAAACCGCCTTGATCACGACTTAGACCGACACGAAGAATACGTTCAGTACCTTCAATGGTTTGATTGGTATCTGCTTTGCGTTTTTGTAGTTTAAAAAACTCACCTAAACCTTGATAAAAAATATCTTCTAGGCCACTACGTTTCGAGTTTAACTGAGCATTATTGTAGAGCGTGTTTAATTCGGCACCTGACCAGAACATTTTTTGAAAATGCTCATCATCTTGAGCTGCTTTTTTAAAACCCATATGTAATTTGGCAATTAAATACCAGCTGAAAATTGACGCTAGTAATAAGATCAACATGACCAATTGCACGACTGGGCTGGCTTGTAAAATCAGGTCAGAAATATGTAGAGAAGATTCTAAATTAGTTGCCATAAGTCACTGTGCCGAAAAGTTTATTTTTAGTCCTGTGCTAATTCTTTTTGAATCAGATCACGTATTTCTTCAGGAAGTCTACGTGGCATTAACTCTTTGTTTAAACATGCCAACGTAACCTCACCTGAAGCAAGCAAGATTTCACCACGATAAATATTTTGTTGCAACACAAAAGACGCGGCTTTACACGAAATAACACGTGCTGTAACGGTAATTAAGTCATCCATTAAGATTGGACGTACATATTTCACCTGAATTTGATGTACAACGAAGTTGTAGTCTTGTTGATGCCAGTAGTGATCGACGCCTGCTGCACGTAACCATTCGGTGCGTGTGCGTTCCATAAAACGAATGTGATTGGCATGGTAAACGATACCACCTGCATCTGTATCTTCAATATATACACGAATATTAAATTCAAAATGATTAGCCATATCCTTAACCTATTTCTGCATACTGCGAGCAATTGAGGGAATGATATTGCGTCAATGATAGGATGGGAATAGTAATAAATAACATATTGCTAGATCATTGAAAAATTAAGCCCTAATGATTAGGGCTTAAAGTAAAAGGTGAACAAAAATTATTACAACTCGTTCCAATCAACTGTTTTTGGATAACCTTGTACAAGTTTTGCATTGGCATAAGCACTCACTAATGCTTGACCACTAATTGTTTGAGTAATTGATATGGTATTTTTTTGATTATAGAGGTCAACGATTTCAACTTTTGCAGCATTTGGCTTTAAAGCATAAAAATCACTTTCTGTTGAAAATTTAAAATTAGAGTTAAAGTTTACAGAGAAAACCTTACCTCCAATTTCGCCACTTAATTGTCCTTTCGCTATATCTTCTATGTTGCCAGTAGATGCATTGAAATTTGAAGTGAGTGCATAATTGTTTAGAGTATATTGATAAATACTGTTGTTATTTGTTTTATCTATGAACTTGTAAGTGGCTTGATTAGATTCAAATAAGCTTTGAGTTAAGTTGTCACTAATAATTGTATATGTATATTTTAATTTACCATTGATTGAAATTGATTCATCTGCCGTGTCAATATTCATATTTGTCAAGGTAAGCTCACTTTTGGTTGAGGTACCAGATTTTGCAGTATTAGACTGGATATTACCTGAAACTGAGATCGTCGTTCCTGTATTATCAGCCATGAGCTTACAGTTATTGAGCGTTACGCTATTGTCTGTATTCACTGTTGCTGTGCCAGATATGCAGGGTAACTTAGAGTCAATCGCAGTGGCTCGCGCATAAGCTCCATCAGCAAGTATTGCAATATTAAGTAGTAAATTTTCAGATTGATTGGAAAGATTTACCACAGGTTCATTAATGATGTCGATAGTTTCTGATTTATTGTAATCTAGTTTTTCTTTACTATCATTTTTTGTTTGGTTATTTGTGCTGTCGCTGCTTCCGCCACCGCATGCTGTTAATAATAATGCCCCAGAGCATAAAACAGAAGCCAATATCTTATTCGTCATTTTCTTACCTTAATGTATTAGATTTTATGTAGTTAAAATGGAAGTTTATTTCTTTTAACTACATAATTATAGCAAGAAAACATGTATTTTATATTAAGATGCGAAATTTTATATTATGTTACTTTTCCATAAAAGCGCATTTTATAATGTCTTTATTCAGGTGGCGTCATACCAAATTGTAAATACGCCATATTGGTTGCAATACGACCGCGTGCTGTTCGCATGACATAACCTTGTTGGATTAAATAGGGTTCAATTACATCTTCAAGCGTTCCGCTGTCTTCAGCCATTGCCGCAGCTAGAGCTTCAACACCTGTGGGACGTCCTTCAAAACGTTCAAGTAACATACTGAGATAACGACGATCTAAAGTATCTAAACCATCTTTATCGACATTGAGCATGTCCAATGCACGTTGCGCCATATCTTGGGTGATTTCACCTGTGCCTTTTACTTGCGCATAGTCACGGACTCTGCGTAATAAACGATTGGCAATACGTGGCGTACCACGCGCACGTCGCGCAATTTCTGTTGAGCCTTCTTTGGTAATCGGAACATCCATGAGATTTGCCGAACGAGTGACAATATGGGTTAAGTCCTCAACTGAATAGAACTCCAGCCGTTGCACGATCCCAAAACGGTCACGTAAAGGCGAGGTGAGTAGCCCCGCACGCGTTGTTGCTGCGACTAATGTAAATGGTGGCAGATCTAATTTAATTGAGCGGGCAGCAGGACCTTCACCAATCATGATATCTAGTTGATAGTCTTCCATCGCTGGATATAGAATTTCTTCGATCACAGGAGAAAGGCGGTGGATTTCATCAATAAAAAGAACATCGCCTTCTTCAAGATTAGTGAGCATGGCCGCCAGATCGCCTGCACGTTCCAGCACAGGACCAGAGGTGGATTTTAAATTACCGCCCATTTCGCGTGCGATAATATTCGCCAATGTGGTTTTACCTAAACCCGGTGGACCAAAAATCAAGGTATGGTCGAGTGCTTCACCACGACCTCGTGCAGCACCAATAAAGATTTCCATTTGCTCACGTACCACTGGCTGACCAATATAGTCTTCAAGAGAGGTTGGGCGAATCGCACGATCAAAATGATCTTCTGGTTTTTCAGAACCACTGATTAAACGGTCTTGCATAATGAGTTCGGTCTATCTTTATTTATTCAATGACTTAAGTGCAGCTCGGATAATATCACTGGCTTCGGTAAAATCTGCTTTAACGGCTTGAATCAGTTTTTGTGCTTCAAGTGGTTTGTAGCCCAGTGATTGTAAAGCGGCTTCAGCTTCGGCAACAGCAGAATTTCCAGTGAACTGTATTTGAGCGGATGCTGTATTATTTGAAACGGTAGTGGTTGAAAATGCTTTAAAACGATCACGTAGTTCAATCATTAAACGTTCAGCTGTTTTTTTACCAACCCCAGGCACTTTAATCAGTGTATTGATATCATCGTGTTCAATGGTGTGAATTAATAATTCAACACTTAACGTAGATAAAATCCCTAATGCCATTTTGGGTCCTACACCGTTTACTTTGAGTAGGGTGCGGAAAATAATTTTTTCTTGTGCTTCACTGAAGCCATATAATTGTTGAGCATCTTCACGAACGACTAAATGTGTCCATAACGTTACTTTTTGTCCTTTTTGTAATTGGCAAAATGTTGAAAGCGGTGTATCGATTTCATAACCAACCCCATTTACATTAAGTAATACAGTAGGGGCTTCTAAGGCAAACACTTCGCCAATTAAACATCCGATCATAGAAAATTTTTCACTATTTATTTGAAAAGATTTAAACCAAAGTCATTTAAGAAAATAGAGTTTGCATATTCTTTTAAAAGAAGCCAACTTTATTCCCTTGTAGCTCTTGCGCCAAGCTATAAGCCTGATGGTCTGAGAACTTACTAATAATATCTAAGACTTGCATAATATTATTGTAATGGTTGTTTTGAAAATTTGCGCCTGAATGTTGCAAAATCGACATCAAACGTTGTTCTTTAAAGCTTAATGTTTTATGCGGCATGGTCAAAGGCACAAAAGCATCTAAAATAGTCTGTAAGCTTTGATGCGCAATAATTTCTAAACCGGATTTTTGAGGATGTTCAAAAATACGATCACGTGCAAGATTTTTCGCAGTTTGAATCCCTGCTTCAATATCAGGTGAGCAATATTGTAAAAGGCTACCTTTGAGTTGACCTGTGATGATTTCATAGTGGTGTTTTGCAAAAGCCGTCGTGACTTCATCGACTAATCGTTTCATTACACGACCACGCAAGGCTGCAATTTTTTGTTGCCAAGTGGTATGCGGTAAATGCAGCTCTTCAGGAAGACCAAAATCAGCAGTCAAGTTGAGGAAAATAGGTTCAACTTCCTCATAACTCAACATATTAAGAATGATGCCGTCTTCCAAATCAATCAGTGCATAACAAATATCATCAGCAGCTTCTAACAAATAAGTTAGAGGGTGACGACAATAGTGATATTCACCCAGTCTAATTAAGCCAAGCTGTTCAGCAAGCTGTTTTAAAATTTCTTTTTCTGATTGATAGCAACCAAATTTTGCTCTTTGATGTGATGGGGTATCGCCTTGTTGGTCGATGGTTTTTGATAACCAGGGGTATTTTAAATATGCACCCAATGTTGCACAGGTCAGACGCATACCACCATCATCAGGGTGGTAGTCAATACGACTTAGTAAACGAAGACCTTGCGCATTACCTTCAAATTGACGAACGTCTGCTTCTTCTTCGGGAGTGAGTTTGGTCAGAAAGTCACGATGTGAGGCATCATCAAACCATTCACGTATCGCATATTCACCTGCATGACCAAAAGGGGGATTGCCAATATCGTGAGCTAAACATGCCGCTTGAATGATCGCACCGACATCAGCAGGTGAAATCCACATGGGCAATTCATCTTTGATCTTTTCTGCGGCGAGCATACCAAGCGAGCGACCAATACAAGATACTTCGAGTGAATGAGTCAATCTTGTATGAATACCATCGTGCTGAGTCAATGGGTGAACTTGAGTTTTTCTATTCAGTTGTCGAAAACTTTGGGAAAATATAATTCTATCGTAATCTTTATGAAACGGGCTTCTAGCCAATTCGGTGCTACTTTTTTTACTACCTAAGCGAATTGCAGAGAGCAATTCCAACCAACGCATTTGTTCCATTCATCATTATTCACTATGAGTTCAAGATCATGATGCCAAAAAAAGGATTAAAGCACTAGAGTAGGGCGACATAAGTTGTCTTGAATAAGTATGTCGTCGCATATAGTTTTGTATTTCATCATTTAAGTTAAGTCATTTGAATTTTTAGGGGGAAACATGAATAAAAATATTGCACTTATGGTCTGCGTATTATTATCAGCTTGTAATCAGGTAGAGCCATCTGAATCATTAGAAGTGAAACAGAAGCAAACATCCTCTGATCAAGTTAAGCAAAAAACGATAGATCAGCCAAAGAAAACAGCGGTTGTCTTAGCTGCATTTGCTTATCAAGAAGTCAAGGATCAGCGCCTAGATCAACAATGTATTTGGACAGATGACGCAAATGCAGCGGCAAAACAATATTGGAGTATTCAACCCAATATTGAATTGAATGGGCATTCTCGTTTTAGCAAAGACGATGTTGCTTTATCTGCTGTGGTATTGGTGAAACCCATCAAAAATTGTTCTGAGTTTTATAAAACAGCTCAAACTGCATTTGCCTATGCTATTAATAATGATCGAGATTGGGTCAATAGCCTTCCAATACAATCAAATCAACTAATCCAAAACACAGATGAAACAGTTTCAATTGATTTAAATCACAATGGCAAACCTGAGCAAAGTTATGTCTGTTTAAACAGTGAAAGTATGGATGTGTTCTTTAAAGAAGCGATTCAGGATAAAAGCTTTATCCATGCGCATGTGCAGCTTTCATATAGTGTTGAGGGTGGTGTGGACGACACTCTTGCTTGTAATGACTCATTCTTTTCTAAGCTCGGTATAATAAGAAAAGAAGACCCGCAAACTGGAAATGTGATCTACATATCAAAGTAAACGAATTGTTACGAATATACTAAACCCATAAAGCGATAAGAAATTAAGTGATTTGGGATAGAAAACTCTGATTTTTAAGATGGATATGGCTAGCTGAAAGAAGGCTTTCACAGTAGAATATGCGCTCTCTCATAAGTCACATTGCGGTAGGTTCGTTAGACCCACCCGTGGAGCCAAAGTCAACATGTTTATCGTGGCCGGTGCATCAGCACATTCTTCTTTTAAGAAAGCTCAACTCTTAAACCGTTTAGCGTCAATGAGTTCTGTTCAATCTTTTGACAGCCAGTGGGTTTATTTGTTTGATCAAGCGCTCAACGAGCAGCAACATCAATCGGCATTACAACTTTTAAACGATGGTCAATCTTTCGAACTTCGCCAAGCTGCAAGTGATGAAATCCAAATTTTAGTAACTCCACGTGTTGGCACAATCTCTCCGTGGTCGTCTAAAGCAACTGATATTTTCCAAAACTGTAATACACCAGTACACCGTCTAGAACGTGGTCTTTTATTCACGTTAAAAGGTGTCACTGAAATTACGAATGAAGTTAAACAAGTACTTCATGACCGTATGACGGAAACAGTTTTTGCTCAAATTGAAGATGCAAAAGCTTTATTCTCAGAAACTGCGCCGAAGCCATTGAACTCAATTGATATCTTGGGTCAAGGTAAAGAAGCGTTAGTTAAAGCCAACAATGAGTTTGGCTTTGCTTTATCTGAGCAGGAAATTGATTACTTAACCGAAGCATTTACCAAGCTGGGCCGTAATCCAAATGACATCGAGTTAATGATGTTTGCTCAGGCGAACTCTGAACACTGTCGTCATAAAATCTTTGGTTCTGAATGGACAATTGATGGTGAAAAACAACCATTATCATTGTTCCAAATGATTAAGAATACCTATAAAGAATCTCCAACAGATGTATTGTCGGCGTATAAAGACAATGCCTCTGTGATCGTGGGTTATGACACGATGCGTTTTTATCCAAAAGCCGATGAAAATGGTCACTTTGTTTATAAATATAAGAGCCAAGCCGCTCATATTTTAATGAAGGTTGAAACGCATAACCACCCAACAGCAATTTCTCCATTTGCTGGTGCTGCAACTGGTTCAGGCGGTGAAATCCGTGATGAAGGTGCAACAGGTCGTGGTGGTAAACCAAAAGCAGGTTTAACAGGCTTTACGGTTTCTAACTTAAATATTCCGGGTTTCGAACAGCCTTGGGAAGATAACTACGGTAAACCTTCACGTATGGCATCGCCATTACAAATCATGATCGAAGGTCCTTTAGGTGGTGCAGCGTTTAATAACGAATTCGGTCGTCCTGCATTAAATGGTTATTTCCGTACTTTCGAACAAAATGTCAATGGTGAAGTGAAAGGCTTTCATAAGCCAATCATGATCGCGGGTGGTTACGGTAACATCCGTCCTGATCATGTTGAAAAAGATGCGATTCAACCGGGTGACTTACTCATTGTATTGGGTGGCCCTGCAATGTTGATCGGTCTTGGCGGTGGCGCAGCGTCTTCTGTAGACAGCGGTACCATGGGTGAGAGTTTAGACTTTGCTTCGGTGCAACGTGAAAACCCAGAAATGGAACGCCGTTGCCAAGAAGTCATCGATACCTGCTGGCGCTTAGAAGACTTTAACCCAATCGTGTCTGTACATGACGTGGGTGCGGGTGGTCTATCAAATGCGATGCCTGAACTAGTGAATGATCACGAGTTAGGTGCAGTATTGAACCTGCGTAAGATTCCATCTTTAGAGCCAGGCATGAGCCCGATGGAAATCTGGTCAAATGAAGCGCAAGAACGTTATGTGTTAGCGATTCGTCCAGAATCTTTAGAACAGTTTGAAGAAATTTGTGCACGTGAGCGTTGTCCGTTTGCAGTACTTGGTGAAGCGACTGAAGCACGTCATTTGACTGTTGAAGATCCATTATTTGAAAACAATGCAGTCGATATCCCAATGCAAGTCATGTTGGGTGGTACGCCACGTATGCAACGTTCATATGAAACGATTGAACGTAAAGGTAACGACTTTGATGCATCAAAAGTTGATTTGAAAGATGCGATTTTCCGCGTATTGAAAAATCCAACAGTTGCGTCTAAATCATTCCTGATCACAATTGGTGACCGCTCGATTACAGGTATGGTTGCACGTGATCAAATGGTTGGCCGTTGGCAGGTTCCTGTCGCAGATGCAGCAGTAACGACGACAAGCTTGCAAGGCTTCACGGGTGAAGCAATGGCGATGGGTGAACGTCCACCAGTTGCTTTGTTAAATCCAGCCGCATCAGCGCGTTTAGCCGTTGCGGAAGCGATTACCAATATTGCGTGTGCCAACATCGAAAAAATCAGCGATATCAAGCTTTCTGCAAACTGGATGGCAGCAGCAGGTCAAAAAGGTGAAGACCAAGCCTTGTTTGAAGGTGTGAAAGCGATTGGTATGGAAATGTGTCCTGCATTAGGTATCGCAATTCCAGTAGGCAAAGATTCACTTTCTATGCGTACTACTTGGAATGATGGTGAAGACAAGGCCGTGACTTCGCCAATGACAGGCGTGATCACTGCATTTGCACCTGTTTTAGATGTACGTAAAACATTAACACCTGAACTGAAGAACTTAGCAGACTCAGTACTTGTACGTATTGATTTATCTAAAGGTCAATTCCGTTTAGGTGGTTCGATCCTTGCGCAAGTATATAAAGCAATCGGTTCTGTTACCCCTGATGTTGATAGTTTTGATGACTTCAAAGCATTCTTTGCCTTGATTCAAGACTGGAACAATCGTGGCGTGATCAAAGCTTACCATGACATTGGTGATGGTGGTCTATTGGCGACTGTTGCTGAAATGATGTTCGCATCGCGTTTAGGTGTTGCTCTAGAAAATCAATCAACTGAAAGCTTATTTGCTGAAGAAATTGGTGCAGTACTTCAAATTACGGCTGCTGATTGGGCGCAGTTAGAAGTTGAAGTTGCAGCATCTAGCTTGAAAGATACAATTGCTGTTGTTGGTCGTGTGAATACAACTGATCAATTAGTTGTAAATGGTTTAACGCTTGAGCGTGCTGAATTACAACAAGCTTGGGCTGAAGTGTCACATCAGATCCAACGTTTACGTGACAACGTTGAAACAGCTGATCAAGAATTTGCCTTAATTGCAGATAAGAACCACAAAGGTTTAATTGCACAACCAACATATGACTTAAATGAGCCAGTTGAAGCGCCGTTTATCAATACACGTCGTCCAAATATGGCAATTTTGCGTGAGCAAGGTGTAAATGGTCATGTAGAAATGGCTGCTGCTTTTGACAAAGTTGGCTTCAATACTATCGACGTACACATGAGTGATTTACTTGCAGGTCGTGTGAGCTTAAGCGACTTTGAAGGTTTAGTGGCATGTGGCGGCTTCTCATACGGTGACGTGATGGGTGCTGGTGGTGGCTGGGCGAAATCAGTATTGTTCAATGCGAAACTACGTGATCAGTTCGAACAATTCTTCCATCGTGAAAATACATTCAGCTTAGGCGTATGTAACGGCTGTCAAATGATGTCACAACTTGCTCCGCTGATTCCGGGTGCAGAGCATTGGGGACGTTTCCACCGTAACATGTCAGAAGTATTTGAAGCGCGTGCAGTGAATGTTCGTGTAGAGAAATCTGTTTCTGTGTTGCTTGAAGATATGCAAGGTTCGATTTTACCAATCGCAGTTGCGCATGGTGAAGGTCGTTTAGTTGCGACAGAACAACAACTTGCCGCTTTAAATGCAGAGAACCAAGTCATCTTGCGTTATGTAGATAGCTTGGGTAATCCAACTCAGCACTATCCATTGAACCCGAATGGTTCACCTGAAGCGATTACAGGACAAACTTCTAAAGATGGTCGCGCAACAGTAATGATGCCACACCCAGAGCGTAACTTCCGTGCTTTACAACATTCTTGGAAGCCTGAAGATTGGGCTGAAGATGGTGCTTGGTTGCGTATGTTCCGCAATGCACGTAAGTTCATTGGTTAATATGAAATAAAAAATAAGCCACCGTAAGGTGGCTTATTTTATTCTTGGATTCAATATAAAATAACGATGAATGAGCAAGAACAATGAAATCAAAAAGAATATGCTAAAACTTATTTATTATGTACCTGAATCACACCTTGAATCCACCAAACAGGCTATCTTTGAAGCTGGTGCAGGCGGTATTGGCAATTATGAGCATTGTGCTTGGCAAGTGAAAGGAATAGGGCAGTTTAAGCCTGTTAAAGGTGCAAATCCGTTTTTAGGGCAATTAGACGAACTTGAGCAGCTTGAAGAGTGGCGTGTAGAAACTATTGTGCCTGAAGATAAAGCCAGTGTTGTGGCAAAGGTATTAAAGGCAAGCCATCCTTATGAAGAGCCTGCCTTTGAGTTTATTCAAATATTAGATATTGAATAATTATACTTTTTGAATAAATAAATCACGGTCAAAACGATATTGCGGGAAGAACACACCATCTGTAGCCCGTTCACCAGCCCCAATTACCATGACAGGATGCTGTTGATCATTTAATTTTAAAATTTTACGAACTAAAGGCTCATCAAAGCCTTCCATCATACAACTTTCAAAACCATAGGCACGTAAAGCCAATACCAAATTTTCACATGCTAAAGCAGTGGTTTTAGTTGCCCATAATTTAGCATCGGCAGGGTTAAAGGCAGTCACAGGAAGTTGTTTATCAAGTGTACGGGCTACTTTAAATGCAACTTTTTTGAAGTTACCTAATGCATTGAAATAACCTGTTTTATAGTTGTAGGGGATAAAACGGTAATATTTTTGTACCATTGCAGGGGCTTCAGGAAATGGAAATTCGCTAATATTTCGTTTTGCCATTTCATCAACACGATCTGTACGCGCCACGCATACGATCAATTCTGATGCAGTTTTAGCAGCAAGCTGTCCTAAGCATGCTTTAACCAGTTGCTTTTTCTTGGTTGGATTTTGCACCACATAGAATGTCCAAGGCTGTAAGTTTGATGAGTTGGGTGCAAGCAGTGCCAAATCTAAACATTCATCTAAAATCTCACTTGGAATCGGTTTATCCGTGAACTTACGTACTGAACGACGGCTTTCAATGACTTTACGGAAATTGGCAACATCAATATCTTGAGTGGCAGGTTCGTAGTAACGTTTTTTGTCGGTTTGATTTTGTTCAGACATAAGAATAAATGTTCCTATAAGATTGTTGTTCATATTGGGACGTTAAATAAAAAAACCACCCAGTCTTGACTAAGTGGTTTATATAAAAACAGTGTAATGTATTAATTGAACTGTGAGAAGTCAGGCTTACGTTTTTGCATAAATGCTTGTACAGCTTCCATCATTTCAGGTGAGCGTACACGCTGCATAAAGATTTCAGCTTCTTCATCGACGCAAGCAATAATTTCAGCTAAGTCTTTTTTCATTAGCGCTTTACTTTGTTTTAGAGACGCTAAAGGTAATGCTGCTAAATGTTGAGCTGTTTGTTGTGTGGTTGCATACACATCTTCAACGACATCATTCACGAGATTTGCTTTTACTGCTGTTGCAGCATCAAATTTCTTCGCTGTGAATAATAATTCAGCCGCTTTCTGATAGCCTGCTTGTTTGACCAATAAACGGCTCGCAGCACCTTCAGGAGAAAGGCCTAGGCTTACGAATGGAATTTGGAATAGGGCAGTATTGTCTGCAAATACGATGTCAGCATGTAATAAGATCGTTACACCAATACCAATTGCAACACCTTTCACTGCGATAATAAGTGGCTTAGAAAAACGAGCCGCAGCTTTTAATAATACAAATGGAGGTTGATCACCCGCTTTGCCTTCATATGGCTTTTGCATAAAGCCCATGAAGTCTTTCATATCATTACCCGCAGTAAAATCTTGTTCTGCACCACGGAAAATAACAACACGTACATCTTTATTTGTATCAGCTTCATCTAATGCTTTTGCAATCCAAAGATAAAGTTCACCGTAAAGTGCATTTTTGGCTTCTGAACGGTTAATGGCTAAGGTGAGTACGCCATCTTCTAAATTTGCTTGCAAATGTTGATGAGGTTGTTGAATACAGCTAAGTGTCATCGTACTATCCTTGCTTTAATCCAGATTGATTTTTAAAGTGCTCTCATTATGTCGCATATTTGCGTTACATAGTGCAACTGATGAGTTCACAAAAAGTGAAATTACGCCTATGTACACATTTGACTATCTTGTTTTTATTGGACGCTTTCAGCCTTTTCATTTAGCGCATCTACAAACTATTGAAATTGCATTACAACAAAGTCAGAACGTGATCTTGGCATTGGGTTCAGCGCAATCAGAACGGAATATCAAAAACCCATTTTTAGCCCATGAACGTGAGCAAATGATTCTGTCTAATTTTTCAGAAGATGAGCAGAAACGGATTCATTTCGTGCATGTGGTTGATGTGTATAACGATGAAAAATGGGTCAAACAAGTCAAAACATTGGTCAATCAAGTGGTTCAGCCAAATGCAAAAGTAGGTTTGATTGGTCACTTCAAAGATGAATCTTCGTATTATTTAGCTTTATTTCCAGAATGGCAGATGGTTGAGTTGGATAGTTTAAAAGATTCTATTTCAGCCACGCCTATGCGAGAAGCCTATTATCGGGGAGAGATTCAAACTGAATTTTTCCCTAAAGGCACGATTGAATTTTTGACTGAATTTAAAAATACAAAAGTCTATGTGGAATTGCAGCATAAATATCTTGCGGGTGATAAAAGTAATTTGGATGAATGTTTTTAAGATTTTAGTTATTTAAGCAGAAAATCGATGAAAACACGAATATGGAAAGATTCGTGTTTTTTTGATGGATAAACTAACGTGAATTCGGGATAAGGAAGTTGTAAAAGGATAGGCATTTAAGTCAAAATTTAATCACGACAAAAAACAATGATCTCAAAATGCCTATCGACACACAGCTTACAACACTTTTCTGCCTAATTGATGATTTCTGCTCTGATATTTCAGAGCAGGTTGAGCAATACATGCTCACTTGTGGCAAGCTTAAACGTGTGCGTCAAAGTCAAATTTGTGCATCTGAAGTGATTACATTGCTGCTATGGTTTCATTTAACAGGAAGCCGAAACTTTAAGGCTTTTTATCTTTATTGGGCAAAACCATTTCTTTCTGGTTATTTTTTAAACCGGCCGAGCTATAGTCGATTTATTGAATTAAAAGCAAAATATGTGATGTACTTCGTTGCTCTTGTTGAAAGTTTAAAAGTTTCATCAGCAGGGATTGCTTTTGTGGATTCCACTAAACTTGCTGTATGCCACAACAAACGGATTTATCAACATCGTGTATTTGCCGATAGTGCAACTCGGGGGAAAACTTCAGTCGACTGGTTTTATGGTTTTAAGATTCATTTGATTTGTGATCATATCGGACGCTTAATTTCTTATTGTATTACAACGGGTAATGTAGATGACCGTAAAGTATTGCCCGATCTAATTGAACATTCACAACTCACAGGTAAATTGTTTGGTGATCGTGGCTATGTGGGTAAGAATTGGAGATCTCGTCTTGCGGAAGTCGGTGTTCAACTCATCACACGAGTAAAAAGAAATATGAAACCACAATCCCTGGATGCTTTTGATAGTGCAGTATTAAGAAAACGAGGAATTATTGAAGCTCCATTTCATCTGATGAAAAGCCAATTTGATCTTGAACATACTCGCCACAGATCAAAAATAGGGCTACTGACCACAATATTTGCTGCTTTAACATTATATGCTTTGGTGCTTGTAAATGGATATAAGTCTGGGATTCAGCAGATTTTAAAACCGATTGAATTAAAATTTACTTAAACCGTATTCACGTTAAACTAGGGTCTGTTGAGATTTGCTGTATAAAAAATAGCGAGTAAGTAAAATTTAATCGTCAAACCAAATTCACTACTCGCTATGCCTCGTACAATGCTGAATGATCAACACTGGTCAAAGTTAGAATCTTGCGGAGCGATGCTCCTCATGCGTAATGAAGTGCCTTGCAATGCTTTTAGATCTTCCAATACTTGTTCAGCATGACCAGCAGCTTTAACTTTGCGATAGCTTTTCACTAACTGTTTGTTGTGAAAAATAAAAGTTGAACGCTCAATGCCCATGACTTGTTTGCCATACATATTTTTTTCTTTGATGACATCAAAATGTTTGCATAACACTTCTTCTTTATCACTAATTAAATCAATTGTGAGCGCTTGTTTTTCCGTGAAATTTTGATGTGCTTTAACAGAATCTCTAGAGACTCCAAAAATTTGACAATTTAATCCTTCAAATTGATCTTTTAAACACGAAAATCCAATAGCTTGAGTCGTACAACCTGGGGTTGAATCTTTGGGGTAGAAATAAATGACAAGCCATTCGCTGCCTAACTCAGCAAGATTGACTTCACCTTGTGTAGTTGAAAAAGTATGATTCGGTAATTCAATATTCTCAGACATTTTTATTCCTTCTATAAAGCTAAGCGTGATCTAGTTCAAGTGGTAAAAAAGCATATTCTTCATGATAAACAATTTCACCGTGACGTATAGGAATTGCTTTGTTAAAACCTTGTCCTCTCAATCACAATGGTATGGAATTTTCCATCCTCTTCAACATAAAGGAAAGTTTAACAGAGCCTACAAAAAAGCCTGCATAAATGCAGGCTTTAATCTGAACAATACAAGCTTACTTTTTAGGAGCTTGTTGCTGAGCAGCTTTCATTGCTTCTTCAGTTAATTTTTCTAACTTAGATACCAAAGGGGCACCTAAGCAAGCTTGTAATTCTTTATTTTGTTGCTGTACAAATGCTAAAGAACTTGGGCTTTTCTTGGCATTGATTGCGCTTTGAATTTCCCATTTTTGAGCTTCAGTTACTTTGCCTTGAGCATCAATTTGGCAACCACAAAATTTACTCACTTCCGCAGCTGATAACTTGCCACCTTTAGTGGTTTGTTCCTTACAGACGTTAATCAATGCAGATTTTACATTGGTAGTTTTATATGCTGCTTGTAATGGATTATCAGCTGCGTGAGTTGCCATTGCAAATAAAGCAGTCGCTGACATCATTGTAGAAAGAATAAGATTTGATTTTAAAAACTTCATATATTGTACCTAATGATTGCCCTAAATCATCTATTGGGTATAGCGTGTAGGGTCCGCAATACCTGCTTCGATAAAACCTTGTTGGCGTAAACGGCAACTGTCGCATTTGCCACACGCACGTCCTTGAGCATCTGCCTGATAGCAGGATACTGTTTGGCTATAGTCTACGCCATGTTCGATACCTAAGCGTATAATATTCGCTTTGGATAAATGTAACAAAGGTGTTTCAATTTTAAGGGGTTTTCCTTCCACGCCTGCCTTTGTTGCCAAACGCGCAAGATTGGCAAAAGCGTCAATAAATTCAGGACGACAGTCAGGATATCCTGAATAATCAACAGCATTGACACCAATCACAATGGCGTGAGCGTCAAAAACTTCTGCTGCTGCAAGGGCATATGAAAGGAAAATGGTGTTACGCGCTGGAACATAAGTTACAGGAATCCCTTCTTGTAATTGTTCAGGTACATCAATGTTATGATCTGTAAGCGCAGAGCCGCCTAAATTGCCTAAATCAATATTAATCACACGATGTTCTACACCTGCACGTTGTGCGAGTGCTTTGGCTGCATCAAGTTCGGTGGTTGAGCGTTGACCATACATAAAGCTTAATGCAATACAATCATAATTTGCTTGTGCCCAAGCAAGACACGTTGTTGAGTCTAAGCCACCAGACAATAATACGATGGCACGAGAACGCATATTATTTTCCATGATTCAACCTAAAAATAAATTTGATAAAAGCCGATCTATTTTGCAGAACGGATATGTTGAGTATTTTAACGACCAGATTCATCATTCCATAACAGCTTATGTAACTGTAATTGGAAGCGAACAGGGAGATGGTCATCTAAAATCCATTGAGCTAAGTCACGCGCCAAGGCGGGCAATCCGACAGCTCCTTTTTCGATAGCAAAGGCTGGTGAAAACCATACTGTACTTACTTTATCTTGCAACTGAAATTGTTCAAGTTGCTGTTTTGACCACTCATAGTCAGCACGATTACAAATCACAAATTTAATCTGGTCATGTGGGGTGAGATGGTCAAGATTACTATATAGATTACGATGCTCTTCTTTTGACGTTGGTGTTTTTAAATCCAACACTTTGGAAACACGAGGGTCAACTTTCGATACATCTAAAGCACCGCTGGTTTCAAGTGAAACCTCAAATCCAAGATCACAAAGACGTTGTAATAAAATCAAACAGTTTGGTTGTGCAAGCGGTTCGCCACCTGTCACACAGATATAAGGTGTTTTATGTTGGCTTGCTGTTTCGATAATCTGTTCAAGGGATAAACGTTCACCACCTTCAAATGAATAAGTCGTATCACAATAACTACAACGTAAAGGACAACCCGTTAAACGAATAAAAACAGTCGGTAAACCAAACGTATTCGCTTCGCCTTGCAAAGAATAGAAGATCTCGGTAATACGTAAACCAGCCGCAGGATCAGATACAGGAATTGCAGAAGAACGTAAGGAAGCCATAAATAGTTACCACAAACAGTTGCTACATAAGCAGCAAGTACATAAAAAACAAAATCTCTACGACCATAGCTGATCGTAGAGACGAGGAGCGATGAAACTCCGAGAAACGTTATAAATTAGTCTGCACGTAATAAATCGTTCAAGCTAGTTTTTGCACGTGTTTTCGCATCTACTTTTTTCACAATAATTGCAGCATAAAGGCTGTAAGTACCACATTTCGATGGAAGGCTGCCTGCAACAACAACTGAACCTGCTGGTACGCGACCATAGTGAATCTCACCTGTTTCACGATCAAAGATTTTAGTTGATTGACCAATGAATACGCCCATTGAAATCACTGAACCTTCTTCAACAATCACACCTTCAACGATTTCTGAACGAGCACCGATGAAGCAGTTGTCTTCAATAATCGTTGGATTTGCTTGTAATGGTTCGAGTACACCACCGATACCAACACCACCAGATAAATGAACGTTTTTACCGATTTGAGCACATGAACCAACAGTTGCCCAAGTATCAACCATAGTGCCTTCATCAACATATGCACCGATGTTGACATACGATGGCATCAATACGACATTTTTCGCTTGGAAGCTACCACGACGAGCAACAGCAGGTGGTACAACACGGACACCAGCAGCTTTAAATTGTTCTTCAGTCCAACCTGAATATTTTGTTGCAACCTTGTCATAAAACTGTAGATCACATGCTTCGATTGGCTGGTTGTCATTCAGTTTGAATGAAAGTAAAACAGCTTTTTTTAGCCATTGATGAACAACCCACTCACCATCGATTTTTTCAGCGACACGAAGTGTACCATTGTCTAAACCTGTTAGCGTCTCTTCAACAGCTTGACGAATTTCAGTAGGGCAATCTGCTGCACTGTAGTTTGCACGGTCTTCAAAGGCTTGTTCAATGATTGTAGAAAGCTGAGACATGATCTTCATTCTTCCAAAAATAAATTTCCGAGATTTTACACTAAATTGAACCAAGAATCTTTGAAAAAAGTCGTTACAATAAAGTGTTTTAAAATTAAGCAATAAAATTGTAATAAATTCGGATTTAATTGTTTTTTATCCATTATTTTGAAATATACAATTATCCTTAATTTGTATCAAAAAATAACAGAAAGTAATCAGTTTCTGTATAAAAAGATATCAATCATTCTTTTAAGATTTTACTACAGTAACAACTATACCTTAGATAAAAGTATTTTTTGAGGAGACTTCAATGAAAGCTTTGCGCGTTATTTTAGCTGCAGGTGCATTAACAGCGATTGCAGGTTCTGCTTTAGCAGCAGATGAACAAGTTGTGAAGGAATCAGGTTCTACGTTTCCTTCATACTTAGATCCAGTTTCAGTTCGTGCTGAAGTGGGTACTACAGGTTATGGTGGTGCAATTTCTTATCGTGTTAATCCATATGTAGGTTTAAGCCTTGGTTACAATGGTGGCGATATTTCATGGTCTGATGATGTCAAAATTGATGGCACCAAATATGATCTTGATATGGAGAATAACAACACATATTTAAATGCTGAACTTTATCCATGGGGTGCGAGTCAAAATGCGTTCGCTCGTTCGCTTTATGTAGCAGCAGGTGTTGGGTATCTTGATAATGATTATGATCTTCAGAAACGTACATCAGCAGGTCGTACTTTAACAATTGACAACAATGATTATGAAGTTGTTAATCCTGGGCAAGAGGGTGGTGTACGTGGCAAAATGTCATATAAAAATAACATCGCGCCTTATGTCGGTTTAGGTTTGAATGCACCAGTGTATAAAAATATTGGTTTGTTTGGTGAAGTTGGTGCTTACTACACAGGTAACCCTGACGTAAAACTTGATGATTACAACTTAAAAGGTGTTAACGGAGCTAAGCCGATTAATCAGGCAGTTGCTGATGAGCAAGACAAAATTGCGAATAAGAGTCGCTATGAATGGTTGCCAGTGGCTAAAGTGGGTGTGAGCTTTAAGTTCTAATCTACCAACTCTGCATAAAAAAACGAGCGCTAAGCTCGTTTTTTTATGCTCAGATTTTAGGTTGGAATAAATGGCTAATAGTAGTAAAGCCATTCATTTTGTTTGATTTATTCTTCGGGATAAGCCACTTTTTTAAGTTCTTTGATGTTTGTTTTTGGAGAACATAAAGAAATAAATTCATAACCATAGCCACGTAAAAGATGTCCTTTACGCACAGCAATCCAAGTTGTATTCACTCCAAAAACATCAGTTTTTAATTGTTCTAAGCGATAATCTTTGTCTGTGTCATAAGCGACATCATTGACAATACCCACCCCCATATTGAGTTCAACATAGGTTTTAATGACGTCGGCATCTAAGGCGGACATCACGATATCGGCATGTATATGAGCATCTTCAAATGCTTTATCGATTTTAGAGCGTCCAGTAAAGCCACCGTGATATGTGATCAATGGATATTCAGCTAATACATCTAAACTAATTTTATCTAACTTAGTCAAAGGGTGGTCTTTCGGTGTAATGATACTATGATGCCATTCATAATAAGGTACGCTTGCTAAGTTCTCTTCGGTCGTTAAAGATTCAGTTGCGATACCAATATCGGCTTCCCCCTGGAGTAGCATTTCTGCGATTTCAACAGGACTCGCTTGTTGTAAAACCAAATGTACTTTTGGGAATAATTTTTTAAATTGATTCACAATTGGTGGAAGAACATACCGTGCTTGGGTATGCGTTGTTGCAATTGTTAAGGTGCCTTCATCAACTTTATTAAAGTCATCAGCAAGACGTTTAATATTATCAGCATCGACTAACATCCGTTCCACGATGCTTAATAACGATTGACCTGGTTCAGTCAAACCGAGCAAGCGTTTACCTTTACGTACAAAGAGTTGTACACCTAACTCATCTTCTAAATCTTTAATGTGCTTACTGACACCAGATTGGGAGGTATAAAGTGCCGCAGAAGCTTCAGTTAAATTAAAGTTTTGGCGAACAGTTTCTCGAATAATTCTGAGTTGTTGAAAGTTCATAATAATTTTTCCACATAAAAGATGAGGAACGATCAAATCTATTTAATCGCCCTCAAGATATTATTCTAAGCAACTTGAGTCGTTTGGTCTGCAAATAAATGAAGTTGAGCTGCACTAATCCAGACGGTTTGATTCGGTCTAAATTGATGTAAATTTGCTTCTTCTACACTAAGTAAAATCTCAATGGTACGTCCACTGCGATCTTGTAATTCCGCAATCACTTTGCCCGCAATCCAGACCTCACGTATAAACGTTGCCTCAATCGTATTCGCTTGGGGACGGGTATGAATATGTAATTCATTTGGTCGTGCAAATGCAATCACTTTTCCTTGCGGTGCTGCTAATGAGGTTGGCAGTTGGATTCGATCATCACCAATGCGGATGATACCGCTAGTATGTTCGCCTTCAAAACGATTTGCTTGACCTAAGAAATCAAAAACAAAGGGTGTTGCTGGTTTTTCATAAACTTCACGAGGTGAACCAATTTGTTCAACATCGCCTTTATTCATGACAATAATTTGGTCTGCGACTTCCAAAGCCTCTTCTTGGTCATGTGTAACAAAAATAGATGTGATATGTAGTTCATCATGTAAGGTTCGTAACCAACGGCGTAATTCTTTACGAACTTTGGCATCTAGTGCGCCAAAAGGCTCATCAAGTAATAAAACACGTGGTTCTACTGCAAGGGCGCGTGCTAGTGCAATACGTTGACGTTGTCCACCTGAAAGTTGAGCAGGGTAACGATCAGCTAAGAAACCCAGTTGAACCAAATCTAATAAGCGCGTGACACGTTTTTTAATTTCGGCTTCTGATGGACGAGTTGCGCGTGGGCGAACGCGTAAACCAAAAGCGATATTGTCAAACACAGTCATATGGCGGAATAAGGCATAGTGTTGAAATACAAAACCGACTTGACGTTCACGAACATGGATATTTGTGGCATCTTCGCCTTCAAGTAAAACTTGACCATGATCAGCAGATTCTAAACCCGCGATGATGCGTAATAATGTTGTTTTTCCACAGCCTGAAGGACCAAGCAAAGCAACTAATTCACCTTCAGGAAAGTCTAAAGAGATATTTTTGAGTGCATGGAATGCACCGAAGTGTTTTTCAATATTTTTAACTTGAATACTCATGTGTTCATTCCTTAGTGATTCGGTTGATGTTCATTTGCTTGGTCTTGGCGTATTTCTAACCAAGTTTTCAAGATCAATGTGATGATTGCTAAGAATGCCAGTAAAGATGACACCGCAAATGCAGCACTGAAGGTATACTCGTTGTATAGAATTTCTACATGTAAAGGTAATGTGTTCGTTTCACCACGAATGTGTCCTGAAACGACCGATACAGCACCAAACTCACCCATTGCACGTGCATTACATAGAATCACACCATAGATCAAACCCCATTTAATATTTGGAAGTGTTACTTTCCAGAAAGTTTGCCAACCAGATGCACCAAGTACGATTGCAGCTTCTTCTTCTTCAGTACCTTGAGCTTCCATGAGCGGAATGAGTTCGCGTGCAACAAAAGGAACTGTAATAAAAATTGTGGCTAAAACAATGGCAGGTACGGCATAAAGGATTTTAATATCGTGATCCATTAACCAACCGCCAACCCAACCTTGTGAACCAAAAATCAGAACCAACATTAAACCTGCAATTACAGGGGAGACTGAAAATGGCATATCAATAATGGTGGTCAAGATGGCTTTGCCACGGAACTGGAATTTAGCCACAGCCCAAGCAGCCGCGACACCAAAAACTACATTAATTGGTACAGCAATCGCTGCTGTCAGTAAGGTTAGTTTGACTGCCGACAGTGTGTCAGAATCAGTTAAGGCATTGATGTAAACTGAAAGACCTTGTTTAAATGCTTCAACAAAAACCAAAATGAGCGGTAGTATTAAGCAACTTAAGAAGAAAATCAGTGCAATACTAATTAATGTATAACGGACCCATGTTGGTTCACGGGTTGAATCACGAGATTGCAACTTTATGGCTAAAGCATTGCTATTGGTATTTAAACTCATTGCGCAGTTCTCCCTGTACGACGGCTTGCCCATGCTTGAACTAAATTAATTAAAAATAAGATGGCAAATGAGAGAACGAGCATGACGACAGCGATCGTTGTTGCGCCTGCATAATCATATTCTTCTAAACGAGAAATGATCATGAGGGGAGCAATCTCTGTTTTATACGGTTGATTGCCTGCAATAAAGATGACGGAGCCATATTCACCAACACCGCGGGCAAATGCCAAAGCAAAGCCTGTTAATAGTGCAGGGAATAGGATCGGTAAGATGATTTTAGTAATGGTTTGCCAGCGATTTGCACCCAGTGCAGAAGCTGCTTCTTCAAGTTCAGTTTCAATATCGCTGAGAACTGGTTGTACTGTTCGAACAACAAAGGGTAATCCAATAAAAATCAATGCAAGGGTAATACCAATCGGAGTGTAAGCCACTTGAATTCCTAGAGGTTCAAGATATTGACCAATCCAACCTGTAGGTGCATATAACGAGGTTAATGCAATCCCAGCCACTGCGGTAGGCAAAGCAAAAGGTAAATCGACCAAAGCATCGACGACTCTTTTACCTGGGAAATTATAACGAACCAAGCACCAAGCCAGCAGTATGCCAAAGATTACATTGACTAAAGAAGCGATCAATGCAGCACTAAAGCTGAGTTGTAACGATTTTAAAATTCGTTCTGAAGTAAGAATTTCCCATAATCCATCCCATCCAATCCCTAAAGATTTGATAAATACAGCTGATAAAGGAATAAGTACGATAAAAGATACATAAGCGAGGGTGAAGCCCAAAGACAGACCAAACCCAGGCAGCACTCGGGAACGCTGCGACATGATATTTCCTCAAAGAGAAATATTTGCTAAAACCAGCAAATAAATAACACTAAAACCAAAAAATACTGAGAGCGGAATCTATGCAAATTTCAAATTAAAATTTGCCTGACTCATTCGAGTTACAGGTTGCAGTTTTTTTTCAGGCAACATGTAATTAAGGATGTCTGGAAAAGGGCCAAATCCAGATGCCACATTGATGTGACCTACTTGTCCCAAATTGATTGGTGTCAGTTTCCAAGCTTGAGCCAGTTGCAAAGCATCGAAATAACCTAACCAAGGATCATTTTCACTGATTAATAAAGTGGTTGGCACATCAATATTAAGCTGATGGAAATACTGTTTGTAATCAGTCAAGCTGTGACGAGCAAAGCCCGCTTCGCCAAACCGTGCAGGATTTGCAGGTGCAACCAAAATTAATTTTTTTACTTTTGTTTGTAACTCTGGATGTTCAGCTAAAGCAGCAACACTGGTTAAACAGCCAAAGCTATGAGCAACAATTTGTATTGATGCTTCTATAGTTGCAACGGTTTTGACAAATTGAGCAACCCATTCGTTTAAAACGGGTCGGTCCCAATGTTTCTGTTGAACGCGGGAGCTAGACACGAGTTGTTGTTGTAACCAAGATTGCCAATGTTGAGCTTCGCTACCCCCAACACCAGGAACAATTACGGTATGAATCATGTCCGCTCTCCTTATTTACCTAATTAGTAAATTATTTTGTGGTGCTGTTGATCTTGACGATTTGATCGAAAATACCGCCATTATCAAAATGAGTTTTTTGTACTTTGGTCCAACCACCAAACTCTTTATCGATCGTGACAAGCTTCAGAGGTTTAAAAGTGGCGCTATATTTCTTTAAAACAGCTGCATTGCGAGGACGATAGAAGTTACGTGCTGCAATTTCCTGACCCGCTGGAGAATATAAGTAGTTCAAATAGCCACGAGCGATTTGTGAATTACCTTTTTTCTCAGCATTTTTTTCTACAACCGCCACTGGAGGTTCAGCCAAAATTGAAAGTGACGGTGTAACGATCTCAAATTTACCTGGTTGTTCACGTACTGCTAGGAATGCTTCATTTTCCCAAGCCAGTAAAACATCACCGATGCCGCGTTCAGCAAATGTAGTAGTTGCGCCACGTGCACCTGAATCAAGTACTTTGGTTTGTTTGTAAATTTGGCGAACAAATTCTTGTGCCTTGGCATCGTTACCACCTTTTTGGTGTTTTGCCCATGCCCAAGCACCTAAATAGTTCCAACGTGCGCCACCTGATGTTTTTGGATTTGGTGTAATAATTTCTACACCTGGTTTAACCAGATCACCCCAATCTTTAATTTGTTTTGGGTTGCCTTTACGCACAAGGAAAACAATCGTTGAGGTGTAAGGCGTGGAGTTATTTGGTAGTTTCTTCTGCCAATCAGCTGGAAGCAGTTTTGCATTTTCAGCAATTTCATCAATATCTGCTGCAAGGGCAAGTGTTACGACATCAGCATTTAAGCCATCAATCACGGCACGTGCCTGTTTGCCTGAACCCCCATGGGATTGTTTGAAATCAATGTCCTGTCCTGTACGCTGTTTCCAGAAAGCACCAAACTGCTTGTTGAAATCGGTATAAAGCTCGCGAGTTGGATCATAAGAGACATTTAAAAACTCTTGTGCCGCGAAAGATGAAACGGAGAGTAATGCGGCAATAACACCGACTTTTAACTGAGATAAACGCATGAAAAACCCCTTGAAATTAAATCTTGATTTGGAATATGGATGCAGCATAACGCCAGTTTTTTTGCAAAAAAAATAATTAAAAACGAATTTGATATGAGGAAAAAAGAAATATAAAAAAGAGATAACTTATGCTGAATTTCTGATAATTGTTTCGTATATAGCTATAAAACAAGATGTTGAATTTGATTCATATTGAATGTTTATTTAAAAATGAGTTTCGGTAGATTAAGCCTGAATATATTTAGAGAGTCCGTGCTAATTCGAGTTGTTAATAAACGATTGGATTCTAGATCATGATGAATGAGGTATGGATTGTGTACATGCTTTTGCCAAACTTAGGTTTCAGGGTATGATGACGATGTGTTGGAGACTGAATTTTTGATCATGCAGTGTTATAAAAATGGACAATTGATTGATTCGATTCCGTTGTTAGATCGAGCCTTTCATTATGGAGATGGTTGCTTTACCACTGCGCGAATTTTTCAAGATACGTTTGAACTAAAACAATTACACTTTGCTCGTTTGGCATTGGCTTGCCAAAGATTAAGTCTTCATGTGGATTTATCGGTCATAGATAGATCCTTAGCACAACTACAACAACAGCATTTTACCTTGAATGGCACCTTAAAAATTGTGATTAGTCGGGGCGAGGGAGATCGAGGATATAGCTTACCTTTACATGCTGCTGATGTTTATGTTTGGTATTACCCTAAAGTCATGCAAGTTTTTCAACCAGAGTGGATTGAGAGTGGGGTGTTAAACCATGCTCTAGGTTTGAATATGCCGCATTTAGTGGGTTTAAAAACATTAAACCGTTTAGAACAAGTATTATTAAAGCAGGAAGCTGACCATCAGGGGTGGCTTGAAGCATTGGTAACTGATGTACAAGGTTATATTGTAGAAGGGGTGAGCAGTAATTGTTTTATTCGTATAAATGACCGATGGATTACACCAGAACTTCGTTATAATGGCGTCCACGGCGTCATGCGAGCCAAGATTCTATCTCGTATGAAGCAACAGAATATTGAATGTGAACAAGGTTGTGTAGAGGTTAATGATATTGAACGTATTCAAAGTCTATTTTTCTGCAACGCTTTACATCCGATGAAAGCAGTTATTCGATTTAATGGTCGGACTTTTGAGCAGCAACCCTACCTTGATTTATTTGAAACATTGAAACTTAGCCAGATTGATTAATATGCCAAAGCCACCAACAACCCCAGCCAATACAAAGAAAAAGCCAAAAGCTCAACCGAAGTCTAAGTTTCCTATCAAAGCCTTATTGATTGTAATCGTTGTCTTTCTTTTGCTCGTACTCGGTGTGCTTTGGGCAAGCTTATTTAAGAATTATCCAGTCGAAGGGAAAAAGCAGGTTCTAGTCATTTCTTCGGGAGATACTTACTCAAAATTTATTGATCATCTAGCCAAAGAAAATAAAGTTAATTTCCCTATTATTTTAAAGATTTATCAAAAATTTATGATTCATGACAGTTTGAAAGCTGGTGTGTATGAAATCAATAAAGGGATGAGTGTTCGTCAAGTACTTGATATGCTATCTGATGCTGAAAATGCACAAATGAATCGTATTTTGGTGATTGAAGGGACAACTTTTAAACAATTGCTACAGAATTTAAAGAAAGATCCGAATGTTAGTAAGACTATTTTAGATCTACCGCAAGACCAATTATTAAAAGCTTTAGATATTCCTTATTCACACCCTGAAGGTTTATTTGCACCAGATACTTATTTCTTTGCCAAGGGCGAAACAGATAAGAAAATTTTAACGGATTTATATCGCCGTCAAATGAAATCATTAGATGAAGCTTGGGCAAAAAAAGCACCGAACTTACCCTATAACGATAAATATCAAGCTTTAATCATGGCTTCGATTATTGAAAAAGAAACCAATTTAGATAGTGAACTGGAGCAAGTTTCAGGTGTATTTGTACGTCGTTTAAAAATCGGTATGCGTCTACAAACTGATCCAACCGTAATTTATGGTATGGGGGATAATTATAAAGGTAATATCACTCGTAATGATTTACGGACAGCAACGCCTTATAATACATACACGATCAATGGTTTACCGCCAACTCCGATTGCATTGCCAAGTAAAAAAGCGATTGAAGCAGCAATGCATCCAGACGATGCTAAAAATATTTACTTTGTTGCCACAGGTAATGGTGGGCATAAATTTACAGCTTCCTTAGAAGATCATAATCGTGCAGTTCAAGAATATTTAACTGCGTTACGTGCAAAGCAAAAGTAGGATGAATGATGTTTATTAGTTTTGAAGGTACGGAAGGTGTAGGTAAGACGACACTCATTCGTAAAATTCATCAGTACTTTGAACAACAAGGTAAAGAAGTCGTTTTGACCCGTGAGCCGGGTGGAACGCCGTTAGCTGAACAGATTCGCTCTTTATTATTAGCAGTGAATCACGAAGAACAAATGAGTCATGATACTGAGCTGTTATTGATTTATGCAGCACGTGCGCAGCATTTACAACAAGTGATTTTACCTGCATTAGAGGCAGGCAAGATTGTGTTGAGTGATCGTTTTACTGATGCCAGTTTTGCATATCAATGTTCTGGACGTGGTTTAAGTCAGGAAAAATTGCAATTATTAAATCAAACTTTTGTGGCGAAAATGCCGAATATTACCTTTTGGTTGGATGCGCCGATTGAGTTGGGCATGACGCGTGCGAGAGAGCGTGGGGCATTGGATCGTTTTGAGCAAGAGAAGTTGAGTTTCTTTGCCAAAGTGCGTGCGGGTTATGAGACCTTGTTGCAAGCAGAGCCTGAACGAATCAAGCGTTTGGATGCAACACAGAATGCTGAGCTTGTGTTTGAAGACGCCCTAAATTATGTAAAACAGCTTGCTTAGAAGCTGTTTTACATCGAATAAATATAATTACTCATTCACCAACAACTGTTCCACCTTAAAATTCGGTGGCGTTAACACAGTTTTGCGAATTTCATTAGAAAGCTCAGGATAATCCAACGTGTAATGCAAACCACGTGATTCCTTGCGCTCCATGGCACAACGTACAATCATTTCAGAAACTAGTACTAGGTTACGCAACTCAATCAGGTTTTTACTGACGCGATAACCTTGATAGTATTCGTTAATTTCACGTTTTAACATTTCAATACGATGTAAAGCACGTTGCAAACGTTTAGTGGTGCGAACAATACCCACATAGTTCCACATGGTTGAACGCAATTCATCCCAGTTTTGTAAGATCACAACATCTTCATCGGCATCAGTCACTTGAGACTCATCCCAAGACGGCACATCTGGAAATTCAAAGCTAATATTATGTTTGTTTTGAATATCTTCCGCTGCACTCATGCCATAAACGAAACATTCAAGCAGTGAGTTACTTGCCATACGGTTAGCACCGTGTAAGCCAGTATATGAAGTTTCGCCAATCGCATATAAACCATCTAAGTCAGTTTGGCTATGCTCATCTACAACGACACCACCACAGGTATAATGCGCTGCTGGAACAACAGGAATCATATCTTTGGTAATATCAATCCCAAGTTCGAGCAAGCGTGCGTAAAGCGTAGGGAAGTGCTCAGTGATAAATTCAGGTGATTTATGTGTGATATCTAACCAAACATGACGAATACCTAAACGTTTGATTTCATAGTCAATCGCACGTGCAACAATATCGCGTGGCGCAAGTTCAGCACGTTCGTCAAGACGCAACATAAAACGTTCACCATCAGGCAAACGTAAATAAGCACCTTCACCACGCATGGCTTCAGTAATAAGGAAAGAACGCGCTTTCGGGTGATACAAACACGTTGGATGGAATTGATTAAATTCCATATTGGCAACACGACAACCAGCTCGATAAGCCATCGCGATACCATCACCTGTTGCAATGTCGGGGTTAGAGGTATAGAGATAAGCTTTCATTGCCCCGCCACAGGCCAAAGCTGTGAAAGGGGCTAAGAATGTATGAACTTGTTCTGTTTTTTCATTTAATGCATATAAACCAATCGCACGATTATTTTTGTCTTGATGACCAAGCTTGTGTAGTGTGATGAGGTCAATCGCAATATAATTTTCAAAAATTGTAATATTTTTACGTTCTTTAGCACGTTCAACAAGCGTGGTTGAAATTGCCTTACCTGTTGCATCAGCAGAATGAATGATACGGCGTTGTGAATGACCACCTTCACGAGTGAGGTGTAATTGCTCATCATCATCTAAAGTGAATTGAACACCTTGCTTCAATAAGAAATCAACAGAAGGCTTGCCACCTTCGACTGTATGTTTCACGGCGTCCAACTCACAAAGATGTCCGCCTGCAATCATAGTGTCATTAATATGTTGTTGAATTGAATCAGTCTCGTCTAAGACCGCAGCAACACCACCTTGAGCATAAAAAGTACTGGCTTCTGTGAGCTCTGCTTTTGCTAAAATGGCAATGTTGTAATGACTCGGTAAAGAGAGTGCAAGACTTAAACCTGCACCGCCACTGCCCACAATTATCACGTCAAAATGGTGAATTGTTTTTAAATCAGGCATGTCGATCTGCTTCAGTTTTAAACGTTCGCTAATGACAACGCTTTTTAACAAAAAAGGCAAGTGCCAATCTGCCTAGAATTGAACGATTTTTTAGCGAATGTAAACAATTTTTACTGATATGAATTGTCAATCACCTTAAAGTCTAACAAGGATAAGTATTCAATACATCATTTTAATCTAATATTAAGCTGCCCACGATAAAACGTTAATAAGCTTATAAATCATGGAGACTTTCTCCATAATTTATTCACATTTCAATATGCTACATCGTTGTATGCATTGAAAATATCAACATATTTTTACGAAGATTACAGTTGGGTTATGATACAAACATAATCTTAATATTCTATAGATCATTAGTACGTAGGTTCTCACTTCATGAAAAGTCGCTATTTACAACAAGGAATGTATGCTGCGGTATTTACGGTTGCTGCAGTACAGGTTAATGCTGCTTCACCAGTAGATTTTTCAAATCTCGTTGAGCAGGTGAGTCCTGCAGTTGTCAGTGTCAATGTTGTAAAAAAAATGACTCAGGAAGAGTTGTTACAGCAACAAGTGCCTGAAATTTTACGACGTTTTTTTGGCAATCAAGTCATTATTCCCCAACAACAGGGACCACAAGAAAAAACAGGTTATGGTGCTGCATTTTTCATTAGTAAAGATGGCTATTTGGTTACTAACCACCATGTGGTTGAAAATGCATCACGAATAACTATTATCCTAAATGATCGCCGAGAACTTGATGCAACTTTGGTGGGTAGTGATGAGCGCACTGATGTTGCTGTGCTTAAAGTAAATGGTGCAAATTTCCCAGAATTAAAAATTGGTAATGTAAATCAGCTAAAAGTTGGTGAACCTGTCCTAGCGATTGGATCACCTTTCGGTTTTGACTATTCTGCGTCGGCAGGTATTGTGAGTGCTAAATCGAGAAATATGAGTGGTGAAACATCGACTCCATATATTCAAACGGATGCTGCATTAAACCCAGGTAACTCAGGTGGTCCATTATTCAACCAACGTGGTGAAGTGGTTGGTGTGAACTCGCGGATTTTTAGTGGTACAGGCGGCTATATGGGTTTGTCATTCTCTATTCCTATTGATGTCGCGATGGATGTAGTCCAACAGCTTAAAACCAATGGTAAAGTGACTCGTTCATACCTTGGCGTGATGTTGCAAGATATTGATCGTAACCTTGCAGAAGCATACAAATTACCAAAACCAGAAGGCTCATTGATTAATCAGGTTACACCGAAGTCACCGGCTGAAAAAGCAGGTTTAAAGTCTGGGGATGTGATTTTAAAAATTAATGGTTCTTCTATTTCCCGTACTAGCGATTTGTTAAATGTATTAAATCGCGTGGCGCCTAGTCAGACTGTTCAATTAGAAGTATTACGTGACGATAAAGTCCGCACTATTTCAGCAACTTTAGGTACTGCACCAGACGATACGCCAGCCGCTGAGGATAAAAACAATCCAACCAGTGGTCTAGGAATGAGCATTCGTAATTTAACGCCTGAAGAGCAAGCGAAATTGGATGTCCGTGGTGGGATATTGGTGCAAGATGTTAAACGCGGTGGCTTGGCATCATTATCAAACATTGTTGCAGGTGATGTTATCCTTCAAGTAAATGGTACACCTATTTTAAATAGTCAAATGTTTGTAAAAACAATGGCGGCTCTACCAAAAAATAGTGTAGCTCGAGTCGCTATTATTCGCCAAGGCCAGCGTGCAATTTTAGGTTTACGTTTGCCTTAAGCTATAGTTAGTTTTTTAAAACCACCCTGAAATAGGGTGGTTTTTATTTTATAATGTATAAGTGTTTAGATTAGTGTATGCGCCTGAGCTTGGATTGACGAAATAAGTAGGTTTATGAGTACTATTTTTGATTTGAGAATAACTGTACAGCCTGAACATATTGATGTTTTAGGTCATGTCAATAACGTCATGTATATTCAGTGGATGCAAGATGTCGCAGCAGCGCATATTGAAAAATTAGGTTTAGGTCTAGCTCAATATTTAGAACTCAAACATGCAATGGTGGCGGTAGAGCATCATGTTCAATATCGGAAAGCAGCACTTGAAGGTGAAGAAATCATCTTACGGACATGGTTAGATGATATTAATGCGCTCTATTCCTTTCGTCAGTACGCATTTTACCGTCCAAAGGATCAAAGTGTTTTATTCGTAGGGAATACCAAATGGGCGTGTATTGAAATTACAACAGGTCGTCCAAAGCGTATGTCACCGAGTTTTACTCATGCCTACCAACCGATTGGGTTGGATTTAAATCCGATGGATTTTTCAACTTTATATGAGTAAATCGAAGGACTGAAATGACCATCTAGAGGCTTTGATGGGATAATTATTTTGAATACTTTGAAATGCTGTTCTGCTATAATCCCCAACAATTTTGTTAAACCGCTTTGGCTCATGACTTGTTATAAGTTTCGAGCATTCTATTTTGTTAAGGTAACCCATGGCGCAAGCTAAAAAATCCGTAGATATCAAAAATATACGTAATTTCTCGATTATTGCTCACATTGACCATGGTAAATCAACCTTGGCAGATCGATTCATTCAAATGTGTGGTGGTTTACAAGATCGCGAGATGCAAGCTCAAGTATTAGACTCTATGGAGCTTGAGCGTGAGCGTGGGATTACCATTAAGGCTGCATCGGTAACCTTGTATTACACCCATCCAAATGGTCAAGAGTATCAATTAAACTTTATTGATACACCAGGGCACGTCGACTTTTCTTATGAAGTGTCACGCTCTTTGGCCGCATGTGAAGGTGCGCTTTTAGTCGTCGATGCTGCGCAAGGTGTTGAGGCACAGTCAGTAGCAAACTGCTATACGGCAATTGAGCAAGGGTTAGAAGTTTTACCCATCTTAAATAAGATTGATTTACCTCAAGCTGAACCTGAGCGTGTCATTCACGAAATTGAAGAAATTATCGGGATTGAAGCGACAGATGCGCCAACCTGTTCAGCAAAAACGGGTTTGGGGGTTGAAGGTGTTTTAGAGCGCCTAGTTGATGTGATTCCAGCACCAGAAGGTGATCGCGATGCACCTTTACAAGCATTAATTATCGACTCATGGTTTGATAACTATTTAGGAGTTGTTTCTCTCGTTCGAATCAAACAAGGTCGTATCCGCAAGGGCGACAAAATGTTGGTGAAATCAACGGGGCAAACTCATCCAGTTACATCTGTTGGCGTATTCAATCCTAAACATACTGAAACAGATATTCTCGAAGCGGGTGAAGTTGGCTTCGTGATCGCTGGTATTAAAGATATTTTTGGTGCGCCTGTGGGCGATACAATTACTTTGTCGAACACACCAGATGTTGCTATTTTACCAGGTTTTAAAAAGGTTAAACCGCAGGTCTATGCGGGTCTTTTCCCAATTGATGCTAGTGACTTTGAACCATTCCGTGAAGCGCTACAAAAATTACAAATTAATGACTCAGCGCTGTTCTTTGAACCAGAAAGTTCAGATGCTTTAGGCTTTGGTTTCCGTTGTGGCTTCCTAGGCATGCTTCATATGGAAATTGTACAAGAGCGTTTAGAGCGTGAATACGATCTTGATCTAATCAGTTCTGCGCCGACAGTAATTTATGAAGCATTGACTAAAAAAGGCGATATTATTTATATCGACAGCCCATCAAAAATGCCTGATGGTTCAACAGTTGAAGATTTGCGTGAGCCGATTGCAGAGTGTCATATTCTTGTCCCACAAGAATATTTAGGTAATGTCATGACCTTGTGTATTGAACGTCGCGGTGTTCAAAAAGATATGAAATTCTTAGGTAATCAAGTTTCAATCACTTTTGAAATTCCTATGGCAGAAGTGGTCATGGATTTCTTTGATAAGTTGAAATCTTGTTCACGTGGTTTTGCATCTTTAGATTACAACTTCGTGCGTTTTGAGAGTTCAGCTTTAGTTAAGGTTGACGTGTTAATTAATAGCGAAAAGGTGGATGCTCTGGCAATGATTTGCCACCGTCAAGATGCGCGTCATCGCGGTATTGCTTTGGTTGAGAAGATGAAAGATTTGATTCCACGCCAAATGTATGATGTTGCAATTCAAGCAGCAATTGGTGCACAAATCATTGCACGCTCTACCGTAAAAGCCATGCGTAAGAATGTATTGGCAAAATGTTATGGTGGTGACGTTTCACGTAAGAAGAAACTTCTTGCGAAACAAAAGGAAGGTAAGAAACGTATGAAACAAGTAGGAAGTGTTGAAATTCCTCAAGAAGCGTTCTTAGCCGTATTGAAAGTGGATAGATAAAGAAAAGATGAGCGAGGTGGTTTTTCGAACCTCGCTACAAGACGAGCAGCTGTGCTGTGAGAGAGGGCGTGTGGATTTTGATTTTAATTTGATTCTGGTACCAGTTACACTAATTTTTTTTCTAGTGTGGCTACTCGATAAATTTGTACTAAAACAACGTGCAAATAAAGGGCGTGATCAGGAAAATTTTGTTATAACGTGGGCATATGATTTTTGGCCCGTGTTAGCAGTAGTCTTAATCCTTCGTTCTTTCTTATATGAACCATTTAATATCCCATCTGATTCTATGGTGCCCACCTTAGAAACAGGTGATTTTATTTTAGTAAATAAATTTGATTATGGTGTGCGTTTACCGATTGTAAATGCAAAAGTAATTGATGTAGGTGAGCCAAAACGTGGTGAAGTCATCGTATTTCGTTATCCACCACAACCAACCATTAGCTATATTAAGCGTGTGGTGGGTTTGCCAGGCGACCATATTCAGTTTAAAGCTGGACAATTAATTATTAACGGAAAGCAAATTGCTAAAGTCGCAACTGAATTTAAACGTGATAAAGATCAATTAGAAACTCCTACAGTTTATTACTTTAAAGAAACATTAGGTGAACACCAGCATTTAATTCGTTATTTAGATGGTCGTAATCCTTTAGCAGAACAATTTCAATTTGCAAAGTTACGTGGAGCTGACGCACTCGTTCCATTTGTTGCCAAAGAAAATAATGTTTTTATTCAAAGTAATGGGCAGGATTGGGAAGTAACTGTGCCGAAAGGACAGTATTTTGCAATGGGTGATAATAGAGATCAAAGTGCAGACAGTCGTTTTTGGGGATTTGTCCCTGAAGCGAATTTAACTGGTCGCGCTTTTTATATTTGGATGCATAAAGAACCTGGTTTTAACCTGCCAAGTTTCAATCGCAATGGTAAGATTAACTAATAAAAATACATAGGAAGTATGCAGATGCGTAAATCTCAACAAGGGGCATCCTATATCGCGATATTATTCGGAATTATTTTCTTTGCGATATTTGTAAAGGCGGCAGTTGCAATATGGCCCGCCTATTGGGATGACAAAATTATTGATACTCAAATTGAAGGATTATTAAAAGATAGTCCTAAAAATATTACACCAAGTAAATTTTATACTCAGATGGATCAACGTTTAGAGATGAATAATATTCGTGATATACATTTCAAGGATATTGCTGAAGTTACTTATAAAGATGATTTAGTTGTAATGAAAAAGTATGAAGTGCGTAAGCCTTTCGTATTGAATATTAGTTTAGTGATGAATTTTGAGAAGACTTTTGACCAAAAATCTGCAAACCAAACTCAATGATACACGGCTGCAAGGTCGAATAGGTTACCAGTTTAAACAGTTTGAATTGTTAAAACTGGCTTTGACCCATCGTTCGGTCAGCCATAAACATAATTATGAACGCCTAGAATTTCTAGGCGATGCATTATTAGGAATGATCGTTGCAAATTATTTGTACAATACCTATCCGTCGGAAAATGAAGGTCGTTTAACGCGAATGCGTGCGACTTTGGTTCGACAGGAAGCATTAGGGAAAATCGCAAGTGATTTGCAACTCAGTCGGTCATTAATTTTAAGCACAGGTGAGTTAAAATCAGGTGGACACCACCGAGAGTCAATTCTGGCTGATACGGTTGAAGCCATTATTGGTGCTATTTATCTAGACAGTAATGATCTCAACTTGCTCGAACGCATTGTGTTAAAATGGTATGAACCATATCTTGATCATATCGAACCGACAGATCAGCTGAAAGACCCTAAATCACGTTTGCAAGAGTATTTACAAGCACGTAAAAAACCTCTCCCAGTTTACGAGGTTGTAGATATTCAGGGTGATGCCCCGAATCAACATTTCAAAGTGGAATGTGATGTGGCGGGATTGCCAAAAATTATAGGCGAGGGCTCAAGTCGTCGTTTTGCCGAACAAACGGCAGCGGCAGAGATTTTAAAATTATTGGAGCAATAACCTGATGTCTCATTCAGAAGAAAATAAGCCAGAAGCAACTGAACAGCAAGATGGCAATAATCTAGTTGATCAATTTTTTAGTTCTCAAGGAACGACCATTCCTTCAGATTTCAAAAGCGGTTTTGTTGCAATCGTTGGACGTCCAAACGTGGGTAAGTCAACTTTGATGAACCATATCTTGGGTCAAAAACTATCGATTACTTCGCGTAAGCCACAAACTACACGCCATAAGATCGTAGGGATTGATTCACGTGAGAAATCACAGGCTGTATTTGTAGATACCCCTGGGATGCATAAAAAAGAAGTACGTGCCATCAATAAAATGATGAATCGTGCGGCACACTCTGCTTTGCGTGATGTGAATCTGGTTTTATTTGTGGTTGATGCACAAAAGTGGACGCAAAACGATGAATTGGTTTTGGAAAAACTTAAAAATGCAGATATGCCTGTGATCCTCGTGATCAATAAACTTGATACATTTGAAAATAAAAATGAGGCTTTACCGCTAATTCGAGAGCGTGCCAAGCTCATGAATTTTGCTGAAATTGTTCCGGTTTCAGCATTGCGTGGTGCAAATCTAGATCATTTGCGTGACACCATTGAAAAATATTTGCCATATCAACCACCATTGTATTCATTAGATCAGATTACCGATCGTTCTGAGCGTTTCCTTGCAAGTGAGATCATTCGTGAGAAAATTATGCGTCAGTTAGGTGAAGAGCTGCCGTATGATTTAACGGTTCAAATTGAATCATTTAAAACTGAAGAAGCAGCCGTAAATGAAAAAACAGGTCGTTTAAAGCCGCCATGTACGTATATTGATGCAACCATTTTTGTAGAACGCCAAGGGCAAAAAGCAATTGTGATTGGTGATAAAGGTGCGAAGCTGAAAAGCATCGGCATGGATGCACGTACAGATATGGAAAAAATGTTTGAGCAAAAAATTATGCTAACGCTTTGGGTGAAAGTCAAAGGTGGTTGGTCTGATGATGAGCGTGCACTCAAAAGCTTGGGTTATAGCGATATTTAATCGCATTTAAGACAATTGAAACAGGTATGAAAATAACAATCCGTGTACTCGCAATCGTAACATGCATCTTCATGTTGCAAGGCTGTATTCACAAGCTTGTGACTGTACCTGTTAAAGTTGCTTATAAGACCACTAAAGGTGTTGTTAAAGGAACTGCTGCGGTTGTTGGCGCAGTGATTCCCGATGGCGATGATGAAGAAAAGGATGAGAAAAAGAAGGACTAGTCTCGTACTATGATGCGCAATGAAGTCCTACATGGTTATTTGATTCATCATCGTAAATATCGTGAAAAAAGCCATATTGTGCATTTATTTACACAAGAATATGGTCGGGTGGATGGGATTCTAAGACAGACCCCACCGCCGCAATATCAGCCTATTCGTCTGCATGCCACAGGCAAATCTGAACTAAAAAACTTCACAAAACTGGAAATTCTGAATCAACCTGTATTCTTTCATGGTGATGCATTTTTTGCTGGTTTTTATTTAAATGAAATTCTATTGCGACTATGTCCCTTAGAAGAGATGATGCCGCAAACATTTGAACAATATCAGTTAATTTTAGTGCTGTTACAGCAATTGGCGACACACGAACAAGCTGCTGTATTTCTTAGGCAGATTTTGCGTCAATTTGAGCATGTACTATTGGTGGAACTTGGTTACGCCATTGATTTCTCAACAGATGCGAGTCAACAAGACATTCAGGTCAACCAGCATTATCAATTTCAGCTCAATGATGGTTTTTTACCAGTTTCGCAAGCTTCGCGTTCAACACTTGATGGTAGATTGATTACATCTATGCAAAGTTATGAAGATGGGCAGGATTTTTCTCACGAACAATTGCAATTATTGGGTAAACTATACCGTCAAATGATTAGCGCCTTGTTGGGTGATCGACCGCTGAAAAGCCGTCAACTTTGGATTCAAAGTACACAAACTTGATATTCCTGATGTATTGAAAATAATGATTCAGGGCTAAACCGATAGGATATTTTTATGGCTGCAATCTTAGGTGTAAACATTGATCATGTTGCGACATTAAGACAAGCACGTGGTACAACTTACCCTGATCCAGTTCAGGCTGCTTTGTTGTGTGAACAGGCTGGTGCTGAGGGGATTACTTTACATTTGCGTGAAGATCGCCGTCATATACAAGATGATGATGTACGTCGTATGCGTCCATTATTAAAAACCCGCATGAATTTGGAATTGGCGGTAACTGATGAAATGGTTGCGTTTGCCAAAGAGATTCAACCCCAGCATGTGTGTTTCGTGCCTGAACGCCGTCAGGAAGTGACCACCGAAGGTGGATTGGACGTGATTGGGCATTTTGAAAAAGTGAAGGCGGCAACTGAAGCACTGAAAGCGATTGGCAGTGATGTGTCTTTGTTTATCGATGCAGATTTTGCACAAATTGACGCAGCCGTCGCATGTGGTGCACCAACCATTGAAATCCATACGGGTGCTTATGCTGATGCCGAGACAGATGAGCAGCAACAAGCTGAATTATCTCGTATTATCAAAGGTGCTGAATATGCAGCAGCTAAAGGTTTGGTTGTGAATGCTGGACATGGTTTGAATTTGGATAATGTGGCAGCGATTGCAGCAATTCCACAAATTCATGAACTCAACATTGGTCATTCGATTATTGCCGATAGTGTATTTGTTGGTTTGGCTCAAGCAGTAACAGATATGAAAGCAGCGATTCAGGCTGCTGCGAGATAAGTTGATGAGTAGTGTAAATTATGATGAGTTGATGCAACCTGTCATTGCATTTTTAGGGTGTACCACTCCTCAGGCGTGGCTAGATGAAGCGGTGAATAACCTTGACATCTTAATGCAAGACCATGCCAACTGTGAGAAAAAAGCGGCAAGTACAGCGATGAACCTGATGTTTCGCTATAGCTTTTTTACCGACTTACAAGTGAAATTGGCGCAATTGGTGCGTGAAGAAATGCTGCATTATGAGCAGGTTTTGGAATTCATGAACAAACGTGGCCAAGAGTGGAAGGGTTTGAGTGCAGGGCGCTATGCAGGTGGATTACGTAAAGAAATCCGTACTTATGAACCTGAAGCATTGATTGATGTGATGATTATTGGCGCATTTGTCGAAGCACGCTCGTGTGAGCGCTTCTATGCGCTGGCACCTGTTGTAGACGATGAACTTGGACGTTACTATCGTTACTTGCTTAAATCGGAATCTCGTCATTTTGAGGACTATTTGGCTTTAGCTTTAGATGTTGCAAAAACTGCCAAACTTAAAGATCCAGAAGAAAATATTCAGCAGCGGATTGAATATATCCGTGAAGTGGAAAAGAATCTAATTTTAACGCCAGATGATACGTTCCGTTTCCATAGCGGTGTGCCAAGGCGGGTTGCTGCCTAAGTTGAGTTAAAAGACAAAAATGCTTCTGTTGATCAGGAGCTTTTTTATTAGTCATTTTTTGTTATTAAGTAATAAAAAAGCCCTGATTATTGATCAGGGCTTTTAGAATCTTGGCTCTTCCACCTGGGCTCGAACCAGGGACCTGCGGATTAACAGTCCGTCGCTCTACCGACTGAGCTATGGAAGAATAGTGGATTGGCTCTCCAACCTGGGCTCGAACCAGGGACCTGCGGATTAACAGTCCGTCGCTCTACCGACTGAGCTATTGGAGAATCTGACGCGCATTTTAGGGATGAATTTCAGATGCGTCAATAAGAATAATAAATAAAATGAATCGTTTGCTTGATAAATATGCTTTTTAATTTTTAATTATAAAAAAACTGCCCGAAGTGGGCAGTTTTTATTCAAGAAATAAAAATTATTTCTCAACACCTGCTGGTTGACCAGCAAGTTTTGCATTTGCATAGTCCCAGTTCACTAGGCTTTCTAGGAAAGTTGCGATGTATTTTGGACGTAAGTTACGGAAGTCGATGTAGTAAGCATGTTCCCAAACGTCGATTGTTAATACTGCGATTTGACCGTGAGCAAGTGGAGTATCTGCATTTGCAGTTTTAGTAATTGATAATTTACCATTTACTTCGTCAGCAACTAACCAAGCCCAACCTGAACCGAATTGAGTCGTTGCAGCAGCAGTGAATTCTTCTGCAAATTTTTCATAGCTACCAAAAGCTTCTTCGATTTTAGCTGCGATTGCGCCAGTTGGTTTACCACCACCGTTTGGTTTCATGCTGTTCCAGTAGAATGTGTGGTTCCATACTTGTGCAGCATTGTTAAAGATACCTGCTTTAGAAGCGTCACCAGCAGATGCTTTGATGATTTCTTCTAAAGTTTTACCTTCAAGGTCAGTGCCTTTGATTAGGTTGTTTAAGTTAACAACATAAGTATTGTGATGTTTATCGTGATGGTATTCTAAAGTTTCGCGAGTAATGTGCGGAGCTAAGTCATCATAGCCATATGGAAGTGCAGGTAAAGTAATGGTTGTCATGTTCCAATCCTTGCAATTGCTGGGTTTTAAGTTAAGTGGCTCTATTGTAAATGATTCCAAACATAATAGGGCAGTCTTTTAAAGAACGATATACAATAAAGGTTCAATTAAAAACGATAAATAAAATCGGATTCGTCAATTCTATTAAATTGGATTATTTAGTTCAAAATAGATCGTTTCTACAGCAAACTGATTTGTAATTGCTTGAGCAAGACATTGTACGCCATATCGTTCAGTTGCATGATGACCACAGGCAAAATAATGAACCCCTAATTCTTTAGCTTCATAAAAAGTACGCTCACTGACTTCGCCAGAAATATAAGCATCACAATCTTTTTCTGCTGCTTTATTAATAAAATCTTGAGCGCCGCCTGTGCAAAATCCTACTTTTTGGATTTGAGTTTTCTCGCTCGGCAAATGAATCACATTAAAATCAAAAATAGCCTGTAAATTTGTTTTAAATTGCTCTGGGCTTAATGGACTTTCCAAATAGCCTATATTTCCAATCGGATGCTTTTCGAATGGATCTAAAGCTTCTAGTTTTTGTAAACCGATTAAATCTGCAATTGCGGCATTATTGCCAAGTGTGGGATGTGAGTCTAAAGGCAAATGGTAGGCGATCAAAGAGATGTTGTTCTGAATTAATTTTTTGATTCGATTACCACGCATACCTGTAATAGGGTAGGCTTCACCTTTCCAAAAGTAACCATGATGGACAAGTAAGGCATCTGCTTGCTGCGCAATAGCTGCATTAATTGCATCTTCTGAGGCTGTAACAGCACAGACTATTTTATTTACATCAGGCGTGCCTTCAATTTGTAAGCCATTGGGTGCGTAATCTTTAAACTCACTAACTTTTAAAGTTTGATTACACCATTGCACAATATCATGCAAATTTGCCATGCGATTCCTCAACTGAATGACATTTATAGATTCAGCTTAATAAAAGCATATTTTTAAATGTAACTAAAGCTAGACAAAACTTTTTTAACTTTTACATTGCTTTAAATCAATTTACTTTACAATATCTGAAAGTTGTTGTTCTTCTTCAATAAATAAACTTGTCCATAACATAATTTTGCCTAGAGGATAATAAACGTGCGCCGTGCATTTATATGGTTACCTTGGGTTTTACTCGTTGTTGTTATATTTAGTTTTCTGGCTTGGCAGAAATCACATCAGCCGAAACCAACAGTCGCTGCTGATGGCGTCAAAATGCCTGCTGAAAAGGTTGAACCTCTGATTGATACAACTCGAACAGGTGGTGTTGTTTCGTATAGTGCTGCCGTAAAAGTTGCTTCGCCTGCTGTGGTGAATATCTTTACCACTCAGAAAGTGAAACAGATGAATCATCCTTTATTGAATGATCCTGTATTTCGTGAGTTTTTTGGTAATCAAGCCCCTCAACAGCCTCAAAATGAAAATAGTTTAGGTTCAGGTGTTATCGTTCGTGCAGATGGTTATATTCTAACGAATAATCATGTGATTGCTCAGGCAGAGCATATTGTGGTGGCATTGCATGATGGTCGTCGTGCTGAAGCGAAAGTCATTGGTACAGATCCTGATACTGATTTAGCTGTGATTAAAATTGAGTTAGACAAGCTTCCTGTCCTACCGTTTAAACTCAGTGGCAATGAAGTTGGCGATGTTGTACTTGCAATCGGTAATCCATTTGGCGTGGGACAAACAGTTACGCAAGGGATTATTTCGGCGACAGGTCGTTCAGATTTAGGTATCAATACCTATGAAGACTTTATTCAAACTGATGCGGCGATCAATCCAGGTAATTCAGGTGGTGCATTAATTGACGTTGCGGGGAATTTAATCGGCGTAAATACTGCGATTTTCTCTCAATCAGGCGGTTCGTTAGGGATTGGTTTTGCAATTCCAGCGAAAATTTGTCAGCAAGTATTAAATTCAATTTTGAAAGATGGTCGTGTTGTTCGTGGTTGGTTAGGTATTAGCTTAATTCCTAATACCATGAATGAGGACGTATTGGCTGCGAAACCTGTTGGAGTCGTTGTTGCTGATGTCTTGCGTGATGGTCCAGCCGATGCTGCGGGAGTGAAGCGTGGTGATAAAATTATTCAAGTCAATAATGAGCAAATTACTTCAGCTTCACATTTAATCAACTATGTTGCATTGCAAGCACCACAAAGTGTGATTGATGTGGTGGTTGAACGCGATGGTAAGCAACAGAGCATGCAAGTTAAAGTTGGAGAGAGAAAAACCCAACAAAACGCGCAGTCGCAATATATCCCATTGCCTAAGCCTCAAGACTAATATGATCTTATGATTTAATTTGAATATGAAAGGCTACTGAGGTAGCCTTTTTATTTATGAAAAGAAAAAAGCTTGCTGATAAAGGTCGATCAGCAAGCTTTTTGCAAATTTTGGAGTTTTTTATTTTTTATTACACCATCGAAATTTGATGATTTGATGACAGTTTTTTATAATTAGATTACAACGACTCAATATCAGTATTTATAATCCATTTGCAACCATAACTTTTGAGTATCTACAGAAAACTCTTCCGCTTGATAATCTGAGAATTTTGCTAGGGCAGACAAACCTTTAATAGGCAAAGCATGAGAATAAGAAATAGAGAATTCTTGACCATAATCCATATTTTTTTCATCGCTACGATATTGATGTAGTTCAGTGCCTAATTTACCTTTATCAAATACATTAAAACTTGATGAAATGTACAAGTCAGTTAAACCATTCACGGGCGTTGTCAAGAATAAGTCAGCCCATCCGTTAAACTTATGTTTAGTCGCTAATGGGGTTTGAAATGCAATTTTTCCATCATCACTACCAAGCACTTCATAGCCAAGTGTGATTTCACCCAGTGCTGAGCCTTTATCCGTGATGCTATAACCTAATTCTAATCCATAATAATCAGCATCATAATTTATAGGTTGCTCAGCATATTCACTTTGTTTGGCATATTCAGCAACGTATCTAAAATTGTTTTTCTTACCTGTTAAGCGTAAGCCATAGGTTTGATTTGACCAAGCACTTAAATCCTCGAAATCCATCAAATACCCATATAGTGTTGCGTTCAACAATGGGTTGTAATTCATTTTAGCTTGAATTAAGTGAATTTGACTGTTTTGTTTACCATCTTGGGCTGCTACAAATTTAGGTTTTACATCTTCACTACCAAAAATAGTATTGACTTGATTAATATAGCCATAATACAAACCAAACTCTTTGCAAGGTTTAATATTTAAGCTAATCGCATCAAAGGTTTGATCATTTTGACGCCAAGCTACGGAGCCTACAAAGCGCTGATTATCTAAATTAATAGCTTGACGACCAATACTTAAATCAAACTTTGGACTATAAGCATATTTTAAATAAGCTTGATTCAATTGTAGGTTTTGAGGATCAGGGACTGTACTGTAGTTTGTTTCAGCATTACGTGTGCTATTGAAATGATCATTAATTTCGACAGTTCCTTCTCCTTGCACAAATGCGCTTAAGCCATGCCATGTGCCAGTTTCCAGTGAAGGGCGTAGTCTCAAAGTCCAAGCATCAGCATTTTTTAGTTGGTTATCTTGGTCAACTAATTCGTAACGTAAGCGACTATCGAGAGAAAATTGAGTTTGACTTAAAAAGTTATCTGCGGCAAATGTCGTAGTTGTTAAAACACTGAGCATAGCAAAGCTAAGAAGATTCAATTTCATATTGAGACCCCTGAGAGATTATAATTTCTGGATTTAATTTTGATTGTGCAGGGGAAAGGTAAGTTTCCCCGCACTAAGTGAATGGTGATTAAGAGGTGATAGAGTTGCGTTCAAGCATAGCTTGGTCAAACAGTTGTTGTTCTTTCGTTTTATGTTCTACAGAGAAGCGGATGAGAATGACACCGAAAGCGGCCACAGTTACAAGACCACCTAAAATCATGAGGCAAGTTTGAACATCTAGTAAGCCTTTAAGTAGGAAGCCTGCTGCAACCGCACCAACATTACCACCAGCCCCAATAATGCCCGCCACACCACCAAGTGCATTACGGTCAATGAAAGGAACTAAAGCATAAGTTGCTCCACAAGACATATGCGTGAATAGCGCGAAGACAGTCATACTAATAATAGCAAGAGCTACAGTATTCATTTGTGAGAAGAGAATGAGGAACAAGCCTTCACATAAGATAAGAATAAATAATACTTTTGTACGACCATCTAAACCTTTTGAAATCGCAACTTTATCTGAAACAATTCCACCTAAAGCACGAGCGAATAAGGCAAGTAGACCAAAGATACCCGCAGTTAAACCTGCTTCTTTTAAACCCATGTTGAAGTGGTCAACATAGTACATTGCCGCAATGTTATGAATGAAGATTTCGATACCGAAACATGCTGCGTAAGAAACAAATAGAATCCAAACACGATAGTTACGAGCAGCTTGCATTAAGATAGCAACACCACCTTTTTTACCGCTACCAACTTCAACACCGTTTGCGCGTAATTCTTTGAAATCTCCTTGTGGACAGTCTTGTGTAAGTTTCCAATAAAGTACACCAACAATTACCATCATAATGCCAGGTACAAGCAACGCAATTCTCCAACCCATTGCTTGTTCAACGCCAAACATCACAATTGCACCGAGAATTAATGGCATGATTGCTTGTGTTGCACCTCCACCCGCATTTCCCCAACCTGCAGAAGCCGCATTGGCTGTGCCGACAACATTCGGGGCAAACATGACACTGGTGTGATACTGGGTGATGACGAAGCTTGCACCAATAGCACCAATCAAGAGACGGAAAAACAAGAACGATTCATAAGTATTTGCTGCTGCAACACCGAAAACAGGGATACTGCCAACAATGAGAAGAGCAGTGTAGGTTTTGCGTGGTCCATACTTGTCACAGAGTGGGCCAACAATGAGTCGGATCAGAATTGTGATTGCAACCGCAGCGATATTGATGTTTGCGATTTGGTCTTTGGTTAGATTAAATTCACCTTTGATGACTGGCATTAAGGGTGCACAAGCAAACCAAGCGAAGAAACATACAAAGAATGCGAGCCAAGTCATATGAAAAGCACGCATGGCAGGCGTTGAAAAGCTAAATAATTTTATTTCAGTTGCTTTTTTTGCATCTAAATTCATATTTGAAGACATAGCCTTCTCCTGAACTGAACGTTATTAATTTTTGCTTCGCAATATTTGCGAGAGCACATCGAACAGAACGGACATCGTTGGCCGTCAACAAATTTTTTTGAATCGACATTGATTCTGTATGTTATGAAGTATGCAAGGGATGTGCCAATAAAAATATTTAACCAAAAGAACAATTTAAAATTCTAATTTAAATCGCGAAAATTAATTATTCTATTGTTATAGATTCCGAGTGGGCAGTTGCTTAAATTTTAAAAACAGGAAATGTGATAGCAACTGTAAGGCAATATTGAATGAGTTGTTTTTAAATGGTGCATCATTTTTATACAGTTTGATTAAAAACATAGCGATCGAAAAAAAGCAGCCGAAGCCACTGCTGTCCCACAAATATCACAAGAAGAACCTCAATTGAGGTTCTTCTTGTTTTCGCCATTTTTTATCAGGCACAAAGAGTGACCTTAAAAGTTTCCTTTCAAATAAATTGACCTGAATAATTCTCAGTAAACGCTGAACACTCCATCCTTCTTGTGCCATGTGTTTAGCGAAGTTCACCAGCAAATAGGCAATTAATGCAATCCATATTTGCGTTTGTATCGCATTGCGGCTTCGACCTAGAAATGACTTCAGTTTTAAATTCTGCTTGATGGCTTTAAAGAATAACTCAATCTTCCAGCGATCTTTATAAATTGCAGCAATGGTGGATGCTGCCAGATGAAAGTTGTTGCTCAGAAATTCGAATGTTCTTTTCTTATCTGTATCATAAAACGGCTTTGTTGCACAAAGATTTGAAATGCAAAGCGCCCCTAATTGAGCCAAATTTAAGGCGTAACTTGGGTAAGTGGTCGACCTAATTCCGTAAATCTGTTAAGGACTGCTACACGTGCATGGATTTCATTCACTTGGCTATCAAAACTCCTTGCACTGAGTTTATCTCCTAATAATTTGATGCAATGCATCTTAGTTTCAACCAAACTTCGCCGATGATAGCCTGACCATTTTTTCCATAGTGTCCTGCCTAAACGTTTAATTGTTCGAAGTAATTCATTTCGCTCTAGCGAGCTACTCTTTGTATCTTTCCATGGTTTCGCATTTTTTCTAGGTGGAATCACCGCATGCGCTTGCCGATCTGCAATGACCTGACGGCATTGCTTGGTGTCATAAGCTCCATCGGTATAAACAGAGTCAATCCGCTCATCTTGTGGAATCTGATTAAGTAAATCACCAAGCACCTGTGAATCACTGACATTATTGGTTGTGAGCTGAACTGCTCGTATTTGTAGGGTTTTGGCATCTATACCAATATGAAGTTTACGCCATTGGCGACGATATTCAGGTCCATGTTTCTTGCGTTTCCATTCGCCCTCACCTAGAAACTTCATGCCTGTAGAGTCCATGAGTAGATGCAGCCCATCGCTACTTTTTTGGTAGCTGATTACAATATCAATATGCTTTTGTCTTCTACAAAGCGTGGTGTAATCTGGAGCTATCCAATTTAATCCGCAAAGTTTAATCAGACTTTGCACAAAGCCAGTGACCATACGTAAAGACAGACGGAATAAGGATTTAATCATTAAGCAGCATTGGATGGCTGCGTCGGAGTAGGTTTGATTTCGCCCTTGTTTGCCTTTTGATGGCGCATACCATTGCGTAGCAGGATCAAACCAAATGGTAATATTTCCGCGACTCATGAGTGCTCGGTTATATGCGGGCCAATTGCTTGTGCGGTAGATTTTGTGTGTAGGCTTCTTCATTTGAAAATTATATCGATGAAAAAGCCTGTACAGATAGGTTTGTGCAACAAAGCCTCATAAAACTCTATACGTCTTAATAATTCAGGTGCGCCTCTTTTCTTGGCATGCGCACTGCTCAATTCAATACATTCATCCGCAATAATCCCTTTAGTCTCTAATACGCTGCGGCTTGATTTAACTTGATAAACTGTCTTTGGGCGTAGCCGGGTTACAAAGCTGACGTTCTGAAGTGTCAACTGAGCAAACCATTGATAATCAACATATCCTTTATCAAAGACGATAATGCTGCCAGCAGGAAATTTAAATGCTCTGCCTTGCACCATATCATTTTCAATACCATCCCCAAGCGCTACAAATTCAGGAATGGTATTGCTGTGATTTAAGCCAACACTGAGTTTAATACTGGCTTTGGATTCATGCACTTTTGCCCATGCGCACAATGACAGTGAAAGATCAATATGACTGGCATCTAGTGAATACAGCGGATTTTTGAATCTAAATTTATGTGCAGTTTTAGAGTTTTCACAGCGCTGAAGCAGCTGTGTGAACAATTGCTGATACAGGCTGGCGGGCTGTTCTTCGTTGAGTCTTGCTAAGGTGCTTCGCGCAATTCTCTTCGCGCCAAGATGATAGAGCTTTTCCTGCTGGGATTCGAGATTGGATTGAATGTCTCTTAAGCTTTGCCGACAAGAAAGTTGGGACATCAATATGGCAACAAACTGATCCCAGCGGGTGGCTGATCTTAATTTTTGCCCAGAGTGGTGCAGTTTAGCCAGACGTTCAAAATCTTGTCTTAGAATGGGTTTGAGTAATTGATGAAATACGGTATTCTGATGTGACAAAACCTGAGTCCTTTATAGTTAAAGTGTTTGTTTGCACTCATATTTTAACTATTTAGACTCAGGTTTTTTTTATTTAAAGCAAACTATGGGACAGTAGTGAGCCGAAGCTGCTTTGATAAAAAGAAAAGATTAGAAACGGTAGCCGATACCTGCATAACCTAAAATAGGATTAATTTCGATATCTGCTTTGGCTTTAATTAATTCCCCATATTTTGAATCATTCACAGTAATAGTAGCATCAGTACTTAAGTGAGCATAAGATACAGAGCCTACAGCGTACCATTTTTCATTAAAATCATAGGTAAAACCAACCGTTGCTACAGGAGCAAAAGTATCTGAAGCATCTAACTTAACTTTTGGATTTCCTGAGCTTTTTTTCTGGTCTAGAGCTGCGCCAGCTTTACCGTCTTTAATATTGACAATCATATGACCAGCATTGACAAGATCTTTTTCCAAGTCTGGGTTCATTTCTAGTTCACTGAAGTAAGCATACATGAGCCCTAAACCAACATATGGTCTAAATTTATTTATACCGGTTTTTCCAAAGCGGTATTGGAGTTCGAATGCAGGTGTCCAAGCACGTGCGGAAGATGTCTTTTTATGGGCTTCTAAGTCCGTAATGAAAATATCTTTCTTTAATGGAAGATCACCAACTACTACACCTAATCCTTCTGGAGTAGCGATCCCTGTTAAAGGTGCATAAATTTTTCCTTTACCTTGAATATCTACTTTAGGAGGGATACCAGCTTTAACTTCCAACGACAGATTATCTGTAAAATGATAACTTGTCATGATCCCTAAGGTTAGAACATCATCGGCTTCAAGACCTGTACCTTGATTTTCCCATGAAGATAAACCATTGATTTCTGCTGTACCTGCAGTGCTCGCTCTGAGGTACTGTGCTCCATCATCACCTTTATAAGAGACAATACCTTCTTTACCCAAATTAAGGAGTGTATGTCTTTCTAGATCAAGAACGCCTTTTAATATAGCTTTTTTAGCTGTAGCTTCTGGTTGTGATTCATCAATCGCGTCTAATACAGAATCGCCTTTGACATCTCCAACTTTGGTTTTGGTTCCCTCTGCAACAGAGGTATTTACACGTATAGGTTGTCCTTTACCCGTTGGTTTTACATATAGGGGACCAGCTGAAATAGAGAAGCGCTTAAACCCATCTCCATCTTTGAGGCTAAAATATGGTGAATCTGCAAAAGTAAGTGTAGGAAGGGCACATAAACCTGTTGTAATCAGGCATGCAAATGACTTCTTCATCATCTTGGGACTCCATGTCCTAAAGTTTGTAAGGATTTTTCTTGCGCTCACCATAACGTTTTTTTATGCAGAATTTGTATAGATAGAATTTATAATTGTTATGCTTATGAAGACTTTTGTTTGATTTAGATGAATTAATGAAGAAATTATGAATATGAAAAAAAGCTACCGAAGTAGCTTTTCTTTAACGAAATAAATTACATAAAACGAGATAAATCTTCTTCAGGGCGAGCAGTAAGTACTTCGATGCCTGTTTCTGTTACCAAAATGGTATGTTCATATTGAGCTGAAAGCTTGTGGTCTTTAGTAACCACAGTCCATTTGTCACCTAAAAGTTTTGTTTGCCAAACCCCTGCATTGACCATTGGCTCAATCGTAAACGTCATGCCTGCTTCTAAGCGCATACCCGTACCTTTCTGACCATAGTGTAAAACTTGTGGTTCATCATGGAAAACATTGCCAATACCATGACCACAATATTCACGCACAACACTAAAACGTTCAGACTCAACATATTGTTGGATTGCATGTCCAATATCGCCAAGATAAGAGCCGTGTTTAACCGTAGCCATACCACGATACATGGCTTCTTGTGCAACTTGGCAGAGACGATTTGCAAGAATAGAAGTCTCTCCACCGACGATATACATCATGTTGGTATCGCCGTGATAACCATCTTTAATGACAGTGACATCAATATTGAGAATATCACCATTTTTTAAAACTTTACTTTCAGAGGGAATACCATGACAAACGACATGGTTAACTGAAGTACAAATCGAATGTTGAAATGCTGGACGACCAGGTGCAGCGCCATAGCCAACACATGCTGGAATTGCTTGTTGTACATTTTCAATGTGATTACGACAAATTGTATCAAGTTCTAAGGTATTTACGCCTGCTTTAATATACGGCTTAATCATGTCTAAAATTTCAGCCGCCAGTTTTCCTGCAACACGCATCTTTTCAATTTCTTCGGGCGTTTTGATTAATCGACGAGGAGCTGTATAAGTCGTGTTCATGATCTCTAAAAACTTTTGGTAATTTGCAAACGTCTATGGTATAAATAGCCGCCTATTTTATCAAATGCTTTTCGTGACAATTTTGCTTATAAAAGTTGTGCGAAAAACCGATGAATAGTTATCAAAAATCCGCACATATATCGACACATTACTCTGGGTGCCTAGCAATAGGTGGAGAATGCGGATATATGGAGGCCTAACCCAAACTTTAAGGTAAAGAAAATGGCAGATTACAACGTAAGCATGCGCGACCTTCTTCAAGCAGGCGCACACTTTGGTCACCAAACTCGTTTTTGGAACCCAAAAATGCGTCAATATATTTTCGGCGCGCGTAACAAAATTCACATCATCAACCTTGAGCACACTGTTCCTGCGTTAAATGATGCTTTGAACTTTGTTAACAATCTTGCAAGCAAAAAGAACAAAGTATTGTTCGTTGGTACTAAACGTGCTGCTTCTAACATCATCCGTGAACAAGCTCAACGTGCTGGTCAACCTTATGTAGATCACCGTTGGTTAGGTGGTATGTTGACGAACTGGAAAACACTTCGCCAATCTATCAACCGTTTAAAAGATCTTCAAACTCAATCTCAAGATGGTACTTTTGCTAAGCTTACTAAACGTGAAGCTTTAGAGCGTACTCGTGAGATGGAAAAACTTGAACGTGCTTTAGGCGGCGTTAAAAACATGGGTGGTTTACCTGACGCATTATTTGTAATCGACGTTGATCACGAAGCGATTGCAATCAAAGAAGCGAAAAACTTAGGTATTCCTGTAATCGGTATCGTTGATACAAACTCTAACCCAGATAACGTTGATTATGTTATTCCTGGTAATGACGATGCGATCCGTGCAGTAACTTTATATGCATCAGCTATGGCAAATGCAATTCTTGCTGGTAAAGAATATGCTCAATCACAAGCGAATGCACAAGCTAAAGGCGATGACGCTGCAAAAGATGCTTCTGAGGCTTAATGCGGTTTGACGCAAGCTTGTCATTTTTGGACATGTAATGGTGGCAAATTAAGCGTCGAGATTGCAAACGGTCCAGAGTTTCTTTGGGCCGTTTTTGTTGAACAGATTTATTTTCTACCGATTTTAGGAGATCAACATGACTGCAATTACTGCAAGCATGGTAAAAGAATTACGTGACCGTACTGGTCTTGCAATGATGGAATGCAAAAAAGCATTAACAGAAGCAGGCGGTGACATTGAACTTGCGATTGATAACCTTCGTAAATCAGGTCAAGCAAAAGCTGCTAAAAAAGCAGGTAACATTGCTGCTGATGGTGCGATCACTATCATCCAAAACGGTAATAAAGCAATTCTTGTTGAAGTTAACTGTCAAACTGACTTCGTTGCTAAAGACGAAAACTTCAAAAACTTCTCTGATAAAGTTGCTGCTGCTGCACTTGCTGCAAATGAAACTGATGCTGCAAAAATTGCTGAACTTAAGCTTGAAGATGGCGCAACTGTAGAAGAAGCTCGTGTTGCACTGGTTCAAAAAATTGGTGAAAACATTCAAGTTCGTCGTGCTCAAATCGTTGAAGGCGAAAACTTGGCTGTTTATAAGCACGGTTTAAAAATCGGTGTTGTTGTTTCTTACACAGGTGATGCTGACACTGGTAAAGGTATTGCAATGCACGTTGCTGCGTTCAACCCAGTTGCAGTAAATGCTGAATCTGTTTCTGCTGACTTGATCGCTAAAGAGAAAGAAATTGCTGAAGCGAAAGCATTAGAATCAGGCAAGCCTGCAAACATCGTTGAGAAAATGGTAACTGGTTCAGTTGAGAAATACTTGAACGAAGTTGCACTTGATCGTCAAATGTATGTTATCGATAACGACAAGAAAGTTGCTGACGTATTAAAAGCAACGGGTACAGTTGTAGCTCAATTCGTTCGCTTCGAAGTAGGTGAAGGTATTGAGAAGAAAGCTGAAATGAGCTTTGCTGACGAAGTTGCTGCTGCTCAAGCTGCTGCTGCTCAATAATTTTTATTGAATCAGTAAAAGTTAAAAAACCCAGTCATTATGACTGGGTTTTTATTTATGTTAATTTTTTAAAATTGTTCGTCATGTGTTTCTTTAAGTTTTGCTAATGCCTCAATCCGATACTGAATGAGCATTTCGCCAATTTCTGCACCTTGAACATGTTCTGGTAAATCCTGTGCTCTAATATTCCGAACAATCTCCATGGCATGCAAAATATACTGTGCTTGTGGGTAAGGGCGATCTTCTAAACCTAATCGACCTTTAGCATCGCATTCACAAGCCTGCACAAAAGCAATGACTTTTTCTGGTTTTCGTAAAACATCCAAGCGCTGTAGTAAACGCCATACAGTACCAGGTTTCAAATTTTTGATTTGATGGCATTTCAGATGTTCTTTGCAAACAATTAAAGCTAAATTTTTCAGATGTGTGGGAACTTTCAAGCGTTCACATACGTTTGTAACGGGTTCTAATCCACGTTCCTCATGCATGATATGCCGTGGTAATTCCTCAGTTGGAGTAAGTGCTTTTCCTAAATCATGCACCAAGACAGCAAAACGTACATCTAGTCCATAGTTGGCCTGACAAGCTTGTTTTAGTGCCATTAAGGTGTGTACACCACAATCTATTTCAGGGTGGTACTCTGGGCGTTGAGGAATACCAAATAATGCATCTATCTCGGGAAACAGTACTTTCAGCGCATCACAATCTCTTAATGTTTGAAAATAGATATCAGCATGATCTTCCATTAATGCACGAGAAGTCTCTTTCCATACACGTTCAGGTGTTAAAGCATTCAGTTCCCCTGAATTGGCAATCCTTTTCATTAATTGCAAAGTTTCTTCTGCAATTTCAAATCCATAACTAGCATAACGAGCAGCGAAGCGAGCAACACGTAGCACACGTAAGGGATCTTCTGTAAATGCATCTGAAACATGGCGTAGGATTTTCTGATCAAGATCTTTTTGACCACCATATGGATCATAAACTTGTCCAGTTTCATCCATTGCCATTGCATTAATTGTTAGGTCACGGCGAATTAAATCTTCTTCTAATTTAACAGTGGTATCAGTAAAAAATTGGAATCCGTGATAGCCAATGCCTGATTTTCTTTCAGTACGTGCTAGTGCATATTCTTCTTTTGTTTTTGGATGAAGAAATACAGGAAAATCCTTTCCAACGGGTTGGTAGCCTTGAGATAATAATTGTTCAGGTGTTGCTCCAACCACAACATAATCTTTTTCGTGATAGGGGCGACCGAGTAAATGATCTCGAACAGCACCGCCTACTAAATAAACTTGCATAAAAAACCTCTATTCTTCACACAATCATGCTACAGAATAGAGGTTTTCTCAAGCATTAAGCATAGCTTTTAATGTTAAAAGCTATGCTTAAACTGTATCAGTTTTGGCTTTGCTGAATTTCAGCAACGGTTAAAGCTGTCATATTCACGAGACGGCGGGTAGTTGCTGTCGGTGTTAAAATATGAACTGGCTTTGCTGCGCCTAACAAGATTGGGCCAATCGTTACATTATTACCAGATGTTGCTTTTAACAAGTTGAATGAAATATTTGCAGAATCTAAATTCGGCATAATCAACAAGTTTGCTGAACCTTTAAAGCGTGAATTTGGAAATGCAAAATGACGAATATTATCATCTAATGCAGCATCACCATGCATTTCACCTTCAACTTCAAGTTCAGGCGCTTGCTCAGAAAGTAAACGATAAACTTCACGCATTTTCTGAGCACTTGGATCAACTTGATCGCTTCCAAAACTTGAGTGAGAAAGTAAAGCGACACGAGGGGTCATACCAAAACGACGCACTTCTTCGGCTGCTAAAATAGTCATCTCTGCAAGTTGTTCAGCAGTTGGATTGGTATTTACATAGGTATCGGCAATAAACAAGTTACGATCTTCAAGCATTAATGCATTGAGTGTAAAGAATGTACTACGACCTTCTTTTAAACCGATCACGTTTTTAACGAAATCTAAATGGATATCGTAGCTCGCATAAGTACCACATAGCATACCATCAGCTTTACCGAACTTAACTAGCAATGCGGCGATTAAGGTTGAACGACGACGTGCTTCACGTTGCGCATATTCAACAGTTACGCCTTTACGTTGCATTGTATTGTAGTAGTCTTTCCAGAAATCATCATATAAAGGATTGTTTTCTTGATCGACGATTTCAATATTGACACCGTGCTGTAAGCGTAAACCGAGTTTTCTGATATTGTCTTCAATAACGGCTGTACGACCAACAAGAATTGGTTTAGCCAGACCTTCATCTACAACAATTTGAACTGCACGTAATACACGTTGATCTTCACCCTCGGCATATGCAATACGCTTAGGGTCAGTTTTCGCTTGTGAGAAAATCGGTTTCATTAAGAATGCTGAGTTATATACAAACTCAGAAAGTCTTTGACGATATGCAGAGAAATCTTCAATTGGACGTGTCGCAACACCAGAATCCATTGCAGCTTTAGCAACCGCAGGCGCGATTTCTAAAATCAAGCGTTGGTCTAGAGGGCGAGGGATCAAGTAATCACGACCGAATGATGCAGATTTTTCACCGTAAGTCGCAGCATCTGCTTCAATATGTGCCATACGTGCAATCGCATGTACACAAGCAATTTTCATATCTTCGTTGATCGTTGTAGCACCGACATCGAGTGCACCACGGAAAATATATGGGAAACAAAGTGCATTGTTTACTTGGTTTGGATAATCTGAACGACCAGTTGCCATAATCACATCTGGGCGAACTTCGTGCGCATGTTCAGGTAAGATTTCTGGATCTGGATTTGCAAGTGCAAAAATAATTGGGTTTTCAGCCATTTCTTTAACCATTTCTTTGGTTAAAATTCCCGCTGCAGAAAGACCCAAGAACATATCTGCGCCAGCCATTACTTCATGTAATTGAGTCGCAGAAATATCTTGAACGTACCGTTTTTTCGATTCATCAAGTCCTTCACGTGAAGTTGTTAAAAGCCCACGAGAATCAGCTACAATAATATTCGATTTATTTACGCCTAATGCACAAAGTAAATCTAAACATGACAATGCAGCAGCACCAGCACCTGATGCAACGATTTTAATTTCATCAATTTTCTTGTTCACAATCTGCAAGGCATTCAACAATGCTGAGCCTACAATAATACTGGTACCATGTTGATCATCATGGAACACAGGAATCTTCATGCGTTCACGAAGTTTCTTCTCGATATAGAAACATTCAGGTGCCTTGATGTCTTCCAGGTTGATACCGCCAAACGTTGGTTCCAATGCGGCAACGATATCCACGATCTTGTCTGGATCATTTTCCGCAATTTCAATATCAAATACATCAACACCAGCAAACTTCTTGAATAGAACGCCTTTACCTTCCATAACAGGCTTAGAAGCAAGAGGACCAATGTTTCCTAAACCAAGCACGGCTGTACCATTACTCACGACGGCAACCAAATTTCCACGTGCTGTATATTTTGCAGCAGCAGAAGGGTCACGTTCAATTTCCAGACATGGAGCAGCAACACCAGGAGAATACGCAAGCGCTAAGTCTCGTTGGTTTACGAGTTGCTTACTCGGTGTCACGCTGATTTTTCCAGGTGTAGGAAATTCATGGTAATACAAAGCGGCTTCTTTTAAAGATTGATCGTCCATCTGAGTCTCGATTGTTCCGATAATCATCAGGCATATACATGACTGATGATTATATTAATATAAGTGCACAAGAATATAGCACTAGTTCATGTTTTCGCCCAGTCAAAAAAGCTTATTTTCACTGAACGTATAGGCTTATTGACAATTCATATTGGGTGTAAATTAAACTGCCAAAAGCTCAAAATATGGTTTTAACTGGAATATCTTGCAATTGCTAGGCGCATATGTTGCTGTAAGTATTCAGTTGCATGTACGGCAGTTAAGGGTTTGGCAAATAAGTAACCCTGTAATATGTCACAGTTTTGTCGTTTCAAATATTCACATTGCTGTTCTGTTTCAACGCCTTCAGCGACAACTTTTAAGCCAATTGTTTTACCCATGGCAATCATAGCATTAACAATCGCATCTTGTTTTGCATTACCAATTTTCGAAATAAATGCACGATCAATCTTTAAAATATCAATTGGATATTCAGTTAAATAAGCCAAAGAAGAATAGCCTGTGCCAAAGTCATCCAGTGCAATTGAAATATTACGTTCTTTCAATGTACACAAAATTGTTTTAACACTCTCAGTATTTTCTAAAAATGCTGACTCGGTAATTTCTAACTCTAAATTTTCACCTGTAATAGAGTATTGATCGAGTACAGCATCAATATCATGCAATAACTGACCACGCAAAATTTGTTGAGCAACAATGTTTACAGCAATGTGGATGTTCGTAAAACCTAGTTTTTGCCATTCTTGTAACTGTTTCGCTGCCTCATACAACACAAATCGTCCAATATCAGAAATTAGACTGGTACTTTCTGCTAAAGGAATGAAAATATCGGGCATGATTAGTCCTTTCGTTGGATGTTTCCAACGAATGAGTGCTTCAAATCCATTAATTTGACAATTCTGAGCAGTGAGCTTTGGTTGATAATATACAACGAGTTCATTGTTCTGAATCGCCTTTCTCAAGTCAAGCTCTAAATCAGTATGTTTAACGACGAAGTTAGTTCGCTCACTAGAATAATAGCGGATTGTATTTCCACCTAAGCGTTTGGCTTCTGTTAAGGCTTGCTCTGCATGGGTATTTAAATTGTCAACTTGACGACCGTGTTCAGGGTAAATCGCAACTCCAATCGAAATACTGACCACATACTCTTGATTAGCGATATAAAAGGGTTTGCTAAAGGCTTCAACAATATTACTGCATAACTGATGAATTGGCGGATGTAACGGTGAAATTTCATAAATGATTACAAAATCGTCTGCACTTAAATGTGAGACTAAAAGTGCATCAATATTACTGATACGCAAACGTTGTGCAACTTGCTTCAAAAGCTCATTACCCGCTTGATTGCTGAGTAATTCATTCAAGGCACGAAAACGGTCAATATTGATTCGGATAACTGCTAAATTCTGTATCGAAGCCTCATTAACCAAATATTGATGCAGTTGCTGGTGATAATAGAAGCGATTAGGTAGATCGGTCAGGGTATCATAATTGGTTAAATATGATAAACGTTGCTCTTGATGTTTACGCTCAGTTTGGTCAGAGACAATCCCGATATAATTAATCACACGATCTGATTCATCTTTTACAGCGTTCATATGGATCCAAAGGAAACATGATTTTTCAGAAAGATAAGTTTCCTGAAACTCACCTTCGTACTCATGTTCTTCGTGCAAAGTAGCAAGGATAGAAAGATGAAAATTATGATGATGCTGTTTATTTTGTTTAGTAATCTCAAAAAGTTGTTTTCCCAATATGAACTGTTTGTCTAAACCCGTTAATTGTTCATATTTAGGATTAACTTCAAGATAGTGGAAGCTATCATCCAGAATAAAGATACCTTCTGAAGCCTGTTCGAATACACTCGCTGCTAATTTTAGCCGTTCTTGATCTTTCTTTTCTTGGTTAATATCACGATGAATACCGACCATGCGTAGAGGGGTATCATCTTTAGGATTTCTTAAAATGACTTGGCCAACATCATGAATCCAAACCCATTCACCACTCGGTCGTTTAATGCGGAAAGTTTCTTCGTAACGTTTAGTTTGGCCACATATATGTTTATAAAGTGTATTTTTAACACGTTCAAGATCATCAGGATGTACAATTTTATGCAGCAACGAATAGTGATTCTCAGAATCACGCGTAACTTCTTTACGATGAGAATTGGTAATCCCAACAGTATTATTTTCTAAATTCCATTCCCAAGGTCGAATACCCGCAGTTTCATGTGCAAAAGCCAAATTTTGACGATGTTCCTGTAAACTATTATTTATTTCTGTTAAATCAAAAGTACGCTCGCGAACTTTTTGTTCTAATAAATGATTGTTAAATTGTAATTGAGCTTCAATATCTTTCGATTTATTCACTTCACGTTGTAATTGTTGGCAAAGTTCTTCGGTCCATTGATTGTGTTGTTCAGCTACATCGACCAATTGTTTATTTTTTTCTAAAACTTGGTATAAGCGTTGGTGAATTTTAAACGTTGCTTGTGCACATAAAAGTGTCGCAAAGAAAGATGAATAATAAGCAAGATAAAAAAGTGTATGTTCTTGGTCGCGATGTAAAATTTGAGAAAAAACTAATGGGGTAATACTTGGAATAAAAAATAAAAAGAAATATTTAACGTGTTGGGTAAGAAAGGTTAGGGCAATAATATGTGAGGAAGTGAGTAGTAGTGCTGTTAAAGTTAAAATATGGGAAACAGATAAATTTGGTACATCTTTGATCAAAAAATAATTGATGATAATCGTACTGATACCCAGTAATAATCCTGTGAAAAAGCAAATAATTTGAAAAGCGATACGTGTCTTATGTGCAAACCTAACAGATGAATAATGTTTTATCGAAAAATGACAAATACAATAAAAGCAAAATAAAATGCTCAGGCAAATACTCATCCAAGTCGTAAAAATATTTGTACTAAAAGAATAAAAAAATCCAAATAAAACATAATCTAAGAGAGAAATGAAAAACACACTCAATATAAATAGACGTACATGATTCGTATAGTTAATTTGATCCGTATCAACAAATGGTGGCAAATTTTTTTCATGAACCCCGAGCATACAAAGAATAGTCCTTTTCATTATTTATCTATGCATACAATCATTGTTTTTTGTAAGCACGATATAATTTTATTTTATTTTAAATTACCGTTAAACCAGATGGAAAGCAATGCAAACACTTTATTTGGTTGAAAAGTGATAATTTAAAATTGATAAAGCTACAACTGGAGCGGTTTCAGTCCTTAAAACACGATCTCCAATACACCAGCTTTGAAAATGATTTTGGTTAGCAGCATCAATTTCTGCTTCACTTAAACCACCTTCTGGACCAATCAATAGGGCTAAATCAGGCTGGCTATTTAGTACTACATTTTCTTGGTCTTTGTTTGGCGCTAACACAAAACGTGATTGTGGTAGCTGTGCCGATTTTACCCAATCGGTTAAACTAATTGGTGCTAGAACATTTGGAACTTTGTTCATTCCACATTGTTCACACGCAGCAATCGCAATTGACTGCCAATGATCTAATTTCTTTTGATCACGTTCATATCTTAACCGCATTTCGCAACGTTCACTAGTCAATAATTGAATAGTTGTGACACCAAGTTCAGTGGCTTTTTGAATCGCATAATCCATACGATCGCCTTTGCTCATGACTTGGCCTAAAATTACTTTAGCAGGCGCTGTTCGATCTATAGGGTTGAATTGATCAATAGAAACAAAAGCATTTTTCTTATTAATTTCAGTAAGTGTTACGATATATTCACCACCTTTTCCATTGAAAAAGATGGCTTGATCTAGCTCTTTTGCACGAAGCACCCGTACCCAGTGATGAAATACCGATTCTGTTAATTCAATCGAATTGCCGGTATTTAATTCTGTTTCGATATAAAAACGATTCATGCTGGGTAAGGCTCGTACAAATTAGTTTAAACCAAGATCAACAACGAGTTGTCGAGTTGGCTCTGTTTGGTTCATTGAATAAAAATGGAGTGTTGGCGCACCACCAGCGATCAAACGTTCGCAAAGTTTAACAATCACTTCATGGCCAAAGGCTTTAATACTTTCGCTATCATCACCATAAGCAGCAAGTTGTTTGCGAATCCAACGTGGAATTTCTGCACCAGTTCCATCCGCAAAGCGAATTAAATTACTTGCATTGGTAATTGGCATGATGCCTGGTGCAATGGGAATATCCACACCAGCTTTAGCAATACGTTCGATGAAATAGAAATAAGCATCTGGATTGAAGAAAAATTGGGTAATACCTGCATTCGCGCCTGCATTCACTTTTTCAACAAAACGTTGAATGTCACCATCAAAGCTATCAGCTTGCGGATGCATTTCAGGGTACGCAGCAACTTCAATATGGAAATGATCACCTGAATGTTCACGGATAAAGCGAACGAGATCTTGAGCATAAGGTAATTCGCCAAGACCAACTTGACCTGAAGGTAAGTCACCACGCAATGCTACGATGCGGTCAATCCCTTGTGATTTATATAAATCTAAGAGCTCAGCAATACGAGCTTTATCATCGCCAATACAAGAAAGGTGAGGGGCGACGGGCGTACCTTTGCCATTAAAATCATTAATGGCTGCTAAAGTGCGTTCACGAGTAGAACCACCAGCACCATAAGTAATGGAGAAAAACTCTGGGTTTAATCGCTGTAGTTCTTGGTGAACGATACGTAACTTTTCAGCGCCAGCATCAGTTTTTGGCGGGAAAAATTCAAAAGAAATAGGAACACGTTTCGTCATTTCAAATCCTTTTTTAATCGCTTAGACATTATTTTAGAAAAAAAGGGCAGTCCGTAAACGTCTGCCCTAATTTTCTTAGTATTTATAAGCGTCAGATTTGAATGGACCTTCCACAGCAACGCCGAGGTAATCTGCTTGTACTTGCGTTAACTGGGTTAATACACCACCAAAGCCAAGCACCATTGCAGCAGCAACTTCTTCATCTAATTTCTTAGGAATCAGTTCTACACGGATTTTCGCAGCTTTTTGATCTTCAGGAAGATCGGCAAATTTCTCAGCGAACAAGTGCATTTGACCTAACACTTGGTTAGCAAAAGAACCATCCATAATACGTGATGGGTGACCTGTTGCATTACCAAGATTCACTAAACGCCCTTCAGAAAGAAGGATTAAGTAATCATTTTCATTTTCTGAACGATACACTTGGTGAACTTGAGGCTTAACTTCAACCCACTTGTAACCACGTAAGTATGCAGTGTCGATCTCTGTATCAAAGTGACCGATGTTACACACTACAGCACCTGCTTTTAAGCTATCTAACATTGCAGAATCACAAACGTGGTAGTTACCTGTTGTCGTTACGATAAGGTCAGTATTTTGAAGAAGATCAAGGTTGATGTCTTCTTTCTTGCCTGTTTGAACACCATTTTTGTATGGAGATACAACTTCGTAACCGTCCATACATGCTTGCATTGCACAGATTGGGTCAATTTCAGTGACACGTACAATCATACCTTCTTGACGAAGTGATTGTGCAGAACCTTTACCTACGTCACCGTAACCGATTACAAGTGCACGACGACCAGATAACAACATATCTGTACCACGTTTGATCGCATCATTTAGAGAATGGCGGCAACCATATTTGTTGTCGTTTTTAGATTTCGTTACGGAATCATTTACGTTGATTGCAGGAACTTTTAACGTACCATCACGTAACATTTCATACAGACGTTGAACACCTGTTGTTGTTTCTTCTGTTACACCGTGGATTTTTGCAATCACTTCAGGGTATTTTTCGTGAACAAGTAGGGTTAAATCACCACCATCATCAAGAATCATGTTGGCATCCCAAGGTGTGCCATTTACATTGATTTGTTGTTCAAGACACCACATGTATTCTTCTTCAGTTTCGCCTTTCCAAGCAAACACAGGAATACCCGCAGCAGCGATAGCAGCAGCAGCGTGATCTTGAGTAGAGAAGATGTTGCATGATGTCCAACGAACTTCAGCACCAAGTTCTACGAGTGTTTCGATTAAAACTGCAGTTTGGATTGTCATATGAATACAACCCAAAATTTTTGCGCCAGCAAGTGGTTTAGTTGCTGAATAACGCTTACGTAAACCAATTAAAGCTGGCATTTCTGCTTCAGCAAGTTTGATTTCTTTACGGCCGTAGTCAGCAAGAGAAATATCAGCGACTTTATAATCTGTAAATGAAGCAGTAACCGCGTTCATCAGGATCTCCTAGAAAAATAGTATGGATCATTCTGTTCGCGGATGCCGTTGTTGGTTAGCACGAGCGTCTAACCGATCGTCGAGCCTGGCAAATTGATTTTTAGTGCTAATCAATCGTTGCAGCATCCCTCGACTGGGCATTATAATACTTGGAAATGACTTTAGTTCCAATGTTATTTTGTTTGAGATGATTATAAAATGAAGAATTAGATTGGGATAAGTGATTAAATTTTTTGAATGAACGAACAAGGATTCCAAATCCCTTTGAAATCCTTATGTATGCACAAAAGAATCGCATTAAGCTTTTAAATGATCTTCAAATTCTTCGCCAAGCTGCATGGCTAAGGCATTTCCAGATAAGTCACACGTGACCAAACCGTATTCTTTTTTAAAACTAAAGGTAAAACCTTTATTGTCGGCTAAACTTTTTACTGAATATCCTAATTTTTCTAACCAAATACGAAAAGCCAATAAATTTTTTGCTTTCACAACTCTGTTTTTCATTCCAGAACTCCTTTTAACCTGTATTTATTAATAAGGGTGACCTAAAAATTTTTAAAGGGGGATTGCATATATTTATTTTTCTTCATGTAACTAATGTAAAATTAGATTGATTGAAACTGAAATTAAACTTAAATTTTATCTGATAAAATTATTTAAATAATTGATTTAATTTACTTGTATTGTTTTTTCTCGCATTGGGTTTTGATCCAAAATAAATGTAAAAAATCATTTCACTTTCTACTTTTTAAAAACTAAAGTTTAGCCTTTAAAAAGTAGAACTTTAAAATTAGAACTGATCTTTAAGCGCTCTGATCCTTGCGAAATCTTCGACACTTTCTGTGCGCAAGAACGGATTTGTTTCAAGCTCTAATTCAATTGTACTTGGCAGAGTAATTTGTTCAGCATCTCTCAATGCTTTGACTTCCTTTATGCGTTCTTGTAATGCAACATTCTGAGGTTCAATTGTTAATGCAAACTCTGCATTTGCAAGCGTATATTCATGTGTACAATAAACTTTGGTTTGTATTGGCAACGCAGCTAAGCGATTTAATGAGTGGTACATTTGTTCAGCAGAACCCTCAAATAGGCGCCCACAGCCCATTGCAAATAATGTGTCACCAGAGAAAAGCGTGTCTATTTCTTCAATAAAATAAACAATATGACCTAGTGTATGCCCTGGTGTTGCAATAATTTCAACTTTTAAATCATTAAAGTGAAAATGGTCATTATGTTGCAGTGGATTGGATATAAACGAAATTTTACTGAGTTCATCACGTGGACCAAAAACGGGTGAATTTTGCTCAGCCAATAGACCTTGTACACCATCAGTATGATCTCGATGCCAATGTGTTAACCAGATTTGTTTCAACTCAAGTTGATGTTGTTCGCAAAAATCGGTAACAAGTGCTGCTTCTGTAGGGTCAACTGCTACGACTTCTTGCGTACGAGTATCTTCTAATAACCAAATATAGTTTTTTAAGGCATTTTTTACGTCAATTGCATGAATTTTATAATGCATGGCCGAATCCTAAATCTCTGATTTATGTGGTTATTGATGAATAAAGTATTTGAATAATCAAATCACAGTTAGTTTAAGTGTAAATGTATAAGAGTGCAAAAGCTTGCGTAAGAATTGATACAGAATGCTGACTTTTTAGGGTATATTATGACAGCTTCAATCATCAAGTATTTTTCAGGTTGACAAGTTATACTTTTTCTATAAATATGATATAAAATTTTGATAAATTAATGGTTTATATTCATCTTTGGTGGTGTGAAAATACTTAATTAAAGCTAACATAGTTTAAAAATTAGATTTAACAATATTTAACGAAGTAAAACATTTAAAGATGAAATGAAAAATAAATCATAAGAATACAGTGAGAGCATTATGACTGATTTGGTAGATCATGAGATTGTCGTTATCTTCAAAAAATATTTATATCCTTTGTCTTCCAAACTCACAGAAATGCTGAATGAGCACTTTAGTCATCAAACTGAACGCCGTGGTTGTGGTTATACTCAGGCAACACGTTTGATTGCTGAGTTTGTCTCACAACCCCGTGATATGTTGGGATTCCAAGATTTTCGTATTTTTGAAGACTACGAGGTTAAAGGATTGAAAAACATTTTAAATCAAAGTTCTTCATATTGTTTAGTGTTGGAAACTTGGCGTAATTTGGATATTAATATTGATGTGCAACAATATTTAGAACGTTCTAATTCACAAGATACATTTACTCAGAATTTGCAACAAGAAGTTGATTTTCAAGCGAAGCTTAGAAAAATCCATCAATATGCAGAGCTTGAAAAAAGCATTTTAATTTGCCAATTACTTGCAGATATTATTCTTCCACAAACAATTGATCAAATTGAAATGATTGAGTGTCATTCTCTAGAGGAAAAGCCCAAAGTTGGCTCATGTCCGATGGCAGAAAAATTTTTCTTGCGAATTGCACATCATCGTTTATTGCGACAAGGTGAAATTAATATTTTTGTGGATGATAGCGGTTTACCCATTATGATGGAGAAACTGAATATGGGGGATAATCACTCTTGTATCAGTCTCGTGCCATTGATGATGAATGGGGTGCGCTTACCAGCAGGAAGTCTTTTCTCTGCAAGTTATGAAAGCGATGCGCTGGAAAAGAAGCCTAATAAACAATATAAAGGATATGTGATTCCAATTGCTCAAATGAATGGTTTTTGGTTTTTACGATTAACGACACTGGTTGTTTCGCCAAAAAACCGTGCGCGTGCGTTTGGGTATCATTTTAAACAACAGGTTGATAATGGATTATTTAGACCTGATACCACGGAACTAAGTCAATTGATTGAGATTGCAAAAGATCAAATTTATGTAGGGCATCCATGCTAAAAGCTTGTTATTCACCACGCTATTTTGCAAGAACACATACCAACAGTATGGAAAAACTGACAGCCGTCGCTGATGTGCTGCGAACTCATCAAATGGTTGATTTAATTGATCCAGGTTTAATTGATACTGAGATATTAAAAAAACTACATAACCCAGAATATGTGGAAGCCTTTTTATCGGGAGAATCTGCATTTGCAACCATACAGGGCTTTAAACCGTGGAATGAGCAATTAAGGGACGCAATCCTATCAGTACAGGCAGGGCAGTTGCTTGGCGCTGATATTGCCTTTAAAGAGGGGATTGCGGCCAATATCGCACAGGGTTTTCATCATGCCAGTTATGAGTCTGGTGCGGCATATTGTACCTTTAATGGTTTGGCTCTGGTTGCTAAACAAAATTCTGAAAAACGTATCTTTGTGATGGACTGTGATCAGCATGGCGGAGATGGAACGGCAATATTTACCAATAGACTCACCAATCTGGTCAATTTCGGAATTTTTGGGATTCGTTTTGGTTGTAAAGCTGGTGAACGTAGTTTGACTCGCTATATTCATCCTAAACAGGGTAATTTTGATTTGTATCGCGAAGCAATTTTTGAAGCGTTTCAATATGCCTCACATTGGGAAGCAGAGCTAATCATCTATCAAGCTGGTATGGACTGCCACCAACTAGATAAATATGGTTCAAAATGGTTTACCACTGAGTTGTTATATGAGCGAGATCGCTTAGTTTTTGAAATGGCAAAAAAAATGAAAATTCCATTACTGTTTGTATTGGCGGGTGGGTATCAAGAACTGGATAATTTAGTGCCTTTACATGTTAATACATTCAAAGCTGCAAATGAAATTTACTTTCCTTAAAATAGAAAGGTACAAAAAAAGCCCTCAAAATGAGAGCTTTGTCTGTTGCTGTGATTAGCGTAATTTTGCTAACCAATCACCAAATGATTGAACCAGTTGAACTAAAATTAGCAGTACAATCACGGTTAAAATAACAACACTGGTATCAAAACGTTGATAACCATAGGAAATAGCTAAATCACCGATACCTCCTGCACCAACTGCGCCAGCCATTGCAGTTGCACCAATTAAGGAAATCGTCCCTGTGGTCAGGTTCAAAATTAATGAGCTACGTGCTTCGGGGATAATAAATTTAAAAATGATCTGCCAAGGTGAGGCACCCATAGCTTGAGCTGATTCAATAATACCCTCATTCACTTCAAGTAATGAAGTTTCAATCAATCGCCCTAAATACGGACCTACATAAATGGTGAGGGGAACAATCGCAGCCCAAGTACCAATCGAAGTTCCAACTAATAATTTAGTTAATGGAATCACTGCAATCAGTAAGATGATAAATGGTAAAGAACGTAGTGCATTTACAATTGGATTGAGAAAATAATAGATCGCTCGGTTTTGTAAGATACCACCTGTGCGAGTGACAACTAAAGTTACACCTTGAATCAATCCCCAAATACAACCAAAAAGCAATGAGAAAAAAACCATTTGAAAGGTTTCTTGTAATGCCGTGACGAATTGATCAATTGAAAGGGAACTGTGCCAAAACGGCGCGGAAGCTTCAGTAAGCCATTGTACGATTAAATCTCTCATTGGCTTACTCCTGATTGTTCAACTTTCACGCCTTGTTGCTCAAGAAACTTAATAGCGTCTTGAATAGTCGCTGAATCACCCAAAAGTTGAATAAACATCTGTCCAATCACAGTGCCATTGATTTCAGTCATGTTGGCAAAAAGAATATTTAGGCTCAAATCAAATTGCTTAATCACGGCTTGAATGACGGTTTCTTGAGCAGATGTCCCCAGGAATTGCAGACTATAAATACTATTGTGATGCTTATGTTCAAGGTTATTGAGGATATTAATTGGTAACTGTTGTTGCAAAACTGTTTGAATGAAGGTCTTTGTAGTCGAATGCTGGGGTTGACTAAAAATATTGAGGGTGGGGCCTGTTTCAATCACATGACCTGCTTCCATGACTGCAACATAGTCACAGACTGACTCAATTACATCCATTTCATGGGTGACCATCACAATGGTAATCTTTTGTTCTTTATTAATCTTTTTTAATAGCGCTAAAACGGATTGTGTGGTCTGAGGGTCAAGTGCAGAGGTTGCTTCATCACACAGTAAAATTTTGGGATGGTTTGCAAGCGCGCGGGCGATACCTACACGTTGTTTTTGTCCTCCTGAAAGTTCATCAGGATAGGCATCTTTCTTGTGCTTGAGATCGATGAAATCTAATAGTTCTGCTAGGCGCTTTTCACGATCAGCTTTGTTATGCCCCAATAATTTGAGTGGCATTTCAATATTTTCAGATACTGTTTTAGTTTGCAGTAAATTGAAATGTTGAAAGATCATGCCGATATTTGCACGTTCTTGACGAAGCGTACGCGCATCCATTGCAGTAAAGTCTTTCTGATTGATAATTACCTGTCCCTGCGTTGGGCGTTCAAGCAAATTAATCAAACGAATCAACGTACTTTTCCCTGCACCACTATAACCAATAATGCCGAAGATGCTGCCTTCTGGGATCTCTAAATTAATTTGATCCAGTGCGTTGATCGTTTGACCTTTTAGCTGGTAATGCTTTGAAATATTCTTAAATTGGATCATATCGTCAATACTAAGCAAAAATGAAAAAAACAGGCAAAGTGATTTGCCTGTTTCCTATACAGATTATATTACGAATTTGTTTCTGTGAGATAACTAATAGGTTTATTCACGTCAACTTTCGTACCAGCAAAATGTTCTTGAACATATTTTTTCACCGCTTCAGTGTGATAAAGAGTTCCTAGCTTTTGTAATACAGGATCATTTTTTCTTGAATCAGCTACAGCTAAAATGTTGACATTCAGCTTCGTGCTTTGGTCAATTGGTTCATAAAAGATAGAATCTTTTAGAACATTTAAACCACCTTCCATTGCAAGGGTATTCCCCAATACAATTGCATCAACTTCATCTTTAACGCGTACAGCAGTTGCCATTTGAATTGGTTTAATATCGAGTTTTTTCGTATTTTCGATAATATCGCTTGGTGTGCCTTTTGCTGGATCAAAGTCAGCTTTTAATTTGATCAAACCAGCACTTTGTAATAACAATAACGCACGAGCTTCGTTTGCAGCATCGTTTGGAATTGCGATTGAAGCACCTTCAGCAAACTCTTCAACTTTTTTGACTTTGCTTGAATAGATGCCCATAGGTTCTAAGTACGTCGTTGAAACTGGTGCAATCTTATCTTGATTTGAAGCATTAAAAGCAACAAGGTAAGCATATGATTGGAATGCATTCACATCGACTTCTTTATTTGCTACAGCTGTATTCATAGCTACATAGTCTGTAAAGTTTTTCACTTCAAGCTTGATACCAGCAGCTTTAGTTTCTGGCAAGGTCGCAATAAAACGCCAAATATCTGCATCTGAACCTGTTGATGCCATTACAACGGTTTGTAATCCACCCGCTTCATTTTTTTGTTCTGCTTTGGTGTCAGGTTGTTTACTGCACGCTGCAAGTAATAACACAGACACACTTAAAAAAAGACTAATTAGCTTTTTCATGTGTAAATCCTAATCGGAATAATGCTTAGTAAATAATCCGCTAATGCATTACTAAAGAGCTATAGGGGTCTTGTTACAAAGAGGTGAGTCGGTTCAAAATTTAGCGTTATGAACAGGCGACTGATCGGATTATTTGCAACAACAGAAAATCAAGAACGTTGATCTTAAGGATTTGACTTAAGCATACTGGTTCAATAATTTTCATATCAAATCGAGATTAGCTGATACTTTTCGAGTTAAATTTCATATTCTTATTCATATATAAAAGAATATGTATAAAACTAAAAGTACTCGCCGAAAATTTTGGCAATCATAACAATAATTTGGGTTCTGTTATAGTGTTCTATTTTGTACTTGTGGGTATAAATATATGATTATTAGAAAAATAGTTTAATTTTGGTAAAAGTAAATAAATGATACTTTTGTAGTTTTTTCTAATGGTGGAAATGTCAGATTTTATTGAATTAGTGATATATATTTTTCTGAATTTAATATTTAAATAATGAATAAGGAAATGATTTTTATGCTAATTAAAGAATAAAAAAGCCTTCCGAAGAAGGCTTTTGTTAATTAACCAAAGCTTATTCTGCTTTTTCACGTGCAATTGCGCGATAACCAATATCACTACGATACTGCATACCTGTAAATGTCACTTGACCACATACTTCTAGTGCATTGATTTGAGCTTCTAGAACTGTGTCTCCAAGCGCAGTCACGCAAAGAACGCGACCACCAGCAGTAATCACATGACCATCTTCAGTCGTTGCAGTACCTGCATGGAAGATTTTTGTATCTTCAGGAGATTGTCCAATACCAGAAATCACATCGCCTCTGCGGACTGTATCAGGGTATCCTTCAGCTGCAAGTACGATGCCGATTGATTTGCGATCATCCCATTCAGCTTCTTTTGGAAGATTGCCCGCAATACCCGCTTCAACCAAATCTACTAAAGATGATTTTAAGCGCATCATAATCGGTTGTGTTTCTGGATCACCGAAACGACAGTTAAATTCAATAACGCGTGGTTGACCTTGTTCATCAATCATTAAACCAGCATATAAGAAACCTGTGTAAACATGACCATCTGCTGCCATACCATCAACAGTAGGGCGCATGACTTCATTCATTACACGTTCAAATACTTCTGGTGTAACAACTGGAGCAGGAGAGTAAGCACCCATACCACCCGTATTTGGACCTTGGTCGCCTTCAAAAATACGTTTATGGTCTTGTGAAGTTGCCATCGGTAAAATGTTTTTACCGTCGATCATGCAAATGAAGCTTGCTTCTTCACCTTCGAGGAATTGTTCAATCACAACACGTGATCCAGCATCACCGAATTTGTTGCCCGCTAACATATCATCAATGGCATCAAATGCTTCTTGGTTAGTCATCGCAACGATAACGCCTTTACCTGCCGCTAAGCCATCCGCTTTGATTACGATTGGTGCGCCATGCTGTTCGATATAAGCTTTTGCAGCATCAACTTCAGTAAATACATCATAAAATGCTGTAGGGATGTTATGACGTTTTAAGAAATGTTTAGCGAATGCTTTAGAACCTTCAAGCTGTGCAGCGTACTGAGTCGGCCCCCAGATTTTTAAACCTGCTTCACGTGCTGCATCAACCACACCATTGACTAAAGGTGCTTCAGGACCAACAATAACCAATGCCACATCATTTGCCTTTGCAAATTCGATAATGGCAGGATTATTTAAAATATCGATGTCAACGTTTTGACACTTATCTTCAGTTGCTGTGCCTGCATTACCTGGCGCAACAAAAACTTGTGTTACTTTTGAATCTTGTGCGATTTTCCATGCAAGTGCATGTTCACGGCCACCGCTACCCAAAACTAAAATATTCATTATTAAGTTATTTCCTTTTTCCGTATTTAAGAATATACCTGTTCAGAATAAAAAAGTCCCCCTAGGATGCGATTTAGGTGTCGCAAGAAAGAGGGACTTAGGGGTATTAATGACGGAAGTGACGCATACCCGTGAACACCATTGCAATACCAGCTTCATCAGCGGCTGCAATTGTTTCTTCATCGCGCATAGAACCACCCGGTTGGATAATACATTTAATGCCAGCTTTAGCCGCATTATCAATACCATCACGGAATGGGAAGAATGCATCAGATGCCATGACCGCACCTTCAACCACTAAGCCAGCATGTTCAGCTTTGATTGCAGCAATACGAGCAGAATTTACGCGGCTCATTTGACCTGCGCCTACACCAATCGTTTGACGATTTTTAGCATAAACAATCGCATTTGATTTCACATATTTTGCTACTTTCCAAGCAAAGATAAGATCATCAATTTCTTGTTCGGTTGGTGCGCGTTTAGTTACTACTTTAAGATCATCTTTGGTGATCATACCTAAGTCTTGATCTTGAACTAACAAACCACCATTCACGCGTTTATAGTCAAGTTGAGCGGTACGTGCATCGATTGCAGGAAGTTCACCACAGACTAACACACGTACATTCTTTTTCGCGCCAGTAACTTCAAGTACACCTTCAGCAATACTTGGTGCAATAATCACTTCAACAAATTGGCGATCCACAATGGCCTGTGCAGTTGCAACGTCTAATTCACGGTTGAATGCAATGATGCCACCAAATGCAGATTCAGGATCAGTTGCATAAGCAAGATCATAAGCCGCTTGGATACCATCTAATGAAACTGCAACACCACATGGGTTTGCATGTTTAACGATGACACAAGCAGGTTTTGCAAATGATTTAACACACTCAAGTGCTGCATCTGTATCTGCAATATTGTTATAAGACAATTCTTTGCCTTGTAATTGTTTCGCAGTTGAAACTGATGCTTCTTTAGCATTTGCTTCAACATAGAATGCTGCATTTTGATGAGGGTTCTCACCATAACGCAAATCTTGAGCTTTATTAAGTTGGGTATTGAACGTGCGAGGGAATAAATCTGCTTCACCCTCAGCTTTGCCAACACGAGCACCAAGATAAGATGCAATCATGCCATCATATTGTGCTGTGTGCTCAAACGCTTTTACCGCTAAGTCGAAACGAGTCTCGTAAGAAAGTGCACCATGATCTTTTAATTCAGCAACAACTAAATCATAGTCAGAAGCATTTACAATAATACCCACAGAAGCATGGTTTTTCGCAGCGGCGCGAACCATAGTTGGACCGCCAATGTCGATGTTCTCAATCGCATCTGCAAGTGAGCAATTTGGTTTAGCAACTGTTGCAGCAAATGGATAAAGGTTTACTACCACAAGATCAATTGCATCGATATTGTGTTCTTGCATCACAGCTTCGTCTAGACCACGACGAGCTAAAATACCACCATGAATTTTTGGATGTAGTGTCTTAACACGACCATCCATCATTTCAGGAAAACCTGTATGTTCAGAAACTTCTACTACAGCGATATTGTTGTCTTTAAGCAACTTATATGTACCGCCCGTAGATAAAATTTCTACCCCTAGAGCTGCAAGATTTTGAGCAAATTCAACGATTCCAGTTTTATCGGAAACAGAGATTAAAGCACGTTTGATAGTCATGATTTTAGTCAACAGTTTGAAGTCTACAGATTAAAAATAAAAGGCAAAAAAAATGCCCACGAGAACGTGAGCATTTTATCAATTATTCACTCATTAAACCGTGAGCTTTTAACTTTTTACGTAAAGTTCCGCGGTTAAGGCCTAAAATCTCAGCAGCGCGCGTTTGATTGCCACGAGTGTATTCTAAGACCACAGATAAAAGAGGTTTCTCCATTTCTGCTAAAACCATGTCATAAACTTGAGATGGTTGCTCACCTTGCAATTGTGCAAAATAATGACGAACTGCGCGATCTACATGGATGCGCAGAGCGACATCAGATTGAGCCGTAAAAATAGGAGATTTGCTATTCATGCGTGTTAATCCGAAAAATCAAAATACCACTTGGATAAAGTGATATGTAAATGTGGTCTAAATTACTGAGTCCTGTTTTAGATCCTAAAACAGTGACTCTAAAACAAAGGGACTATTAGCTTGCCACAAATCCTCGATTTGTGTAAAAAATAAGCGTAACAATAGTTAAATATTTGTTACAGCCTACTTTTAAAAACAAAAAAACCAACAATGCGCTTATGTGTTAGAAGCACAGTTCGTTTAACGATTTTATTGTCTATAAATAACGAGGAGTAAGTGGGTTAAGCATTCGTGGCGCGTATCATACCACTGTCTGCGAAAAAGTGAGCAAATTAACTGCACTTTTTTTTATTTTTTTGTCATTTTTCTACGCTTTTAAGGCTGTACAATTTCTAAACTATAATCATCGAAGCTATTTTTACTCTTTGGCACTATAAATTCGAATCTAAAAGGGCTATTCGTTGGGATTCGTTGGATGCTTTTTAAACTATCCACTAAATAATCCTGTGGCTTTAGCGTGATATCGGTGATGACTTCTCCATTTTCTTTTAGAATCACTTTAATAGAGGGGATCACAAGACTATCTTTGTGACGGTTTACTAATACACCCGTGAAGCTTGTTTCATCTTTTCCTACACGTTTAATTTTTACTTTTTCAAAACTAAGAAATTTATATTGTTCATTCTTTATTTTGCACGTTACTACACTGCAAGCATAGTTAAAGATGTGATTCAATGCTGGACTATCATGCATGAGTTTTGGATTGAACCATAAAATCTGAAAAGCAAAAACTAGAATTAATGCAATATTGCCTAATCCCCACAACGTGTAATAAAGCCAGCCATGTTGTTTATGATTTTGTTCATGGTCGATTAATAAGTTATCTTCTGATAAGTTCAAATTAGGCAATGCCGTAACAGGTTCAGTATTAAAGTAATTTAAATTATTTAAATAAGTCAATAAATCAATATTTGAGTTTTCAATTTTCTGATCAAAAATACTCAAAATTTGCATTTGCTTCTCAGCAAAAGAACTATCGGGTTGAATCGAAGAAAATAATGAACGATTTGGTGGTGTTAAGGTCGTGTCAGCCGTTTCAGAATCGATTAGATTCGTTAATGCATTAAAATTAATGATACATTTTGGGCAACAAACCATGCCCTGTGCAACGCTAAGTTGTGAAAGGGTTACTTTATACACGGTTGAGCATTTAGGGCAGCGGGTTTGTTTTTCACTCATAAGGAACAAATTTCTCAAATTGTTGTTTTACGTTTTCCTGAGATGCGACACCAGTTCTCTTCACGTTTTTCGATCTGTAATATATCAAAAAATTCAGAATAAACACTAGAAACATCAGCAACTTGCTCTTCGATTACACCAGCAAGTGCGAATTCACCCTCATTTTTCAATAAAGTTGAGAATTCAGGCGCAAGTGCCATGAGCGGTGCCGCTAAAATATTCGCGACAAGTATATCCGCTTGTTGTTGTTTGAATTCTTGCTCAAACTCTTCAGGTAATCCTACATAAAGACGCTCAAGTACACCATTTAATTCTGCATTTTGTTTTGTAGCCAATACTGCTTGAGGATCGATATCAGTGGCATAAACTTTTTTAGCACCAAGCAATAAAGCTGCAACGCCTAAAATGCCCGAACCACAGCCATAGTCAATGACGATTTTATCTTTTACGTCGGTTTTACCCAACCACTGTAGGCACAAGAAAGTGCTTGCATGGTTACCTGTACCAAAAGCAAGACCTGGATCAAGTTTAATATTTGTTGCATCAGCTTCAGGTGGTTCTAACCACTCAGGTACGATCCAATATTTCTCGCCAATTTGGATTGGTTCGTAATAATCCATCCAGGCACGTTCCCATACCTGATTCTCCAGATATTCATGGCGCATTGGCACATCTGGAAGCTGAGCCCTGAGAAAAGCCTCCAGAGTATCCACATCAATTGGATCATCTTCTTCCTGTTGATAAATACCCGTTACAATAACTTTATTCCAGAGCGGAGTTTCTCCTGGTAAAGGCTCAAGCAATGCCTGATCTTCTGCATCATCCAGCGTTACGCTGACCGCTCCCAAAGAGAGTAACAGGGTTTCGGTAAGTTCAACTTGATGTTGATCAACAGTAATATGAATTTGTAGCCAGTTCACAGGAAAACCTAAATTAATGTATTTGCAGTTATTGTAATGGATTAGCACCCGTTAAAGGGATTATAAAGTAAACAGATTACAATTTTAAGATGAAATATGTTGTGGTCAATTCTATCTATTTTATGGTGTTTTTTATATTTTTAGCTTATTAAAGGATACCTGAAATCGGTATCCTTTAATCCAGTGCTTTAATTAAGGGGCTGTTTGTTCAACATCTGAATCTGCAATAGGTGGTGCTGATTGCATTGGAGGTACATCTACAGGCATAGGAGCACTGGCAGGGCGAGGCGCGGACTGGGTTTGCGACATGCGGCTCTGGGTTTCAGGTGTTGTGCCTGCTGGTGGAGCAGGGGGCTGAAATGAGAGTTTGCCAGCATCATTATTTTCACAAACACCGTTAAAAACCACACCTTTATAGGCAAATGAAACGGCATCACCCTGTTTTTTGCCTTTACACACCTGTTGATACTTCTGTGTTTGTGGGTCTTGAGTGGTTTTGGCATTCGCCTGGGCTGCAACGGTAAAACACAGACCACAAATCAGTGATGAAAGTATAAGCTTTGTGTTCATATCATTGTCCTAAGTATTTGTTATGCATGTTTTAGAATAAGAAATTCATCAAATAAAACAGTGGTGATCAGGTTAAGAATTATGGGGCGATGTGTTAAAAGTGCGATGAAAATGCAACATAACGTTTCTTTTTGTGTATTCAACAGCGATATCAAGTCCTTGCGGATGGCAAGAATATCGACAGTTTTTGTCAACTTAATAGAAAAGTCCTGTATAATACTCTGTCATTTTTTGAATAGACATTTACCACTATGCACTATCCTAAAGTTTACGACGTTATCGTAATTGGTGGCGGTCACGCTGGTACGGAAGCGGCGCTTGCTGCTGCTCGTATGGGAAGACAAACATTATTGTTGACGCATAATATTGAAACTTTGGGGCAGATGAGCTGTAACCCTGCAATCGGTGGTATTGGTAAATCACACCTTGTCCGCGAGATTGATGCACTCGGTGGTGCAATGGCACTTGCTGCGGATAAAGGTGGTATTCAGTTCCGTATTCTCAATTCACGTAAAGGTGCGGCTGTTCGTGCAACACGTGCACAGGCTGACCGTGTTCGTTATAAAGCTGCAATTCGTGATACTTTAGAAAATCAAGCGAATCTAGATATTTTCCAACAAGCTGCGGATGATTTGATTGTTGAAGGCGATACCGTTAAAGGCGTTGTAACCCAAATGGGCATCCGTTTTGATACCAAAACTGTGGTATTGACGACAGGTACTTTCTTGGGCGGTGTGATCCACGTTGGTCTACAAAACTCAAGTGGTGGTCGTGCGGGCGATCCACCGTCAATTGCATTAGCTCATCGTTTGCGTGAACTTAAATTGCCAGTAGGCCGTTTAAAAACAGGTACACCACCGCGTATTGATGCCCGTACAGTTGATTTCTCTGTTATGACGCCGCAGCCAGGTGATTTCCCATCGCCTGTAATGTCATTTATGGGTGATGCATCTATGCATCCTGAACAGGTGAATTGCTATATTACCCACACCAGTGAAAAAACCCATGAAATTATTCGTGGTGGTCTAGATCGTTCACCTATGTATACGGGTGTAATTGAAGGCGTAGGCCCACGTTATTGTCCATCAATTGAAGATAAAATTCACCGTTTTGCTGATAAAGATTCACATCAAGTGTTCTTGGAGCCAGAAGGCTTGGATACCCATGAACTTTATCCAAACGGAATTTCGACTTCTTTACCATTTGACGTACAGTTCAATTTAGTTCGTTCGATCCGTGGTATGGAAAATGCGCATATCTTGCGTCCGGGCTATGCGATTGAATATGACTATTTCAATCCACAAGCATTGAAATTTACACTTGAAACCAAAGCGATTCAAAATCTGTACTTTGCGGGTCAAATCAACGGTACGACAGGTTATGAAGAAGCGGGTGCACAGGGCTTGCTTGCAGGCTTAAACGCTGCACGCCGTGCGTGGGAACAAGAAGAGTGGACACCAAAACGTGATCAAGCTTATATGGGCGTATTGGTTGATGACCTGATTACATTGGGAACCAAAGAACCGTACCGTATGTTTACTTCTCGTGCTGAATATCGTTTGATGTTGCGTGAGGATAATGCCGATCAGCGTTTAACCTCTATTGGTCGTGAGCTTGGCTTAGTGGATGATGAGCGTTGGGCTGCATATAGCGAAAAAATGGAAGCAGTTGAGCGCGAAACTTCTCGTTTACAACATTTATGGGCTGCGCCAAACAATCCAATGGGTAAAAAATTCGTTGAAATGACGGGTGCTGATCTTAGTAAAGAATGTAGTGCGATTGATTTATTGAAACGTCCAAATATCAATTTCAGTCAAATTGCAGAATTAACGGGTTCTGAAGTTTCAGAGCAAGTGGGTGAGCAAATCGAAATTGCGGTGAAATACGAAGGTTATATCAACCGTCAACATGAAGATGTTGCACAATTGAAACGTCTAGAAGAAACCCGAATTCCTGCTGATTTTGAATATGAGGGGATTTCAGGTTTGTCACGTGAAATCACCTTGAAGTTAAAAACAGTTCGTCCAGAAACTTTGGCACAAGCGAGTCGTATCCCAGGTGTGACTCCCGCAGCAGTACAATTATTGATGATCACCATTCGTAAAAACAATATGGCGAAGAAATCAGCATAATTCTTGTATAAAGTTACGTGTTAAAAATACCCTCTTTTTATAAGAGGGTATTTTTTTTTAATTTTGTGCTTAACCATTTATCTATGGGAAATTGAATGAAGAATTGGCTCATTTTATTTATCGCAATTGTTGCTGAAGTGATTGCTACTTCTGCTTTAAAAAGTAGTGAAGGGTTTACAAAGCCGATGGCATCTATTGTTGTTGTACTCGGTTATATGATTGCATTTTATTGTTTATCTCTCACATTGAAAACAATTCCCGTTGGTATTGCTTATGCGGTATGGTCGGGTGTCGGGATTGTCCTCATTACGACTGTAGCTTGGATTGTATTTGACCAGAAACTGGATGTCTGGGGAATTGTTGGCATTGCATTGATTATGAGTGGCGTTCTGGTCCTGAATTTGTTGTCTAAAACAAGTTCGCATTAAACTGGTAAGTCAGTCAAAGCAGAAATTTGAATTGCTTGTAATCAGACAGGAAAATCAAAGGCACTCACAAAAAATGTAAATGTAAGTGCCTGAATGGCTTACTCCGTCACTTCAACGGTAACGCTATAGGTGTAGCTTTGAGCAACAGGTGGTTTGGTATTGTCACTATTCGCTTCTGGATAAGTCGCGGTAATTAAATAAATGCCTGCTTCGCTAAATTTAATCTCGACTTCACCTTTTGCATTGGTTTTCACGTGCGGTTGTTCACGTTTAGCATTGGGTTGATAGCTGCTCGCACCTTTAAAAACATCAACTTCTAAGTTAGGAACAGCTTTGCCATCCATTAAAACTTGTGCTTTAAGTGATTCACCAGCAAATAATTCATTTGGGTGTGTTAAAAACTTAAATTCAAAACCTTTATTTTCAACTTGTGGAATTGGGCTTGGTTTGCCTTTTGTCACAAAGCTTTCAGCAAGATAATAGTTTGTTGTTTGAAGTGTTTTTGCATTAGCCGTGATTTGATCCTCTGTCACAAAACGTGGTGGTTGGCTTGCTTGCTGAGGTGCTTTTTGTTCAGCATTTGCTTGAGGTTGCATAGGTGCAGCATTTGCAGGTCGTGATGGACGAACACGTAACCAACGCCCATCAACTTGAGCATATTTGGTTGGATTACCAGTCGCTTCTTTTGTGCGAATGCGATAGGTACCATCATTGGTTAAATTGAATTCAGCGATATTAAACTTTTTCAGTTCAGCTGCTGCATTGAAAGATTCAGTTTTACCTTCAGGCGTTGTGACTTGATAGCTGGTTTTAAAATTTCTACTTGCGACAAAGAATTTTTCTACTGTAATACCACTTTGAAAGCTCACACTGTCAGATTTGCTATCGAAGACTTCAGGCAGTAAAAATGGGCTGGCAGTATGAGCAAAACTCAAGGTTGGTAACAGCGCGAGTAATCCAGTCGTAATCAAATGACGCATGAAAAATTCCTTAAAAGAGAAATATACAAAATGCAAAAGATTTGCCACAATCTACTTGATAACGAGTATCAATTGCAATATTATTTCGATAAATTTTTAATCGTCATGTTCAAAAACTAAGTTGATGATTAAAAAGTTATTCTTCTCTTTTAACTTAAGTTTTTATGCAGATTAATATTATTGATTTTATTGAAAAATTTGATCAAATTATATCGTAATCTAAGTTAAGTATTGAGATAGAAGAAGAGCATTACTTTAATTGAGCGACCAGTAGATTTTATGTAAATCTTGGAAAATGGAATCCCCGTATGTCATCAACTCAACAAATTTTTCGTCCAATACAGATAATTTTTCGTTTATCTCCGTTGATGGCTGCGTTAACAGTTTTGATGTCCCCATTTACGGCGACTCAAGCAGATGAACTAAGTATAAATATAAAAGATGCACATCAATTATCCGCGCCAATCCAATTACCAAGTTATCGTTTTCATCAAGATCATGTGCTAGGCACATCTTTAGATGTTGTTGTCACAACGACCCAGCAACAAGATGCAGAAAAAGCTTTACAAGCAATTCAAACAGAAATTGCGAGGCTTGATCAGATTCTTTCTGTTTGGCGTGCTGATAGTGAAATCAGCCAATTAAATCGTGAGCAGCAAATTTCGGCTTCATCTGAGCTTTATGATGTTATCGCAGCTTGTGAACAGTGGCGCAGTGCAACGTGTGGCGGTTTTGATGCACGTTTGGGGCAATTGATCCAATTATGGGAAAATAGCAATCAAGTCCAACGCTTGGATAACAATACTCAAGAATCTTTATTTCGACAGTTACAGACGCAAAGTATTGAACTGAATCCTGTAACCAAGCAAATTAAAACAGCATCAGCTATTAAAATCGCCCCTGATGCTTACGCTAAAGGCTATGTGATTGACCGTGCTTTGTTAGCAGCTAAACAAGCAGTGCCACATTTACAAGGTATTCTGATTGATATTGGTGGCGATATGCGTGTATGGGGGCAATCACCTCAACAAGCGGGTTGGAAAGTTGGTGTACAAGACCCAAATGAACGTTTTGATAATGTTGCACCAACTCAGGTACTCAACCTGAAAGATCAAGCTGTAGCTTTTAGTGGTCAAGGCTATCGTGGGTTCGCAGATCAATCACATTTGTTAAATCCACATACAGGACAACCGATTCAAAACGTTGAACAATGTGTTGTGGTTGGACAATGTGCTGCTGATTCAGATGCTTTAGCAACAGCATTAACCGCAATGCCTGCGCATGAAGGGATGCAACTGATTGAACAACTCGTCGGTTATGAAGCTCAACTTGTTGCAACTGACGGCACACGTTATCAAAGTTCAGGCTGGTCATCATTATTAGATGCCAATCAACCTGCTCTAATGCGTCATGTTGCGGCGAATGGCGCAGCAACAGCTTGGCCAAAAGGCTACCAAGCTCAGTTAGAAGTGAATATTCCAAAGATCGCAGTAGACAACTACCGTGCACCTTATGTGTCAGTTTGGGTTACAGATAGCAATAAAATGATTGTGCGTACACTGGCTGTTTGGGGGAAAGATGAGAAGTGGATTAACTCTAACTATGTTTGGTGGCGTCGATATGGTCGTCAAATGCCAAACTTAGATGCTGTTGCAAAACCTTCACGTCAACCAGGACAGTATAAGTTGGCTTGGGATGGTAAAGACGAAGCGGGTAAAATAGTGAATGCAGGTAAATATATTATCCATATTGAAACCTCGCGTGAGCATGGTGATCATTCTTATCAAACCATTGAATTAAATGTCACACCAAAAGCTGCAACACAAACGCTGCCTGCTCAAGCAGAAATTGGTACAGTTAAATTGAATTTCCAACGTGGTGCTTAATTTCTAGCATCACTCCATTTATGAGGCTAGTCCCTTGTATCAACGCCGTGATTTTTACCGCCATGCACGGTATGTGCATGGTTGGCTTTCTGCCTTTGCCTTTATCGTTTTGATCTTCTTTGCTGCTACAGGTTTATTTCTCAATAATCCTGATTGGTTTAAATCAAAAAATGAAGAGCAAACCACCACATTCACTTTACCGCCAACACTGGTTGCGTCTCTGCAAAAACAAGAGAATCCAAGCCAAAGTATTGTGGAATACGTTCGTTCGAAACAGCCTTTGATTGGTCGTTATAAAAGTAGTGAAGTGCTAGACGGTGAGGTCATGATTCGTCTCGAAAGCCCAGCAGGTTCAACAGACTTATGGGTGTTGCTCGACAATGGTGATGTTGAGATAACGCAGAAACCAGCCACCACTGTTTCATTATTGAATGATTTGCATCGTGGCAAAAACGTTGGAACAGCTTGGCATTGGTTAATTGATATTAGTGCGATCATCATTATTTTATTATCTTTGGCAGGTTATATTCTGTTCCTGACCATTAAAACCCGTTTAGTGACACATCTGCTTTTAACGGCATGTAGTTTATCTGCAATTATTTTGCTCATTTGGTCTGCCATTTAAGGGTGAAAGGATGACTCAAGCTGTACTGACGATTATTGTGATATTGGCAATATTATTGAGTCTACATCTTTTTATAATTGTTTGGTTATTATGGCAACAAGGTCATGCGAAGCAAAAAACGAATCAAGATCATCCTGCTTATTTAGTGGTGTATGCCAGTCAATCGGGGCATGCTGAATCTTGGGCAAATCACACCGCTGAACAATTGCGTTTAATTGATCATCGCACTGCAATTCGAAATATTCAAGAACTGAGTATTACTGATTTAACGAAACATCAACGTATTTTATGGGTGGTGAGTACCTATGGAGAAGGGGATGCACCTGATGCAGCCCAGTCATTTGTCCATAAAATTCTTTCCCAATCTTTAGATTTATCGCATTTGTCATTTTCAGTGCTTGCATTGGGTGATCAACGTTACTCGAATTTTTGTCAGTTTGGGAAAACACTAGAACAATGGTTATTGAAGCAACAAGCTCAAGCTCTATTTCCAATAGTTTGTGTGGATCAGCTCAATAGTCGTGATTTAGAACAATGGTTGCTTGGCTTGGAGCAGTTAACCAGCACTCAATTTTCAGCGCTATCTATTGAAAAAGAGCATGTAGAATTAAAGTTTGCTCATCGCCAATGCTTGAATAGAGGCAGTATTGGGGAAGCAATTTATAAAATCCAATTAATTCCTGAACAAGATTTGGTTTGGTCATCAGGCGATATTTTAGAAATTCAATGTGAAAATAATACGATTGATATTCAGAATTTTTTAGTAGCACAACAGCAAGAAGATGCAGTGGATTTCATACCTCAACTGCGCCGCTTAAATTTAAGAAAATTACCACCTCGCGCATCACTTTCATTTGCTGAATGGATTACACAATTTGAATCCTTAGCTCAGCGTGAATATTCGATTGCTAGTTTGCCTGAAAACGGTTTAATTGAATTGGTGGTGAGACAGCAACAGACTGAATCAGGTTTAGGACTAGGCTCAGGTTGGTTGACAGTGGGGTTGGAGCAAGACCAATCGCTGCAAGCCAACATACGTCATAATCCAAGTTTTCACTTAGTTCATGATGATCGACCACTGATTTTAATTGGCAATGGTACGGGAATCGCAGGTCTAGTTGCACATTTACGCCAACGTGAGCATTGGGGATATAGACGGAATTGGTTGATTTTTGGTGAAAGACAGCAGCAGTTTGATCATTTGTACCAAACAGAGATTCGCTATTGGCAGCAGCATGGTTTTCTGGAGCATGTGGATTATGCTTTTTCACGTGATCAGGCTGAAAAAGTCTATGTGCAAGATTGTCTAAGAAAACAATCGGTTCAATTACAAGCATGGATTGCACAAGGCGCAGCGATATATGTCTGTGGTAGTTTACAAGGCATGGCGAGCGGTGTTGATCAAGCACTAAAAGAGATTCTAGGGTATGAACAGGTAGAACAGCTTAAGCAGCAACAGCGTTATCAACGCGATGTGTATTAAGACGTTTGATTAATCGGGTTGGGCTAAGACTAGTGCTTTGATCTTGTCAGCTTTTTCAAAATGATCAAGTCGATGTTTAATGATCCACCAATGGGGCAGTTTCCATTAAGTGTTCAGGATCATCATTTTTATTGGCAAAAAAGGTATAGAAAGAAAGTCCGACGTTACTGCCTTTTTTTGCAATTTTTTCATCGCAGACCTGTAGGATTTTGGCTTTGAGTTCGGCTCTCATATTATCCTTTATTCATTAAAGAAAATAATATGCAGATCATAGCATTCCCAATATCGAAAATTCTCATAGTTAGATTTTTAATATCTATTTTGAAATCTAAAAAACCAGCTATTTTCATAACTGGCTTTTGTTAATGATGAATCAATTTAGCCTAGGCAGTAAAGTTAGAACTTTTTCTCAACAGAGAATTGGAAACTCGCCATACCTTGATTTGTTCTTGCTTGATATAAACTACCGTCAGATTGATTGGTCAGTCGTTCTTTATAATCTGTACTGAGTAGATTGTTGAGATTTAAACTTGCCGCCCAGCCACCAGTGAAACGCTTGGTTGCACTGAGGTCTAATCCAAAACGTTGATTGGTGGTTCGATCATAAGGTTGACCATCTAAACCACGCGTAAATTCAGGTGTATAGCTCACATTGATACTGGTAGAAAGCTGCCAAGGCTTAAAGTTATAAGATAACCCCGCACTTGCATTATATGGGGCAACATCGCTGACTAAACGCTCATTATGCTGTTCATCTTCAACTTTTGCACGAATCGTTGATATTTGCCCATTCAGCATAAATGAATGACCTGCATCCGTTTGTTTCAGCGCATAACGTCCAGAAAGTTCAACACCATAGGTCGTTGCTTGATTTTGGTTTTGTGGACGTTCAACATAACGTGACCCTTCAAGCGCAATCACCTTTTCGATGTAATCTTTAATTTCGCGATGATATGCAGTTAAACTCATACCACCATTCGCTGAGTCATATGCCAGAGTTGATTCTACAGCGCTTGTTTTCTCTGGTTTTAAGTCAGGATTACCACCGCGATCAGGATTATTCAATGAACCAGCATCGCTATCTGTAGAAACAGTGACATTCGGAATGAGACGATCAGTTTTTGGACTGTTAAATGCTTGGCTCAGGTTGGTTTGAATCGACCATTGTTCGGTTAGATCAAAACGATAAGCAAGTACAGGGCTAAGATGTTGGTCCTGATAATCAACTAGACCAGAGCGATTTAACCATTCTTGGCGCGCGCCCAACGTAATGGTTTGTCGATCTGTAAAACGCCAGCTTCCCTCGGCATATAAAGCATAACGTTCCTCATCTAAACGATTGCTCACATTACTGTCTAAATTACTACTCCGTGTATCAACACCAAATTTGATTTGACGAGTCGGATCTAATTTACGCATCCCATCATAAGCGAGGCCATATTCATGAATGGTTTCATCGGTATAAATGGTATTTTGAGGTGAACGGGTGAGTTGAGTTTCGGTTTGACGTTCAACGGATAGCCGAATCTTATCGCTTAAGTCTTTGTCTTTTCGCTCATAACGTGTATTTAAACGAATGCTATCATTTTTATCATCTTGCGTTTGATTGGCTGAATAACCATCCATTTTGATGTTGCGATAGAATAATTCGGCAATCAATTTTTGTTGATCATCGAGATCGTATTGCAAGCGAGGTGAAAACATTTGCATGCTTCGATTGACCGTGCGCGATTGTTCACGTGTACCCGCTGATGTTTCTGTTTTGGTTAGGGATGTGTTATCAACCCACATTTGATTTGCAGAAACACTATATGACCATTGATTTTCACGACCATCAGCTTGTAGGCTGATTTTTTTTTCGCTCTTTGATTGTTTCTCAGAATCCTCATACTTACCATAACCTACTTTTATCGAGCCACTGATGCGACTATCGAGAGGTTCTTTCAAAATAATATTGATAACAGCTGATGACGCAACAGACGCTTGAGCAACACTTGGCTGCTTCACGACTTCAATTCGTTCAATCATTTCAGGGGTAATCGTGTCAATAATAGACATCCCACCACGTGGTCCACCTTGCACAGGTTCACCATTGATAAGGAATGTTGGACCAGCTCCACCACGGAAACGCATTCCAGAAGCGCCGCCACCACCGCGTGGACCTTGTCCAGGTGTCGGAAGTTGAAATCCAGCAGCTCTACGTAATGCATCCATGACGGATTGATCGCCGTACTGTAGCATTTCATCACGGGTGATAATGGTTTTAGGTACAGCACTTATATCATCATCTTTTGGTTTCTGTGGCTCTGCCGATGCTTTAAACGATAGGGTAGGTAAAACCTGCGTTGCTGTTTCTGTAGGTATTGTTATGTTGCTATCAGCGGCGAAAACTGAAGTGCTGATACTCAGTAATGCCGAGCTAAGTACACTCAATTTCCCAGAATAGAGTGGATATTTCATTCAAGTACCCCAAAAGAAAGATCAAATTATTTTGTGTGTAGCCTAATGTAAAATTGTGTAGAAAAATGGAATTTAGCTTAAATAAGCCTCAGATTTAAAAAATATTTTTTTAATTATTTATCCGCTATTAAAGAGCATGATTTCGTAAAAATTGACTGCTTAATAAGCTGTAAGAAAGAATTTATGTAAAATATGGTAAAAATAAGAATTATTTTCATTAATATTGTATTGTTTTTTATATTTTAAGTTTTTCTTAATATTTGTCTGATTTTTGTTTGGAATTTTTATGACATCTCGATATGTTACGCTCTCTTACAAGCCTATTTTTAGATTTAGTGCATTAAGCTTAATGCTCTTACAAGCGCAGTACCTATTTGCCAACGAAAACAATATTCAGGCTGCGGTTATGCCAACGATTAAAATTGAAGCAATGAGTGAGCTTGATCCAATTAAAAGCTATATTGATTATGATCAAGCCAGCGTGACTCGAAATGGGCTAAAGAAAAAAGATATTCCTCAAACGATTGATACCATTGATGTTCAGAAATATAAAATCTATGGTGCAAATGATTTAAGTGTCATGTTACAGGGAATACCTGGGGTATCAACGAGCTATGATATGCGTGGTGATGGCATCAACTTGCGCGGATTTAATGTAGATACTGGCGATATCTATCGTGATGGTGTCCGTGAAAGTGGTCAAGTTCGCCGTAGTACTGCCAATATTGAGCGTATTGAAATATTGAAGGGTCCAGCATCAGTCTAAAGGGATAGAGTTTAGCTTTATTGGACGTGCTTTAGATAACTTGTTTGTACGGGGAGGCTATAGCTATATGGATACAGAGATTTCTAAAGACAATAAAGCGGCCAATGTTGGTAAAGTACTCAATAATACTCCACGCCATACTGGAAACTTATTTATACGCTATTTACCAGTCGAGAAGATCTATGGTGAAATTGGCGCAACTTATGTTGGTGATGCGAAGATATATTCCAATGGCAATTTAGATAATACGCCTATCGATTTTCAAGGATTCACGCGTTTAGATGCTGCAATTGGTTATAGCGCTGATCCTTGGAACGTTACGCTTGCTGTAAATAACCTAACCAATAAAGACTATTGGCGCTCAGAGTCAATTCCTGGAACACCACGTAATGTTCTAGTTCGATTGAATTATCAGTTTTAAACTTGTTTAGATCGCATATGAGTAAAAGCGTCTTTAGTTAAACTAAAGACGCTTTTTTATTTGATTTTTGATAATAATCCATCTTTAATTTTAACAAATGTTATAAAAAATGCTTAAATTTCAAGCTATCTAATTGAATTATATAAAATGGAATTGCATTAAGAATATAAATAATTTAAGATTTATTTGGATGAAAAATATACAAAATCAATTCATAAATAATCATATAATTGTGAATTATTTCTAATTTTTGATTATTTAATGTTAATTAATTCTCTTTTTTGTTTATTATTGTTAATATTCAAGAAAAGCATACAATAGAGATAATAATAATGAAGAAATTCCTTCCATTGCTTGTTGTTTGTTCGATTGTTGTTTTAGGTTACGCTGCATATGTAGATGCCCAAGATAAAAGACACCAAGAGCTTACGAAAATTGTAAATGATGCGGAACAGAGTTTGCATATGATCCAGAATAATCCTAATTATACCAAGCATACACATTTGTCATCGTATAAGAACGATCAATAGTCATTGATATTAATCAATAATTATTGCAATTCAGTGTATGTGTCTTTCTAGAATGTATGATAACTAGCCTTTTTTTGATTTGAAGCCGTCAAGTTTTGCTTAAAATCTGTTAAAATATTTACCATTGAATAAAAAGCTGCATCTCGTTATGCAGCTTTTTACATTTTGATAGCGGGTCACATTTATACATCTTGTTGGTGTCACAAGTATTCGGCTGGCATAGAGATTGCTTTGTCGTTGTGTATGCCATTTCGCAAATTCAAAAAAGATTGAAATGCAAGTGTATAGATTTCAATTCCTAAGATCTCAGATTTTAACAGGTGCTATGTTATGACAACGCCTAATGCTTCGGTTGGTGTTTTAGAACGCTTATTTAAATTAAGTGAGAACAAAACCAACTTCAGAACAGAAGTTCTAGCGGGTGTAACTACATTTTTGACGATGTGTTACATCATTATTGTAAACCCACTTATTCTTTCCGAAACTGGAATGGATCATGGTGCCGTGTTTGTTGCAACCTGTTTAGCTGCTGCTATTGGTTGCTTGGTAATGGGGATTGTTGCCAATTATCCAATCGCACTTGCACCGGGGATGGGCCTAAATGCCTACTTTACCTATTCGGTCTGTTTAGGCATGGGTGTACCTTGGCAGACGGCGCTTGCGGCTGTTTTTGTATCAGGTTTAATCTTTTTGGCAATCAGCTTTTTTAAAATTCGTGAAGCGATTGTCAATGCCATTCCTATGTCGCTTAAATTTGCGATTGGCGGGGGTATTGGTTTATTTCTTGCCCTCATTGCGCTTAAAAATGCAGGCATCATTGTAGACAATCCAGCGACTTTAGTTGGTCTGGGAAATATCAAGCAACCTACGGTTTTACTGGCTTTATTTGGCTTTTTAATGATTGTGGTTTTACACCAGTTAAAAGTTCGTGGTGCGATCATCATTAGTATTCTTGCTGTGACTGGAATAGCGACAGCTTTAGGCTTAAATGAATTTAAAGGTGTTGTTGGACAAATTCCATCGATTGCACCCACCTTTATGCAAATGGACTTTGAAGGTTTATTTACTGCAAGTATGGTTGGTGTGATTTTTGTCTTCTTTATTGTCGATTTATTTGATAGTACAGGGACTTTAGTTGGTGTTTCACATCGCGCTGGATTGCTTCAAGATGGTAAATTACCACGATTAAAGAAAGCGTTGTTTGCTGATTCAACAGCAATTGTTGCAGGTGCAGCATTAGGTACATCTTCAACCACACCTTATATCGAATCTGCATCTGGCGTTGCTGCGGGTGGTCGTACAGGTTTGACTGCCGTTGTCGTTGCATTCTTATTTATTGGCTGCTTATTCTTGGCACCATTAGCTCAATCTGTTCCAAGTTTTGCAACAGCTCCTGCATTATTATTTATCGGTGTGTTGATGATTCAAGGAATCACACATATTGATTGGGATGATATTACAGAAGCAGTACCTGCATTTTTAACGATTGTATTTATGCCATTTACGTATTCAATTGCGGATGGTATTGCAATGGGCTTTATTAGTTATGCATTAGTCAAATTATTTACAGGCAAAGCAAAAACAGTTCCTTACATGGTTTGGATTATTGCTGCACTGTGGGTATTTAAATTTATTGCATTTGGTGGTTAAGCCATTTAAAAGTTATTGATAAAACCTTTAGAGGGTGTACCGAACAGGCAACACCCTTTTTTATTTAAACATGGAGTTAATATGAATCAAATCGAGCTGATTCGTGCTTTACCCAAAGCCGAATTGCATGTGCATATTGAAGGGACTTTTGAACCAGAACTGATGTTTGCAATTGCACAGCGTAATCAGATTCAGATTCCGTATCAATCAGTTGAGGAAGTAAAGCAAGCCTACAACTTCCATAATCTTCAATCATTTCTTGATATCTATTATGCTGGTGCGAACGTGCTGGTGCATGAACAAGATTTTTATGATCTAGCTTGGGCATATTTCGAGAAATGTGCTGAAGATCGTGTCGTGCATACAGAGATGTTCTTCGACCCACAAACACATACTGAGCGTGGGGTTGAATTTGCAACGGTACTGGCAGGTTTAAAGCGTGCTTGTAAAGATGCTCAAGAAAAATTAGGGATTAGTTCTCAATTGATCATGTGCTTTTTGCGTCATTTAAGTGAAGAAAAAGCATTTGAAACACTTGCGCAAGCCTTGCCATTTAAAGATGACATTATTGCAATTGGTTTAGATTCAAGCGAAGTAGGGCATCCTCCTTCGAAATTTGAACGTGTTTTTGCTAAAGCACGTGAAGCAGGTTTCTTGATTGTGGCACATGCAGGTGAAGAAGGCCCACCAGAATATATCTGGGAAGCTTTGGATTTACTCAAAGTAAACCGTATTGATCATGGTGTTCGCTCAGAAGAAGATGAGCAGTTAATGGTACGTTTAATCGCAGAAAAAATGCCATTAACAGTTTGCCCTTTAAGTAATTTAAAGCTTTGTGTTGTCAATGACATGGGCGAGCATAACATCCGCCGTTTATTACAAAAAGGTGTGCATGTTACTGTAAACTCGGATGATCCTTCATATTTCGGTGGTTATATGAATGATAACTTTGTAGCAATTCAGCAGGCTTTAGATTTATCGAATGAGGAGCTTAAGCAACTTGCAATTAACTCTTTTGAGGCATCCTTTATTTCTGATGATGAGAAACAGAAATGGATTGCAGAAGTAAAAAAGATTTAAATGTAAAAAACCGCATTAAGCGGTTTTTTTATGTGTCAGGATTTATTTAGGTTGGCGCAACATACTCAATAAGACATTATCTTTATCAATGATGTGATGTTTTATTGCTGCTAAAGCATGACCAACAATAAGTAAACCTGCAAACCAAGAAAGATAAATGTGTAATGGTTTCACTATTTCAAGCAGGTCAGGATTATCTTGAACTAGGCGAGGAATTTCAAATAAATATAAAACAGGAGCTGGATGTCCAGCACTCCAGCTAAATAAACAGCCGGTAATTGGTAGCGCAAGTAGCATGAAATACAGTAAGAAATGGCCGATATGAGCCAAAGTCTTCATCATAGGTGACATGGTGTTTGGTAGTTTAGGGACTGGGTGGGTATAACGCCAAAAAATTCGAATCACAACCAGAAAGATAATGGTGGTAGCTATATTTTTATGTAGTGTAATAACATTGCCTTTGAAGCTTCCATCAACGTCATAGCTGAGAAAATTCCCACTGTAAAAGCCGATCAGCCAAGCTGTGATAAAAATAACCGCCATCAGCCAGTGTAAAATTTGCGCTGTGCGAGTGTAATATTGTGCTGAGGTTGACATCGCAACATCCTAGCGGTGAATATGAGTTTTACGATTTTAAATAGCTCATTTTTCTTCATATACAGTGTATATGTAACAGAGCGTTTTACGTGTAGAGCAGTAAGTCAAATGCAACTTGATTGTTATATTATGTAAAGAATCTACACAGTCATTTCTTTCAAGTCATCCTTTAGGCACAATACGCGTGCTAAAATTTTGGATACAGGTTTGAGTTCGTGAAAAAATTATTCTTTATCGTACCTATGTTATTTGCTTTAAATGGGTGTGTTGCGCCAAATACTAATAATTCCACTGCAACAACATCTCAGCAGCTAGGTATGGCTGCATTAAAAATTGCTGTGAATGCAAAATGTATTAATGAGATCAATACATTACCAGCATGGAAAACAGCGACACGTTTAATGACATCTGAGCAACGTGAAAACATTCAAACGAATGTATGTGGATGTGTTAGTGAAAAAGCACCAAATAGTGTAACGACTGTTGAATTGGCCACAGCTGCGATTGATCCTACAGCGCGTGCAACGATTGTAAATCAAGTTGTTTCTAAAACAGTAAATGCCTGTGTCGCAGAAGTGTTGAAGAAATAATTCTGATGAAATACGCTAAGCAGAGCTAAGTTTGACTTGGTTCTGCTTTTTTACATGAAATTGATATGGTCTTATAATTGAAGATCGTGTTAATAGACTTATATGATTAAATTATAAAAATACCTACATTTAGAATAGGTTTTGTATCAATAAGAACAATTTTTTTATTCTTTTCTCTTTCTTTACCTTATTTGCAGGTGTTGACGCACAAAGTGCTGAACCAACTAAACTGAAAATGGGTACGTCAGCAATACAATGTGCAGCACAAACCAAGTGTACTCATGATATCGATGATTTCGCGGCTTAGAAAGTTGTAAGTAAATTAATGACCATGAACCAAAAACAACAGAAGAAAAAGCAAATTTGTAAATGTGTTGGTAAAAATGCACCTACTGTATTATCTCCATCAGAGCTTGCTTTAGCGGCAGTTGATTCAAAAGCTAGAACAGCATTAACAGGCGTTGCTGTCGCAAAAACGATGAACGCTTGCGTATTAGAAGTGATAAAATAGAACAGTTTAAATAAGTTGTAATTAGTTGCTCTGAAGCAGCTAATCTTTGTGAGTAATATCATGTTTGTTGCTGGTGTAGATGAGGCAGGGCGTGGGCCTTTGGTCGGTTCAGTTGTTGCTGCTGCGGTAATTTTAGATCCCAATAATCCGATTGATGGTTTAAATGATTCTAAAAAATTAACTGAAAAGAAACGTGAAAAACTTTTCTTAGAAATCCAAGAGAAGGCCTTAGCTTGGTCAATTGCAGAAGCTTCCCACTTAGAAATTGACGAAATTAATATTTTACAGGCAACTTTTTTAGCCATGCGTCGTGCTGTAGATACCTTAAACATTCAGCCTGAAAAAGTGATTGTTGATGGCAACCAAATTCCGAAAGGAATTGAAATATTGTGTGAGGCGATTGTTGGTGGGGATGCAAGTCATGCGGAGATTAGCGCAGCAAGTATCTTGGCTAAAGTAACACGTGACCGTCAAATGCATGAACTAGATCAGCAGTATCCTAATTACGGTTTTGCAAAACATAAAGGCTATCCAACCAAAGCGCATTTTGAAGCAATTGCAGTGTATGGCGTGATTGATCAACATCGTCGTAGTTATGCGCCAGTAAAAAAAGCACTGGGTTTATAAATATATAAATGAGTATCCATAAACAATTAAAGCGACTAATAATTAGTCGCTTTAATTGTTAGAGAAGAATTCTGTACATTAACGATTGAAGTTATTATGTCGAGTAAAATCGTTATTATCTTCTTCAAAAGAAAGTTGATAATCTTGATCAAGATGTTGTAAATGCTCATGCATAGCACGTTCATGTTGGATACGTTGGTAAATTTCCTCACGATGCACGGAAACTTCTTTTGGAGCATTTACACCAATACGCACCTGATTACCTTTTACGCCAAGCACAGTAACACTGACTTGATCCCCAATCATTAATGTTTCTCCGACACGACGGGTCAGAATCAGCATGTTTATCTCCTTGCTAAACGCTTAAACTTGCGACAGGGAATTCATTATTTGAAAGCACAGCCTTAATATACAGAAAATTTTAACAGAAATATGTAAAAAACAGCTTTTTTTCGTAAGTTCTGCCGAGTTTTTCTGAAAAACCTCACAACTTAATATAACAGAGCCACTGTAATAAAAACTATAGTGGCTCTGTATTTTTTACCATTTACTTGAAAGTAAATATGTTTATTGTACTATGAATTAAGCACGTGCACTGCTTTCGCCATGTTCACGGTCTAAACCAAAAGCAGTATGTAGGCAACGTACAGCAAGCTCTAAGTAGTTTTCTTCAATGATGACAGAAATCTTAATTTCTGAAGTAGAAATCATGAGGATATTAATGCTTTCATCTGCAAGGGCTGTGAACATTTTGCTTGCTACACCAGCATGTGAGCGCATACCTACACCAACAATAGACACTTTTACGATGTCATCGCGAGTTACAACTTCACAGCCTTCAATGCTGCTTGCTGTTTGGTCCAAGATTGCTTTAGCTTTAGCAAGATCATTGCGATTTACAGTAAAGGTAAAATCAGTAGTACCATCTTCTTCAACATTTTGGATAATCATATCCACTTCAATGTTAGCATCACTAATCGGGGATAAGATTTTAGAGGCAATGCCCGGTTCATCTGGAACACCCAAAATCGTTAATTTTGCTTCGTCACGGTTAAATGCAATACCTGCAATAATTGGTTGTTCCATGTCGTCTTCTGCCTCAGTCGTGATTAATGTGCCTACGTTTTGTTTGAAATCTTCATCAAATGCGCCGTCATTGTCATTATCAAAGCTTGATAATACACGTAATGGAACTTGATATTTGCCTGCGAATTCAACCGAACGAATTTGTAAAACTTTTGAACCTAAAGATGCCATTTCAAGCATTTCTTCAAAAGAGATACGGTCAACTTTTTTCGCTTTAGGTGCAACACGAGGATCAGTGGTATAAACACCATCCACATCTGTGTAAATTTGGCATTCATCTGCTTTTAATGCAGCTGCAAGCGCTACACCAGAGGTATCTGAGCCGCCACGACCTAATGTTGTAATATTTCCTTCAGCATCAAAGCCTTGGAAACCTGCGACAACAATCACACGACCAGCATCTAAGTCAGCTGTCATGACATCGGTATCAATAGATTCGATACGCGCTTTGGTAAATGCGCTGTCAGTTTTAATACCAACTTGACGTCCAGTGTATGATTTAGCTTCTACACCAATAGAATTCAGTGCCATAGCTAACATGGAAATCGTTACTTGCTCACCCGTAGACACCATTTGATCAAGTTCACGTGGGTTAGGGGTGCTAGTAATGGCTTTAGCAAGCGCAAGTAAGCGGTTGGTTTCACCACTCATTGCCGATACAACCACGACCACTTTGTGACCGTGATCATGCCAACGCTTGACACGATGAGCAACATTTAAAATGCGCTCAGGAGTACCCATAGAGGTACCGCCATATTTTTGAACGATTAATGCCATAGTTGTTCCATATAAGCCATGACCCTGAGAGGCATCAGGGTCAGTTACACAAAAGTGAAGTTGTTATTATTGCTCAAGCCAAGCAGGCAATGCTGCGATTACTTGATCAAACTTCTCGTTAAGTGGCGCGCCACCTTGTGCTAAGTCAGGTTTACCACCACCTTTGCCACCAAGCTCTTGAGCTAAATGTTTGATGATGTCACCTGCTTTTAGAGTTGCAGCGTATTGTTTAGCGACAGAGGCGATTAAACTCACTTTATCACCGTCAACACCAGCTAAAATAATGACTGCATCTTCCAATTTTGATTTTACGCTGTCATGAAGATTGCGTAATGATTTGGCATCTAAACCTTTTACTGATGTGATAAGTGTTTGACGACCAGCAATTTCTTTCACTTGATCTAATAAATCAGCTGCTTGGAAGCTGGCTAATTTTTGATTCAATTGTTCAATTTGCTTTTGCAGACTTGATGCTGTTTCAACAATTGATTCAACTTTTTCTACAGTTTGATCTTTTTGCGCTTTCAATACAGCATTGATCGTCTGAATATCAGCTTCAGCTTTTTGAACAACTTCAAGTGCTTTGGTACCCGTTACGGCTTCAATACGGCGAACACCAGCTGCTACACCACCTTCAGAAGTGATTTTGAATAAACCAATATCACCTGTGCGCTTAACATGAATACCACCACAAAGCTCGATAGAGAAGTTTTTCTCTTCAATAATAGAACCCATAGAAAGTACACGAACTTCTTCGCCATACTTTTCACCAAAAAGCATCATTGCGCCTTTGGCCTTCGCCGATTCAATATCAAGTAATTCAGTGCTTACTGCCGTATTTGCAATCACTTCAGCATTGACTAAACGCTCAATCTGTTGCAATTGTTCAAATGAAACAGGTTGGTCATTGGCAAAGTCAAAACGTAAAATATCACTTGCAACCAAAGAACCTTTTTGTTGAACATGTTCACCCAGAATTTGACGTAAAGCGGCATGTAGAAGGTGAGTTGCAGAGTGGTTGCGTGCTGTTGCTGCACGAATATCCGCTTTAACCGTTGCTTCAACATTTTGAGTTGCTTTGAGGCTACCCATAGTGACGATACCTTGGTGTACAAAAGCGCCACCAGATTTTTTGGTATCTTGAACTTCAAAGATACCGGTATCGTTTTTGAAAATACCAGTGTCACCAATCTGACCACCACTTTCTGCATAGAAAGGGGTTTGGTTCAATATGATCAGTGCTTCATCGCCTTCGTTGATTTCATCAACTTGAATGCCATCTTTATAGATCGCAACAATTTGACCTTGACCTTGAGTTGCATCATAACCGTCAAATTGAGTTTCGCCTTCAACTTTTACAATGTTGTTATAATCAACTGCAAACTTACCAGCATCACGTGCACGTTGACGTTGAGCAGCCATTTCAACTTCGAAGCCAGCTTCGTCAATCGTAAGATCACGTTCACGCGCGATATCAGCAGTTAAGTCAGTCGGGAAACCGTAAGTATCGTAAAGTTTAAATACAGTTTCACCAGCAATCACATTGCCTTTTAGCTGAGCCAATTCACCTTCAAGTAATTTCAAGCCTTGTTCAAGTGTTTTCGCAAATTGCTCTTCTTCTTTTAGAAGTTGTGCTTCGATGCGTGCCTGTTGTGCTGCAAGTTCAGGATATGCTTCACCCATAACTTCAATTAGCGGTTGTAACATCTTGTAGAAGAATGAACCAGTCGCACCGAGCTTGTTACCATGACGCACTGCACGACGAATGATACGACGCAACACATAACCACGACCTTCATTTGAAGGATTAACACCGTCAGCAATCAAGAATGAGCATGAACGTGCATGATCTGCAATCACTTTTAAAGAAGCTGGGTATTCAACTGGTTTATTTTGAGCTTTCGCTTCAGCTTCAATTGCAGTGGTATCCAAACCAATGATTTCAGCGGCTGCTTTTAATAAGTGTTGGAACAGGTCAATTTCATAGTTTGAATTGACATGTTGTAGAACCGCAGAAATACGCTCCAAGCCCATACCTGTATCTACGGAAGGTGCTGGAAGAGGGTGCATGACACCATCCGCAGTACGGTTGAACTGCATGAATACGTTGTTCCAGATTTCGATGAAACGGTCGCCATCTTCTTCAGGTGAGCCTGGTAAACCACCCCAGATATGATCGCCATGATCATAGAAGATTTCAGAACACGGACCACAAGGACCTGTATCACCCATTGCCCAGAAGTTATCAGATGCGTATTTTCCGCCTTTGTTATCGCCAATACGAATGATACGTTCAGCATCGATTCCGATTTCTTTGTTCCAGATATCAAATGCTTCATCATCCGTATGATAAACCGTGACATATAAACGATCTTTCGGTAAGCCTAACCATTCTTCGCTAGTTAAAAATTCCCAAGCAAATTTCAGTGCATTTTCTTTAAAATAATCACCGAAAGAAAAGTTACCTAACATTTCAAAGAAAGTGTGATGACGTGCGGTATAACCTACATTGTCGAGGTCATTGTGTTTGCCGCCTGCACGTACACATTTTTGAGATGAAACAGCACGAACATAATCACGTTTTTCTAAACCTAAGAAACAATCTTTAAACTGGTTCATACCAGCATTGGTAAACAGTAAAGTTGGGTCGTTGGCAGGAACGAGAGAACTCGAAGCAACACGTGTATGCCCTTGCGATTCGAAGTAACGCAAAAATGCTTCACGGATTTCAGCGGATGTCATAAAACGAGTACTCACAACCAAGCGTCCATAATTTTTAAAAGTGCTAAATTATAACGGAAAATATGATCCTAACCAACGATTTTACAAGCAATATCATATAAAACTGTGTTTAAGCTAAAAATCTATATTCAATAGCGCTGTTCATGTTTTACCATATAGCATAGAAAAGATGATGTTTTGATGAAAGGGCTCTGCATGCAACGTATCGCTATCAATGGATTTGGTCGAATTGGTCGAAATGTATTACGTGCGTGGTTTGAGAGTCCAAAACAATTTCAATTTGATATCGTTGCTATCAACGACATTGCTGATGTGCAGACTTTGGTACATTTGTTTAAATACGATACCACGCATGGACGTTTTGCAGGTCAAGTTGAAATTCAGATTGAAAATGAACAGATATTTTTAAATATTCAGTCCCATCAACGACAATTAAAATTACAGGTATTTAAACAGGCTCAGCCAGAATTATTACCTTGGGCAGATTTAAAAATAGATGTTGTATTGGAATGTACGGGTCTATTCCGTTCACGTGCTGATGCGACTCGGCATGTCGCAGCAGGGGCAAAGCGCGTGATTATTGGAGCTGCACCTTTTGATTCGGTCGATGCAGCAATTGTCTATGGTGTTAATCACAATGATGTGAAACTAACTGATCAAATCATTTCAAGTGTGTCTTGTACTACTCAGGCCTTGGTTCCGTTGGTCAAAATCATTGATGATGCTTTCGGGATTGATACCGCCTTAATGACAGAAATCCATGCAGTCACAGCAGATCAATCGGTATTAGATCATGCACATCGAGATTTACGTCGTGCGCGAGCTTCAGGACAAAATATTATTCCAACCACATCGAGTGCCTTGGGTGCATTGAAACAGGTCATGCCAAAAATGGAAGATCGGATTGCTGGTTATTCGATTCGTGTACCGACCATTAATGTCGCAGCAATTGATTTAACTTTTGTTTCGCATTCACCAATTACAGTACACAAAGTCAATGAGGTTTTGAGTAAAGCAGCTCAATATGATTATGCGCAAATCATGCAAGTGACAGATGAAGATTTGGTTTCAAGTGATTTTAATCATTCACCCTATTCTTTAATCGTCGATTTAACTCAAACCATGGTGGTGGGTCATCAAGCTAAAGTGTTTGCATGGTATGATAATGAGTGGGGATATGCGAATCGACTACTTGATTTGTGTGAATCTTTTTGTAATTAAACAGATCATATATTAGAAATAGAATTTGGGGATAAAATTATGACATTGATGTTGATTTGGGGTTTCCTGATTGTTTTACTGGTGGCTGTTGCTTTTTTATTTTGGTTTCAGTTTAAAACGTCAACTGTACAAACCAAAGATATTTATGTTGCGCAATTAGAAGAAAAAGTAGTGCATTTAGAGTTGCATCTAAAAAAGAGTTTGGAAATTATGCAGGATCTCGCTAAGAAAATGCATGTACAACAAGAAGTTTTAGATAAAACTGTTGCCAATATTGCTGCATTAGAAAAACAAAATGTTGAGCTGGTGAATGTTTTGGAAATTATGGTCAAAGGAAGTAATAAAAACTTTTAAATATTTATTTGTATTCATACTGCTATTTTATATAATATTAGTTCCATAATAAATAACATTTACTTTATAGTTGTTGTATGAAAATTAATTTAAATCAATGTGCTTTTTTTATTGTATCGAGTTCTTTGCTTTTGACGGCATGCGGAAGTGGTCAAAGTAATCAGTCTCAAGTTGAAGAAAAACCAATTCAGGATAATGTACTTTATCAAGTTTATTATCAGGCGCCCAATATTTCTAATGATATTATCAATGATTATTTTGAAATAACAAAATATTCTATTCAAAATGATGAAATTAATTTCACAAAGTCTCATAATCAACCCTTAGATCAGGTGATATTGACTGAGACTAAAATTTTAGAAAAGGGTACACCACAACCGAATATCATTAAAAGAATATCCTCTACGCAATGGAGTTATGAGCGTACACCAGAACTCAAGCAAAATTTAAGTTTTGAATTGGTGAAATTAGATGGAGAAAAAGTATTTGATCGGCTATTACCCGGCTATCGAGAAAATATTGATTTAACTTCTCATTTAGATACTCGGCTTGATCAAGATTTAATTAAGTTTTATCAAAATTATAAAGATTCAGTATTTCCCAAAGATAGTTATTGCTATCGTTTAAAAGAAACTCAATGGAATCAGTCTTTTTTAGAGTCTGAATTGGTGTTTTCTACTTTCTCATTTTTTGATGAACAGAAGCAGCAAATGCTTTCTAGGTATAATAATTTAGGTGAAGACAGAAGGTATTTTAAGTTTTTAAATACTCAATGGCATGGTTATAACTTAATTTCCTTAGATAATTTAGAAACAGGTGAAACACAAAGCTTATTGGGAAATCGAGACAATCAAGCAGCAGATACTCAATTTAGTTCTAATTTATTATGGAGTGTGAATAAAAATTTGGCCTATGAGAAAAGTCATCTCTATTCAGGTGGAGACACTCCAATAGATTTATGGATGATGCAAAATCAACGTTTAAAAATCGCCAAACTAGAAAAAGGCTGTTTTGCATTCAATACACAGGCAATTAATGCAGTAAAAAAATTAAACTTGATTAACTGGAAGCAGGGTGATAGTTCAGATGTTGGGCGGTTCTTAGGGACGAGAACATGGGTTTCTCGTATTAGTGAATAGTTTCAATCTATTGAATTAACTCGTTAATTGTAGTTTAAATATTCAAGATAAAGAGAATTGAATCAATCACATTTCTTCAAATTCTCAGGTGCATCATATAAATCTTCGTGCTACACTACGCTGAATCGGGCATTCACCCGATTTTTTTATGTGGTTGCTTTTTGTGTGGATGCCTCCACATTGAACAGATTTTAGGTTTGAACATGACCATTTCAGAGACATGGTTGCTCCCTGACGGGGTAGCAGATGTATTGCCCGAACAAGCGCAAGTTGTTGAAGCTTTGCGTAGACAAGCATTAGATTTCCTTGCAGTTCGCGGCTATCAATTGGTATATACACCATTTATTGAATACATCGAATCGTTATCTTCACTTTCAGAATCAAATCAAGATTTAGATTTGGTTACATTTAAAGTTATTGATCAACTTTCTGGTCGTTTGCTTGGTGTGCGAGCGGATATGACACCGCAAGTTGCACGTATTGATGCGCATGTTCGACCAATTGAAGGTGTAGCTCGTTATTGCTATGCAGGTACAGTCCTTCATACAAAACCGCAAAACTTTAATGCAACACGCGCTCCACTCCAGTTGGGTGCGGAGCTATATGGTCATGACAGCATCGAAGCTGATGTCGAAATGATTGATGTTATGCTCGGTTTGTTGGAAAAAACAGATAGTTTACAAGGTGTTCACTTAGACTTAGGTCATGTTGGTTTATTCCGTAGTCTGGTTAAGCGCGCTGGTTTAAATAAAAATACTGAAAATCAGCTGTCTGATTTATATCAGCGTAAGGCTTTACCAGAATTAGAAGAATTTACTCAAGACTTGCCAATGGGTACTGATTTTTATGCTCTAGGTCGTTATGCGAGCGATCTAGAAGCTTTGCAAGCACATTTAAGTCCAAATATTTTAAATGATGTTGATTTTAAAAATGCGTTTGATGCATTGAAAACAACTTTTGCAGAAATAAGATCTCGCTGGTCTAGCCTTGATATTGGTATAGATGTCATTGAACTGCGTAGTTACCACTATCATACGGGTTTGATGTATGCCATTTATGCGCCTAATCGCGCTGCGCCACTTGCTCAGGGTGGGCGTTATGATGGTATTGGTGAGCACTTTGGTCGTGCTCGTCCAGCAACAGGTTTTAGTTGTGATTTATATGCTTTAGGCGCTACACAATTTGCTGAAATTGAAACAGTGGTCGCTCCTAAAGGCAATCAACAAGATCTATTGAATGCTATTGCTGATGCACGTACTCAAGGTTTAAGTGTAGTGCAATTGTTAGGTAATGATGATTTAAGCTCTGTACCTTATGCGACGCATCAAATGGTGTTGCAAAATGGGCAATGGGTAATTGAAAAAATTTAATTGCTAAGTTGAAAAAGCTTGGCTTCCAATTTTAACAGCATGATGTAATGAGGCTATTATGGGCAAAAATGTTGTGGTACTGGGTACCCAATGGGGCGACGAGGGTAAAGGTAAGATCGTCGACCTGCTCACAGATCAGGCGGCTGCGGTCGTACGCTATCAAGGTGGACACAATGCAGGTCACACACTTGTCGTCGGTGGTAAGAAGACTGTATTACACCTCATTCCATCAGGTATTTTACGTGAAAACGTATTGTGCTTAATCGGGAATGGTGTTGTTCTTTCTCCTGAAGCATTAATCAAAGAAATGGCAATTCTGGAAGCGGAAGGCGTACCTGTTAAAGAGCGTTTACGTATTTCACCAAACTGTCCTTTGATTTTGCCAAACCATATTGCATTAGACCAAGCACGTGAGAAAAAACGTGGTAATGCCAAAATTGGTACAACAGGTCGTGGCATTGGTCCAGCTTATGAAGATAAAGTTGCGCGTCGTGCTGTACGTGTAGCTGATTTAATTCGTGGTGGCGCATTACTTGAAGAAAAACTTAAGGAAATGCTAGAGCTGCATAACTTCCAACTTTCTCAATTCTATGGCGTTGATGAAGTTAAATTTGAAGATGTACTTGAGCTTTGTAATCAATGGCGTGAAGTGCTTGCACCATTAGTGATTGACGTGACTAAAGTGTTACATGATTACCGCAAAGAAGGTAAGTCAATTATGTTTGAGGGTGCTCAAGGTTCATTGCTTGACATCGATCATGGTACTTATCCGTTTGTAACAAGTTCGAATACAACCGCTGGTGGCGTAAGTTCTGGTTCTGGTATGGGTCCATTACATTTAGATTATGTATTAGGTATTACTAAAGCATATACAACACGTGTAGGTGCTGGTCCATTCCCAACTGAGTTGCATTACGATGCTGCTACAGATACTGGTGATGCGATTGGTCGTCATTTAGGTACTGTGGGGCACGAATTTGGTGCATCTACAGGTCGTCAACGTCGTTGTGGCTGGTTCGATGCTGAAATCCTACGTCGTTCAGTTGAAGTGAACTCATTGTCTGGTATTTGCTTGACTAAGCTAGATGTATTAGATGGTTTAGAAGAAATCAAGATCTGTGTAGGCTATGAAGATGTGGATTCAGGCTGTGCAGGTTCTTCTGATGCAATTTCATTTGAAAGCTTAAAACCAATCTATGAAACAATGCCAGGTTGGAGTGAGTCTACAGTAGGCTTAACTCAAATTGATCAACTTCCTGCAAATGCGTTGGCTTATGTAAAACGTCTTGAGCAGTTAATTGAATGCCCAATTGATATTGTTTCTACAGGTCCAGATCGTGCAGAAACCATTATTTTACGTCATCCATTTTCAGCTTAAACTGAATAGATAACGTCAAAAGCCTCTTTTTAAAAGGGGCTTTTTTATTTTTATGGATTTATATATCAAAAATCTCTAGCAAAAAATCAGCTTTTTATTCCAGTCATTGTTATTTCACAGAGTGGAAAATCCCCGTTATATTCACTCTACATTCAAACGAAGAGGGTTTTAACCATGACGAAAAAAACAATTCGCTATAATGGATGTGAACTGGCATGCCAATGTTAGGTTATATCAAGGCGATTAAAAAGGTACAAGCCAATTTTGATCAGGCGGGGAAAGGAATTGGTTTGAACATTTTAATACAATAAGAATAACCCTAAATGTTAAATAAAAAAACGAATAATAAATCTAGGGGAATCTACTGATTCCCTTATTTTTTCTAAAAATAAAACTGTTGTGCTTTGAAGTGGAGAGCACAGCAATTGTGATCGTTATAAATAATCGTATTGTGAGCTAAATAAAATGGTATTAGAATTTTAAATTGACAAGATATAAAAATGAAACGAGATCAGCAATGGCGGGTGGTTGGGCACGTGACGGTGCAGAGCAGGAGCAGATTGATGCAACAATTTATGATGCGATTGCAAAAGCAAGACAAGGTCTTTCTCATAATGAAGATGGAGAAGCCGCATTATATTGTGAAGAATGTGGCGAGCCCATTCCTCAAGCCCGCCGTGAAGCGATGAAAGGCGTGAAATATTGTATTCGTTGCCAGCAACAACTTGAGGAAAAGAGTAAGGCACTGGAACTATTTAATCGGCGGGGAAGTAAGGATAGCCAATTACGTTAAATCTTTTGCCTTATTAATCTTCTATCTCTTTCACAGCATTATATACAACGCTTGGCTCAATATTGAGCAACTTTTTACCAAAGCTACGTAACCACCAAACCAGTTGAGAGGTAAAAGCGACTGTTGCACTAACCTCAACAATATTTTCTTCTAACGGCGTAATCTTTTGGTCTTTACTTAACTGACTTTCATAAAAGCTTTTTGCTGTACTTTCAGTCATCGTTAGTTTGAGCTGAATTTGTTCGGTCGGTTTGCTGTAATCTACACGGAAGCCCAACGCGCCTGATTCGATATAATTATCAATATCAAAATTTACGGGATGTAGAGCACGGTTATCAAGTACAGTTGCTGCTTTAAAACGGTGCAGGGCAAAAGTTTGTACTTCAGTTTTATCATTTCTGGTACAGATTAAATAAATTACTGCACCTTTTTGAACCAAAGCTAAAGGATTTAAAATATAGGATTTATCTTCGCCTGAATTGGTCCGTGCTCGATATATACATTCAATTTTTTTATCTTGTAGTAAGCCTTCATAAATTGCTTGTTGAGCTTGTTTATCAACCATCGGAGGGATTAATGGTTGCGAAGCAGGAACAATACGAACTCGATTGATCCATTGTCTGACATTGTTTTGTGTAGACAAACTACGTTTTGCCAGATCAAACCAAGGTGTCATTTCTTCAAGTAAACTTGGCGGAAGTAAGTGTCTTAAATGCTCTTCTACCATCATAAAGGTGACAGCTTGAGAGCTGGTCATATGTGGCAAGCTTTGGATGGGTGCATCTGAACGCCAACGCCAACCTTGCGGTACAGTCCTATTGCTTTCAATGGGAAAGCGTTGAGCAATCTGATTTAAATCCCGCTGAATGGTTCGAAGGCTAATTTCGATTCCTTCACGTTGTAATGTTTCTTGTAATTCACGTGTCCCCATCCATTTCCCTGTAGAAAGACGAGACAATATCTGCCATTGGCGATAAAGGCTATTGGAAGTTTCTTTTTCTTGTACGGATGACATAAGCGAAATACGTAATTTAATGGTCTAAAGCAGACACAATAAAAAAACTAGCACTATTTAGCAAGCCCATGATCTTGAGATTACGTATTTACGACTGAAACAACTGTCGATTTATTGAATGATCTTAATCCTGATGAAAAAAATAATCGTTTTATATAAGTGGCATTGAAATTGCTTATTTAAGATATAAATAAATGATGAGACGAGGTTTCTATGTCAGAACAAGAACACAACCTACATGCCAGTGCGGATTATTATACTCAAGAGCAAACGGCAGCGGTATCAGTCCATTCGTCTACATTTATCCCACAGCTTAGTGTCAGCACAAACTTGTTTGAGCAGCTTAAATCTGAGTTTTTTAACGAGATGCTTGATGACAAAAGTTTTAATGCGGAAGCTTCGAAAAAAATTGAACAGTGGTTGAGTATTCGCAGTCTTGATGAGTTACGAACACTTGGTAGTCAAGCGAAGCAACATTTCCTTTATCAGGGAATCACATTCAATGTGTATGGCGATCAAGAGGGTGCTGAGCGAACCATTCCTTATGATTTGATTCCAAGAGTGATTGAAAAGAAACAATGGGAAAAAATTTCATCAGGTTGTGCACAACGCGTGAAAGCACTCAATTCATTTTTGGATGATATTTATCATGGGCAACATATTTTAAAAGAGGGGCTTATTCCTGCTGATCAAGTGATTGCACATGAAGCATTTCAGCCACATATGTTAAATCATCATCTTAAAGGGAAGGTTTATTCACAAATTAGCGGTATTGATATTATTCGTGATGGTCAAGGTGATTTCTTTGTACTTGAAGATAATTTAAGAACACCGTCTGGCGTATCTTATATGATTGAGAGTCGTAAGATTAGTAAAAAACTAATGCCTGATTTGTGCATCAGTAACAATTTGCAAGGCATAGAACAATACCCAACTTTATTAAGAACAATTTTAGAAGAGAACGCTTATGTGGATAAGCCACTTATTGTGGTATTAACACCAGGTCGTTTTAACAGTGCTTATTATGAGCATTCATTTTTAGCACGAGAAATGGATGTGCCATTAGTCACGAGTCGAGATTTATTTGTTGAAAATGATCGAGTTTTTGTTAAAACAATTCGTGGTCGTCAGCAAGTTGATGTGATCTATCGCCGTGTCGATGATGACTTTCTTGATCCGTTAACTTTTAGACCTGATAGTACATTAGGAGTTGCAGGGTTGATGTCGGCTTATTTGCAAAAAAATGTTGTGATTGCAAACGCACCAGGTACAGGTGTTGCTGACGATAAATCAATTTATCCTTATGTTGATAAAATGATTCAATTTTATTTGGGTGAAACAGCAATTTTAAGTAATGTTCCGACATATCAATGTCGTGATCAAGAACACTTGGATTATGTACTTAGTAATTTAGAAAAATTGGTCGTGAAAGAGGCACAAGGTTCGGGTGGATATGGGATGTTGATTGGACCACAAGCAGATCAACAACAAATTGAACTATTTAGACAAAAAATTATTGAAACACCACATTTGTATATTGCACAACCCACTCTGGCACTTTCTGTAGCACCAACATTAACGTCCGAAGGGGTTGCTGAACGACATATCGATTTACGCCCATTCGTTTTGAGTTCGCCTTATCGTACTGAGATTGTGCCAGGAGGTCTGACTCGAGTTGCAATGCAAGCGGGTTCTTTAGTGGTTAATTCCTCTCAAGGCGGTGGTATCAAAGATACATGGGTTGTAGAAACATTGCATTCTTGAATGCTTTCCTTAAGAGTTTTAGTCCAAAGTCTCTAGCCTAGTGCCGTACTTTGGGGATTTTGATCATATATAAGGGAGGAAATTTATGCTTTTACTTAGCTCAAGCGCTCATCATATTTATTGGTTAGGTCGTTATTTATTTAGAATTGGTCATGTTGCTAGCCATTTGCCATTTTGTGATGATGAACAAGCAGCAGATTTTGCTCAAGCGCTTTGTTTACATATCGATGATGCTGAGAATCTGAATAATTTTATGCTAGATCATCAACAACCCTATTCTTTATTGAGCCAGCTTGAGATTGCTCGAGATAATATTCAAGAATTACGTGGTTTACTGTCAGCTCAAACCTATGCTGAGCTGAATCATATAATTAAAAATGCAGTATCAGATGGTGAAGAGATTCAAGCCGTCGTAGGGAAGTGTTGTGCTCTTTTAAAAACAGAACAAAACGATGTTTTCTTATTCTTTCATGTTGGACAATGTATTGAAAAAATTGATACGCACTTCCGTTTTCAACATAATATTCAGGATGTTATAGCTTCGATTGACCCGATTATTGAACAGTTATTTGAAATAGGTTGGGATGACTTGCAGCCAAATTGGCAGATTCTAAAAGAGCAACCTTATTTAAATCAGTTTTATGCCTTTACCTATAAGTTAGAAAATCAATTTGAGGCATTCTCATGAAACTCATGGTGAATCATCAAACGCACTATCGTTATACGCAAGTTGCTCGAAATAGTGTGCAATCGATTAAAATGATGCCACAGAGTTCTATGCACCAAAGCATAGAAAACTGGCATATTAGTGTGCCGGGACAATATTCATGTCAAAGAGACGCATTTAATAATTTATGGATTACTGCAACTCAGAGGCATGAATATCGCTACTTGACCATTATGGCACAAGGTGTCGTTGATTTATATGCAACAGAACTCGGCTATGTAGAAACGGATGTTTCTCCAATGCTTTTTTTGCAGCGTACCATGATGACGTGTTGCGATCTAAGTATGCTTGATTTTGCTCAGGCGGTGGTCAAAGTAAAAGATCGTAAGCATTTAATACTTTTATCTGAGAAAATTTTACAACAAGTTCAGTACCAGCCTGAGACCACCTCAGTGACGACTGCTGCAATTGATGCATTTCATGCAAGACAAGGTGTATGTCAAGATCATGCACATATTTTAATTGCAATGTGCCGTGGATTACATTTACCAGCTCGTTATGTGTCTGGCTATATATATGATGCAAATCAACCGCACCTAGCCAGTCATGCATGGGCTGAGGTTTTTGTAGAAAATGAGTGGTATTGTTTCGATGTAAGTAACCAGATATTTACCCCAAAAAATCATATTTATGTCGCAGTTGGTCGTGATTATCTAGATGTTGCACCAATTCGAGGTATCCGTGAGCAAGGTGGGATGGAAAGTATGATATCTACGGTTCAAGTTTTGGCTTGTTGAAGGTAAGAGAAGAAGAGATGACCTATTGTTGTGCATTAAGATTAGAGCAAGGTTTGGTATTGATTAGTGATACTCGAACTAATGCAGGGGTCGATCATATTTCTGTATTTCGTAAATTACATACCTTTGGTGTTGAAGGTGAGCGTTTTATTGCATTGCAAACAGCAGGTAATTTAGCAACAACACAAGCTGTTATTGGTCATTTACAAAATGCTTTAGCATTACATCAAGAGCCAAATTTATATAGCGCAAATACCATGTTTGAAGTTGCTGAATTAATTGGAAAGACTTTGCGTAAGGTACTCGAGGATGTTACGACCGATACTCAGGAACAGATGAACTACTCGTGTAGTATTTTGGTGTGTGGGCAGATACAGGGTGAGGAAATGCAACTGTATAATGTCTATCCACAAGGTAATTTTATCTGTGCGACTACCGATACCCCATATTTCCAGATTGGTGAAAGTAAGTATGGAAAGCCAATTTTAGATCGTGCACTGCACTATACGATGCCATTAGATGATGCGTTACGTTGCAGTTTGATCTCTTTTGATTCAACATTAAGGTCTAATGTTTCTGTTGGATTGCCTTTAGACGCGTTGGTTTATCATAAAGATAGTTTTAAAATTCCTGAAGGGAAACGCATCCGAGAAGATGATCCTTACTTTACCCAAATTAGTAAACAGTGGTCTGATACCTTGCGCCGTGGACTTCAAGAGTTACCAAAGCCTACGACTGATTATGGTTTGTAATCATATAAGAAAAAATCCAAGCAAAGGCTTGGATTTTTTATCTGTTTTAAATCACTTTTCGAATGGGTCTATTACTTAACCGACATAATAATTCGTAACCAATCGTGCCATTTGCCGCAGCGACATCATCGACGAGTCGATGTTTGCCCCATAGTTCTACTTTAGCACCTAATTCAGCTTTAACCTGAGTAACGTCAATCGCAATCATATCCATACTGACACGACCAATAACAGGAACAAGTTGTTCATCAATTGCAACGAAATTGGGTTTTAAATAAGCACGTGGGTAACCATCACCATAGCCAATTGAGACAATGGCAATATTCATAGGCTGTGTTGCTGTAAACGTTGAACCATAACCTACAGATTCGCCTTGTTGAATTTGATTAAGTGTAATGATTTCTGCACTAAAGGTCATTACAGGCTTTAAATCGAGTTCATCTACATTTTTGTCAGCAAATGGACTTGCGCCATAAAGCATGATACCTGGGCGAACAAAATCGAAATGCAATTCAGGATATTTATAGATCGCAGCGGAGTTACAGCATGATGCTAAGATAGGGGCACATGCTTCTTTGACATGGAGAAATTGCTGCTTTTGTTGTTCATTTAAAGGGTGATCGGCATCTGCATTGGCAAAATGCATAGTAAGGACACAGCTAAAGCCTTCTGATTTTAAACGTTGAATGACATCGATAATTTCAGTCACTTTAAAGCCTAAACGGTTCATTCCGCTATTTAGCTTGACCCACACTTTTAAGCCCAAAGCATTATAAGCTTGTTTATGCTGAATCAACCATTCAACTTGTTGACTTTGATGAATCAGGCATTCGAGTTTGTGCTCAATTACTTGTTGCATTTCGTCTTCTGAAAATATGCCCTCAATCAAAGTGATGGGTTGAGAATATCCCAGTTGCCTGATCTCTAAAGCTTCTTCTAAACAGGCGACACCAAAGGCGTCTGTGGCATCCAAGGCGGCTAAACAATCTTTAACTCCATGTCCATAAGCATTTGCTTTGACCATACTAACAATTTGTGAATGTGGAGCAAGTTGTTTAACGCGGTTTAAATTATATTGTAGTGCATCACTATCAATATAAACTGTTGCTTGGCGCACCCTGATTTCTCCTTTGGGTCGACATGGAAAGTTTTTAAGGCAGATCAATAACCGAGGGATTATTCCTCGTCATCGTATTGAGCATAGAACTCAGGTGAAAGGTTACTAAAGCGAGTGTATTGACCTTCAAAGGCAAGACGAACTGAACCAATTGGACCATTACGTTGTTTACCGATAATAATTTCGGCTGTACCAGCTTCTTTAGACTCTTTGTTATAGACTTCATCACGATAAATAAACATGATCAAGTCGGCATCTTGCTCGATTGCGCCTGATTCACGTAAGTCTGACATGACAGGGCGTTTATTTGGTCTGTTCTCCAAACTACGGTTAAGCTGAGACAGTGCAATGACAGGGCATTGCATTTCTTTAGCTAGTGCTTTTAAGCTTCGAGAAATCTCCGAAATCTCACCCACACGGTTATCGCCCATACCCGGCACTTTCATTAACTGTAAGTAGTCGACCATGATACAGCCGATTTTTCCATCATGCATTTTGGCAATACGTCGCGCACGTGCACGAAGTTCAGTTGGTGGTAGGGCAGAGGAATCATCGATATAGAGGTGCATTTCTTGTAATTGAAGAATAGTTCCTGTGACTTTGGTCCATTCATCTGCATCGAGATTACCTGAACGTAGATGACCCTGATGGACTTTACCCATTGCTGAGATCAAACGCATAGCAATCGAGTCTGCTGGCATCTCCATTGAGAATACGAGAGCAGGTAAGCGGTTGTATTGCAGTACACTTTCAACTAAGTTCATGGCGAAGGTGGTTTTACCCATCGAAGGACGGGCTGCAACAATAATCAAATCCCCAGGTTGCATACCTGAGGTTTTATTATCTAACTCTAAGAAACCTGTGGTTAAACCTGTAATATTGCCGTCTAATTTAGAAAGTTCATCGAGTTTAGAAATCACATCAGCAGTGACAGAGCTAATCGATTTTGGCCCTGAATCTTTCTTGTTGTTGTTATGTTGTTCGGCCAAAGAGAAAATACTGGTTTCGGCTAAATCTAGGATTTCACTGACAGGGCGACCTTTGGTGTCATAAGCATTTTGCAAAATATCACTACTGACTTTAATCATTGCGCGTAGTGTTGAAAATTCTTTAATTTTATTGGCGTAGATTTCAAGATTGTAAAAGCTTGAAGGTGAATCTGCCATCAATTGCATCAAATATTCTTCACCACCAATTGCATCAAGCAGGTTTTGTTTGAGTAACCAATCATTGACCAATACAGCATCATAAGGCGAGTTTTCTTGCGCTAGTTTTTCGATGGCACGATAAATATATTTATGACGTGTTGCATAAAAATCATTTTCTTTAAGTAAATCGCTGACTTGTTCAAATGATTCGGCAACCGTCATTAATGCCGCGAGCACAGCTTGCTCAATTGCGAGATTGTGCGGTGGTGTACGAAATTCTTTTAATTGACCTGAGTCACTCACTTTACTCTCTGTGTTTGGAGAATTTTTCGTAAAATTGGCATTCGCCTGTGACATAACAAGACCTAATAAAAAGATGAAACTCTAACGACTGACTATCTTAATCCAAATGAACGCAGACAGGAGAATTTAATTGGAAGAAAATTGTTTAATTGCTGGAAAAGTAGGGTGTACTAAAATATAAAATTTTAGGCATAAAAAAAGAGCATGTAAAAACATGCTCTTTTCTTTGCAGAAATTACTCAGATACGATAGTAACGAGAACTTCAGCAACAACATCATGATGCAATTGGATTGCGATGTTGAATTCACCAGTGTGACGAAGCGCACCGTTTGGTAAACGAACTTCTGCACGATCTACTGCTAGACCAGCGTTCGTTAAAGCGTCAGCGATATCACGAGTACCGATAGAACCGAAAAGTTTACCTTCATCACCAGCTTTCGCAGTAATAACGATATTTACTTCGTTCAATTGTTCAGCACGTGCATTCGCAGCAGCTAAAATAGCAGCTTCTTGTTTCTCAAGTTCAGCACGACGAGCTTCAAATGCAGCAGTATTTGCTTCAGTTGCAGCTACAGCTTTACCTTGAGGGATCAAGAAGTTACGACCGTAACCAGCTTTAACTGATACTTTGTCGCCTAATTTACCAAGGTTCTTAATGCGTTGTAATAAGATAACGTCCACAGCTCACCTCACTTACTTATGGTTGTCAGTGTACGGAATCAAAGACAAATAGCGAGCTTGTTTAATAGCTAACGCTAATTGACGTTGATAACGAGCTTTAGTACCTGTAATACGGCTAGGAACAATCTTGCCGTTTTCAGTGATGTACTGTTTTAAAGTGTCGATATCTTTGTAGTCGATGTACGCAACATTCTCAGCTGTAAAGCGGCAGAACTTGCGACGACGGTAAAAACGTGCCATTGAGGTTCTCCTTATTCAGCTTCTTGAATTGCTTGTTGTGCTTCTTCACGTTGAGCTTTACGCGCACGTTTCTCTTCAGCACTTTTAGCAAGTAAAGATTCTTCAGTAATTGCGTGTTCACGACGGATGATGATGTTACGAATGATTGCATCGTTATAACGGAACAATTCTTCTAATTCATCAAGAGTCGTTTGACCACATTCAACATTCATAAGAATGTAGTGTGCTTTGTGAATCTTGTTGATTGGGTAAGCCAATTGGCGACGGCCCCAATCTTCTAAACGGTGAATTTGACCTTCAGCTTCTTTGATCTGAGAGATATAGCGTTCAACCATACCTACAACTTGATCGCTTTGGTCTGGGTGTACCAATAGTACGATTTCGTAGTGACGCATTGTCAGCTCCTTACGGTTTAAGCAGCCCCCAACTAAAAAGTCAGAAGCAAGGAGTCATAACTAAAAAGTTATGTCGCAAATTGCGAAGCTGGGATTTTAGACACATTTCATTTAAATCGCAAGTAAATTCATGTTTTAGATCGAAGTAAAAAGATGATATAGCCTTTAAAATGAGGGTCATTAAAATCGTTTGAGTTATTTTGACGTAACCCATTTTGTACAAAACCGATTTTATAAGGCAGTTGCATTGCAGAGATACGTTTTAAATATTGTGGGTAATTGGGAATGGTGGTTGTACCTTGATAGGTTTGGATCACAAGTTCACTGATATTATTTCTCAAAATAGTTAAAGTTCTCTGATCCTTAAAATTTGTCCAGTCCAGTAATCCTGTAATGCTAAGTTGATAAGAGGGAGGGAGTCTTTTTCTGAAACTTTCTAGAAAAAGGGCATATTCTTTTAAATCATTGGTTCGACTGTCGAAATCAATTTGAATTCCCTGAACTTGATTCCCTTGATTTCTCCAATGTTCTAAACGTTTGAAAACAGTTTGATAGTTTTGTTCGTTCCAAGCCAGATGATGTGTGCGAAAAACTAACCAAATTTTCTGACGGGGTAATTTTAGTATGGATACGCCTTGCGGTGTGAAAGTTGAAATCTGTTTTGATTTGGAATAACGGATTTCACCTTGTAAAATATACAGTTCCTTCGCATGAACCAGATAAGGGGCTGTCTGAATATCACCCCAAATCCAGAAAGAAGCAAAATCATTGGCATCAACTTTTGAAGTTGCTGATTGTGTCGGTTGGCAGGCATTCAGGCTAAAAACCAGAAAAATACAGAAAACCGTTTTAAGCAACGTCATGGCTAAAAGTTACCAATAATATTTAAGTGATTTTGCCCAAGTACTGTTTGGATAGTCTCTTTTGATCTGGTCATACCATTGTTTACGAACTGGCTTACTCACTTCTGCATCACCACAATCATTGATTCCACTGGGTGCATAACATTGAATCGAACGATATAAGGCATAGGCGTGTAAATCATCTTTACTGTATGATTTTAGAATGTCTTTATATACCTGACCACGGGCAAATATTTTTCCTGAAAAACTGGATTGTTGCTGTTCAGCATAAGCCAACTGTTGTAGTGAATAACCTTGTTCACTACGGAAATATTCACCTAAACAGACATTCAATAAAGGGTCTTGAGGTGATTGCGCCAATTGACTGACTAAAGTCTCTAAATTTTCACATTTAAGCTGTGAGGTAATAGTTGCGCCATTCCAGATAAAATTGGAGAAATCAGGCTTATTTTTTAATTGTTCATCTTTACTGCTATAACCTTGATATAGCACTGCATTTTTAGGCATGAAAGTAAAGCTTTGTTTAAATAAGTCAAAATTTTGATGAACTAAACTTTTGCTTAACAGGGTATAGGTGGCTGCCTGTTTTTGATCAAGGGTACTGTCATTGGACTGGATGATTTTTTGTAAACTGCCTGCATTTGCCACTTGGGTAATAAAATTTCGTTGCAGATTTAACTGGCTCATTTTTGCTTTTTTACCGATAAAAGCTGAATAATCCTGTCTGGCAGCGAGATGATTGGATAAAGCCGTTTCAAACAGGCCTTTTTGATAACTATCTTTTGCTTGGGCAAACTGTTGATTCCAATAGTATTCCGCTAGCTGTTTCTGTCCAGTTTTCTCTAAAATTTGCCCCTTTAAAAAGCTCTGGCTTAGCTGTAAATAATTGTTGTTCTTAATATTATCTTTAGGTAAATAGATCAAGGCCTCCTGTGGTTTATTCTGGACAAATAGCAAATGAACTGCCTGTAAATATTGGAATAACTCAGGCTGGGTTCTGAAAAAATCTTTTTGTGCATTCAGTTGTGCCCAAGAAATCGAATGATAATTCTCAGAATTCGATTCACGCATATGCATCAAATCATATACTGCCAAAAAGAAAGGGTCTTTTAGATTGCTCAGATTAAAAGCTGAGCTATCGAACACTCGGCGATCAATTTCGGCGGGAAGTTCACTCATTTCCAAATTATAAAATTTTGATGTCGGATTTTTAAGTTGCCAGACAATTTCATTAACCAATAAATCTTGGCGTTTTGAAAGCCAAAAACCACGACGCATAAAACCACGCGCACTCGCGATATATTGTCCATTTGGATAGGCTTTTAAATAGGCATTAATATTATCCAAGAATTGTTTAAGTAAATTTTGGTTAATATTATCTAAATAGACATCGCCATATTTATCTACACCAGTTGCATAGGCGGAATTGAGTGATGTCCGAATTAACATATATTGCGATGTTTCTTTTAACCACGTATCTTCAACGTTGGTTAAGACGGTATAAATTTTGGTCGCTGCTGAATAATTGCTATTATAAAACAGAATGCTCGCATTTAAATAAGAAGCATATTGACGTGTTGTGATTGACCAATTTGGATTAATCGCAATCAATTCAATTTTGTCACCACACTGATTCATTTTCTTGCGTTCAGAAATCAAAATTTGCTTTTCTAGATTTGGAATCGCTTTATTATTTTGTACTTGTGTATTAAAAGTTTGATTACCTGAATCAAAGCTCGTACAACGTTCGTCAAAAACGGTGTCATTTCTTTCTAATCGTTTTCTTTGATTTGGCAATTTATTCTGAGTCAGAGATGACAGATTCGCTGCATCAAAAGGTACCGTTCCATATACCGCATCCCATAAATTGGCATCAGCTGTCATCGGCTTAATTGTCGCAAGCTCTAAGTCGCTGAGTAATAGTGTCATATTGGTTTGACTATCATTTGCTGGATATAACACAGGAAGATTGCTACAGCCGTTTAAATTTTTGTCATTTATGGCAAGGTTTGGCTCGCAAAATTGCTCTACACCAGCATAGGTGATTGGGCTATAGCAAATGACCAGTGAAAGCGAAGAATAGACAATTGATTTGAAGATAAATTTATTTTGTAGTTTCATTTAGGCAATAAAGGGTGAAATGTTTTTATTGCACGAAATGATAACAACTGAAGTGGGGAATAAAAAGACAGAGAAGTCTCTATCTTTTTAAAAAATAGGGAGGAAGGGTGCAGGGCTTTTAAATGTAAAGCTAAAGCTCAAACTAATCACAGTAATTAAGATTACTGAAAAAAGGAAAAAGCGTTTTGCCCAAAGCTGATCATCTTCAGCTTTAAATCCTAAAATACAAATGTAAAACCAGTAAATACAAAGTGCATTACAGATGACCAAGAAAATAATATTGGTATATCCATATATATACAAAGCATTCATCGCAACAGTGAATAAAATCACATAGATCAGCGATTCGATTTTAGTTCTATGAATAGAACGTGCAACAGGTAAAATAGGCACGCCTGCGTTTTTGTAATCTTCAAAACGATAAATCGCAATTGCCCATGAATGCGGCATTTGCCATAAGGCATATGCAATAAAAATGAGAAGAGCAGCCATATCGAAATGATGACTTACAGCCGTATAACCAATAACAGGTGGACTCGCTCCAGAAATACTACCAATCACGGTTTGATGGATCGTGGTACGTTTCGTCCACAAACTATAAAAACCGACATAGACGACAAAACCAATGACTGCGAATAAAAATGCATAGGCATTCACATAGAACCAGAGCATGCTAAAACCAATCACACCTAATACAAGAGCATAAAACATTGCAATAGAAGGAGATATGGTTTTCTTAACAAGAGCACGATTCATTGTGCGTTGCATTTTTTGATCGATGTCTTGATCAATAACATTATTGACTACACAACCAGAAGCAACCACAAAAGTTGTTCCAAGTAATGTAATTAATAATAAGAGGAAGTCTATAGAGCCTTGGGCGGCTAAAAAGAAGCCGCCCAAGGTGGTAATAAAATTACCGAAGAGAATTCCTGGTTTAGTCAGGAATAAATACTTTTTCCACATGACAATCAGTTTAGATCATCATGTTGTAGTGTAGGTAATTCATAATCCACACAGAGCCGACTAAAAGTACAGCAATACATAAGATTGTGTAGATAAATGCAATAAGGTTCCAGCGTTGTTCAGATGATGTATTCATGTGTAAGAAATACACAAGTTGCACGATTACCTGAGCAACAGCAGCGATTGCAATAACAGTAACTAAGATGCCACGGCTAAATCCGCCCGACATCACCATCCCGAATGGGATGATGGTGAGGATAACAGATAGGATAAACCCAACAGTGTATTGCTTAAAGTTACCGTGCGATGCACCTGCAGCATTATGGTCATGACCACTCATTAGAGAACTCCCAGTAAGTAAACGACGCTGAATACACAGATCCAAACGATGTCAAGGAAGTGCCAAAACAAGCTTAAGCAAGCAAGACGACGTGTATTCGGTAGTGTCAAACCATTCTTTTTGATTTGATACATCAATACTAACATCCACACTAAACCAGAAGTTACGTGGATACCGTGTGTACCAACCAAAGTAAAGAATGCTGATAAGAACGCACTATGAGTTGGACCATGGCCAGCATGTACAAGGTGATGGAATTCATAAATTTCCATCCCAATGAACGATGCACCAAATAAGAAAGTAACAAATAACCAAGTAATTACTTGATTAACGTTCTTTTTATAAGATGCAAGAACAGCAAATCCGAATGTTACCGAAGAGATCAAAAGGGCAAAAGTTTCGGTTAAAACAAAACCTAAAGAATCACCAAAAAGATCTTTCGCACTTGGAGTACCAGGTGGAATATGACTGCTTAATACGGCGAACGCAATGAAGAGTGATCCGAAAAGAATCAAGTCACTCATCAAATAAGTCCAGAAACCAAAGACCGTTAAGTCTGTATCATCATGTTCGTGATGACCGTCATGACCGTGGTTGTCGTGATGAAGTACTTCAGCCATTTCCTTAGTCCTTCTTCAAGTGTTTTTCAAGTAATGCATAGCGTTCGTTTTCAATACGCTCTACTTCAGCAGCAGGAACATAATAATCAACATTCTTAGTGAATGAGCTTACGATCAAGCTAACAACTGAAGCAACGAATGAAACAACGACTAGCCACCAAATATGCCAGATCAATGCAAAACCAAGAACAGTAATGAACATTGCAATCACGAAACCAGCAGCACGATCAGTCGGCATGTGGATGTCTTCATATTTAGTGTTACGTGCATATGCTACGCCATTTTCTTTGTCAGTCCAGAAACGGTCAACGCCGCTAGCTTCTGGTACATGTGCAAAGTTATAGAATGGAGCAGGAGATGACGTAGACCATTCAAGTGTACGACTATCCCAAGGATCGCCTGTGTAGTCCATATTTTGATGACGTTGTAAGAAACCAACGATAATCTGCATAAGGAAACAAGCAATACCGATAGCAATCAATACTGCACCGAATAATGCAATTGCTAAGTATGGATCCCATTCAGGGTTGTCATATGTATTCAAACGACGTGTCATACCCATGAAGCCAAGGATATAAAGTGGCATGAATGCAAAATAGAAACCGATGAACCAGAACCAGAACGCAGCTTTACCCCATGCTTCGTTGAGCTTCCAACCAAACATTTTCGGCCAGTAGAAGATGATGCCGGCAAACATACCAAACACCACACCACCGATAATTACGTTATGGAAGTGAGCGATCAAGAAGAGTGAGTTATGTACAAGGAAGTCCGCAGGTGGAACAGCCATAAGTACACCAGTTAAACCACCGATACCAAAAGTCACAAGGAAGCCAAGTGTCCAAAGCATCGGGGTAGTATAAGTAATGCGTCCTTTATACATTGTGAATAACCACGAGAAGATTTTCACACCTGTAGGAATCGCAATAACCATCGTCATAATACCGAAGAATGCGTTAACGTTTGCACCCGCACCCATGGTAAAGAAGTGGTGAAGCCATACAACGAACGCAAGTACAGTAATTGCGATAGTTGCATATACCATTGATTTGTAACCGAACAACGTCTTACGAGAGAAGGTTGCAACGATTTCTGAGTATAAACCAAATGCTGGTAATACCAAGATATATACTTCAGGGTGACCCCATGTCCAGATCAAGTTCACGTAAAGCATTGGGCTACCGCCAAGCTCATTAGTGAAGAAATGGAAACCGAAGTAACGGTCTAAAGTAAGCATTGCAAGCGTACCTGTTAATACAGGGAATGATGCAATGATTAATACAGCCGTACACAGTGAAGTCCATGTGAAAATAGGCATGTCCATTAATTTCATGCCAGGTGCACGCATTTTAATGATGGTAACAAAGAAGTTAACACCAGATAAAAGCGTACCTAAACCAGAAACTTGGAGTGCCCAAATGTAGTAGTCAACACCTACACCTGGTGAATATTGGATACCTGAAAGAGGAGGGTATGCCATCCAACCAGTCGAAGCGAATTCACCTAAAACAAGTGAAGCCATCATCAAACCAGCAGCACCCGCAAATAACCAGAAGCTTAAAGAGTTCAATAATGGGAATGCTACGTCACGAGCACCGATTTGCAATGGAACAGAAATGTTCATCATACCTACAACGAGACCCATAGCCACGAAGAAGATCATGATTACACCGTGTGCTGTAAAGATCTGATCGTAATGGTCTGGATGTAAGTAACCTTCACCACCGCCTTTAGCGAGGAAAAGTTGTAAACGCATCATGATCGCATCGGCGAAACCACGCAGAAGCATGACTACTGATACGATGATATACATGATACCAATTTTCTTATGGTCTACTGATGTGAACCATTCGTTCCATAAGTATCCCCATTTTTTGAAATAGGTAATACCGCCTAGAACTGCAATGCCACCAAGAGCCATCATGACCATGGTAACGAGTACAATCGGCTCTGTTGGAATAGAATCCCAGCCTAATTTGCCAAAAATCATATCCATGTCTTATTCCCCTTGAGCAGCGTGTTCAGCTGCAGCATGAGTTTCTGCTGTTGCATGTCCAGCAGCAGAGTGGTCAGCACCGTGATAATTACTCATATAGTGGTTGATAATTGTTTCAAACAATTTTGGCTCAACTGAAGAGTAATAAGTCACAGGGTGTGGCTTGTTCGGGAACGGTTTCATAGCTTCAGCTTTAGCAAGTGCTTCTTCATCACCAGCAGCCTTAGCACGGTTTACAAGAATTTCGATCTGATGTTTAGAACGATCGCCATCTTTAAGTGTCGCTAATTCAGCTTGGTCAAGTGTACCTTTTTGAATTGCTTCAGCATTGATACTTGTACCATTACCCGCTTTAACAGCTTCTACCCATTGTGCAAACTCTGGTTCAGTTACACTATGTGCCTTGAAGCGCATTTGTGAGAAACCGTAACCTGAATAGTTAGCTGAGAAACCACGGAATACACCTGGTTCATCTGCTAAAAGGTGAAGATGAGTTTGCATACCCGCCATTGCATAGATCTGACCACCTAACTGTGGGATGAAGAACGAGTTCATCGTAAAGTTAGAAGTAATCTTAAAGCTTACAGGCGTTTTTTCTGGGAAGCGTACTTCGTTTACCGTTGCAATGTTTTGCTCAGGATAGATAAAAATCCATTTAAATTGTTCAGCGATTGCTTGAACAGTTAAAGGCGCTTTATCTGACTCTAACGGACGGTAAGGGTCGTACTTGTGGGAACCCCACCAAGTTAACCAAGCTAAAATACCAATAATAATGACAGGAACACCCCAAACAACGATCTCAATTGTCGTAGAGTGTGCCCAAGTAGGTTTATAGTCTGCATCTTTATTCGATGCGCGATATTGCCAACCAAACCATAATGCCATGATAATTGATGGAATCACCACCAATAGCATTAGATAGATCGCAGTCATCATCAGGCTACTTTGACCTTGACCTACTGGACCTTTATTGTTTAGTAGTACCATATCACCGCCACACCCTGTCAAGAGCGCAGCCATCGTTGATAAAGACAATACAGCTAAAATCGTTTGTCTCATTTTACAACCTCGGTGAAGAGTCCCATTCCCTAATTTAAATTATGGGATAGCGATTAAAGTGTCGCATGATTGATAAGAATTTTTTGTGAAATGCTTAGCAATCATGCGACACCGCTACGTTGTTGGGCATTATGCCTCATATTGAAAAACTAAGCTACATCTAACACAGTCAGAAATACTTGTTTTGAAACCTGATTTATTTTGTAGGAATTGTTGTTGAAATGTGTATTTTTTCTATAAATATCAATTTTATAGAGCAAAAAAGAGGAATAAATCCTCTTTTGCTTAGTTAATTAAAAATTATTGCTTTACGACCTTAGTTTTTGCCAATTTATCGTGCAAAGTTTGGCGATTTTTATTAAATGCAAAGAAAGCATAGTCGATAATTGTAATAAATGGCATAAACAATAGATTCAGAATGATAAATAAAGCACTTCTCAACCAAAAAGCTCTAATCGTATTGATTGCCGTATGTGTTTCAGCATCTACGATTTTAATTTTGGTTATTTTTTTACCAATGCTTTGTCCAGACTTCGCAATTAAAAAAGCTTGCAGTATCAACATTAGGATCAAATAAACAAAAATACTCATCCATGCTTCATTTGGAATAAGCTGCATAAGTTGATGCTGCAACTCAGCTGCTTCACTTGAAGCGACTTGGCTTGCTTGTAATTGCTTTTGAATTTTAAATAATTCTGTGTACTGGCTTTCGTTAAAGAAAAAAGATGGTATAGCAGCCATCGGCAGCCAAAGTGTTAAGTCAATCACCTTAGCGAGTGCACGAGAATGAAATGAGGCGAGTTCAGATGTTTTTTGTTCAACTTTAATTTTAAAAGTTGACTGCTCAGTTTGATTGTTAATTTGATGATTAAATGATGAATAACCTACAGGTTCGTAGACAAGTTTTCCTTGAGTGAGTTCGCCAAGAGTTTTCCATTCACCCATACCTTCGTGCCACACCAAGTCTGTAAGTAATACTTGTTGGCTAGAAAGCATTTGGTTCAGTTGGTCTAAACTATAAGGTCCAGCTTGTTGGTTATTACGAGCCAAGTAAATTTGCATAATTAAAAATTCTCAATGACTAAAGATGAAAAAAGACCCTACGAAAGGGTCTTTTTTAAAAAGACTAGGCTTTCTTGATTTGTTCTTCAGCAAGGAAGAACCAAGTATCAAGCACTGAGTCAGGGTTAAGTGACACAGATTCAATACCTTGTTCCATGAGCCATTTAGCAAGGTCAGGGTGGTCTGAAGGACCTTGACCACAAATACCAACGTATTTTCCTGCTTTACGGCATGCATGAATTGCCATTGAAAGAAGCGCTTTAACTGCTGCATCACGTTCATCAAACAAGTGAGAAACAATACCAGAATCACGGTCAAGACCAAGTGTTAATTGTGTTAAATCATTTGAACCAATTGAGAAACCATCAAAATGTTCAAGGAATTGTTCAGCCAATAAAGCATTGGTTGGAAGCTCACACATCATGATGATTTTTAGACCATTTTCACCACGTTTTAAACCATTTTGAGCAAGCAACTCAATCACACGTTTTGCTTCTGACACTGTACGCACGAATGGAATCATGATTTGAATATTGGTTAAACCCATTTCATCACGGGCTTTCTTCAAAGCACGGCACTCAAGCTCAAAACAGTCACGGAAGTTGTCAGATACGTAACGACTTGCACCTCGGAAACCCAACATCGGGTTTTCTTCTTCTGGCTCGTATAATTTACCGCCGATTAAGTTTGCATATTCATTTGACTTAAAGTCAGACATACGAACGATGACTGGTTTTTCAGCAAATGCAGCTGCAAGTGTTGAAATACCTTCAACTAACTTTTCTACATAGAATTCGATTGGCGAAGAATAACCTGATGTACGTGTCATTACAGCAGCACGTGTTTCACGTGGTAGGCTGTCAATATTGAGAAGCGCTTTAGGATGTACACCGATCATACGGTTAATGATGAATTCAAGACGTGCAAGACCAATCCCTTCATTTGGAATTTGAGCAAAGTCGAATGCACGGTCTGGATTACCAACATTCATCATAATCTTAAATGGAAGTTTTGGCATTGAGTGAATTGAGTTACGTTGCACCTCAAAATCTAATGCGCCTTCATAGATAAAGCCTGTATCACCTTCAGCACACGAAACAGTGACTTCTTGACCATCGGTTAATACTTCTGTTGCATTACCACAACCCACGATTGCTGGTACACCTAACTCACGTGCAATGATTGCAGCGTGACAAGTACGGCCACCACGATTGGTCACAATCGCTGCGGCACGTTTCATGACTGGCTCCCAATCTGGGTCAGTCATGTCTGATACAAGTACATCACCGTCTTGTACTTTATCCATTTCTTTAATTGAGGTGACGACACGAACTTTACCCGAACCGATACGTTGACCAATTGAACGACCTTCACAGATGACAGTGCCACGTTGTTTTAATAGGTAACGTTCCATTGTGCCGACATTTTGACGGCTTTTAACAGTTTCAGGACGTGCTTGAACGATGTAGATTTGACCATCATCACCATCTTTCGCCCATTCGATGTCCATTGGCGAGCCGTAATGTTGTTCAATAATCAATGCTTGTTTAGCAAGTTCATGTAATTCATGATCATTTAATGCGAATTGTTGACGCTCTGGTTTTTCAACATCAACCACAACAACGGATTTACCTGCAGCGCCTTCTTCACCATAAATCATTTTTTGGTGTTTAGAACCGAGATTGCGGCGTAAAACTGAGTGTTTACCTGCATTTAACAATGGTTTTGACAAATAGAATTCGTCAGGGTTGACAGCTCCCTGAACAACCATTTCACCCAGACCGTATGATGCAGTAATAAATACCACATCACGGAAACCAGATTCTGTGTCAAGCGTAAACATTACACCTGCAGCACCAGTCTCTGAACGAACCATACGTTGTACACCCGCAGATAGGGCAACAACACTGTGTTCAAAACCTTGGTGTACACGGTACGCGATGGCACGGTCATTATAAAGCGAAGCAAAAACTTCTTTAATCGCGATAAGAACGTTATCAATTCCGCGAATATTTAAGAAAGTTTCTTGTTGTCCTGCAAAAGAAGCATCAGGTAAATCTTCTGCAGTCGCAGAAGAACGTACAGCAACAGCGATGTCTGGATTACCGTTTGAAAGTGCTGTAAACGCGTCACGAATTTCTTGTTCTAAATTAGCAGTAAGTGGGGTATCAACGATCCATTTACGGATTTTAGCGCCTGTCTCTATAAGTGCGTTTACATCATCAACATTTAGCTGCTCAAGTTCAGCCTGAATTCGAGCATTTAAGCCGCTTTGATCCAAGAACTCACGATAGGCAGCAGCAGTTGTTGCAAAACCACCAGGTACCGATACACCAGCATTGGATAAATGGCTGATCATTTCACCCAAAGATGAGTTTTTCCCACCTACGAGTTCGACATCGTGTTTCCCTAATTTTTCCAGACCGATTACGCGCGCTTCCAAAGTATTTACTCCACTTTTTTTGCAGTATGAATGACCATCATTGGTATGAAATTATACGAATGTGCTTAGATTTAGTATTTTACTAAGCGACAGTCATGTTAGATGAGTTTACTATAAAGATTATAGAGCACTAAGACAAATGTTTAAGGAGAATTTTGATGCCCGAAAGTAAACAAATTAAACGGAGTGTATTTTTTATTTCGGATGGTACTGCAATTACCGCAGAAACCCTTGGACATTCACTACTTGCGCAATTTCCGAATGTCGATTTTGATATTCATATTATGCCTTATATTACCACTGAAGAAGCTGCAATGAATGTGGTGGTTGACATCAATGGATGCCAATCAAGAGATGGATGTTTACCACTTGTTTTTGACACATTGGTAGACCCACATGTTCGTGAAATTATTAATACAGCTAAAGCCGTAAATTTGGATGTTTTCGAGGGATTAATTAGTAAACTCGAGCAAGAGTTGGGGACACCACCAACAACTTTAGTTGGACAGACCCATGCTGTAACAGATTCTGAATCTTATAAGGCTCGTATTGATGCAGTACATTTTGCATTAGACAATGATGATGGTGCTCGAACTCGTCATTATGATAAAGCTGACTTGATTTTAGTTGGCGTTTCTCGATCTGGGAAAACACCAACCTCGATTTATTTATCATTACAGTTTGGAATTCGTGTTGCGAACTATCCTTTAACTGAAGAAGATTTAGATGATAATCGTCTACCTGCTGTGCTACGAGCACATAAAAATAAGCTCTTTGGTTTAATGATTGATGCTGAGCGATTGGTCGCTATTCGTAGCGAACGAAAAGCCAATAGTCGTTATGCAAGTTTTAGTCAGTGCCAAATGGAATTACGTGCCATAGAGGGTATTTATATTTCTGAAGGTATTAAGTATTTGAACGTCACTGAAATGTCGATTGAAGAAATTTCAACGCGTATTTTACAGTTGACTGGTTTAAAACGTCGTATTGGCTAAATAGTATCTTTAAATGAGAAGCGTAGAGGATAGGCTACGCTTTTTTATTTTTTTATTTTGAAGAAATAAGATTGGGAACCTCATAAAGCACCGCTTGATACCATTCAGGTCGATTTTGACTGTAAAAACCATGAAAGCTCGGATGAGACACTTGATGACATCCGTACAGACAAAAGCTTGAAGAATAATATTGATATTATGTTGCAGGATAAAAACTATAAACCTCAACGAAAGTATCTATGTTACGGCAAGAAAAATACCTCCTATCAATACTTGGGCGTTGTGAAATAAGCATTGCGGAACGAGGCAATGCTTATTTGAAAATAGGATTGCCTACTGGTTTTTTAGCTCCATGAGCAAGCTAAAGTTTTCCAGACGTTTTTGTGTATCGTAAATATCACAGGTGAAGATAAACTCATCTACATCATATTGCGCGGCAATTTTTTCCAGTCCTGTTTTGACAGTTTCCTGTGAACCAATTTGAGCCATTGCATAGAAATTCTGGATGGCGAGTTGCTCAGCGCTGCTTGCCAGACATTGTATTGATTCAGTTGGCGGTTTGAGTTTTAGACTGTGCCCCCGAATCAGGTTTAAAATACGCTGATAAGAACTGGTAGCTAAATATTGTGCTTCTTCATAAGTTGCCGCAACGACTGTTGGTACGCCCATTGACACATAAGGTTTATCAAGATATTCAGATGCTTGAAAATTCTCACGGTAAATTTCGATTGCTTGACCTAACATACGTGGAGCGAAATGTGATGCAAAAGAATAGGGAAGTCCCAACTTTGCAGCAAGCTGTGCGCTAAACAGACTTGAGCCTAGCAACCAGACAGGTACATGAGTGCCTTGACCTGGGGTGGCAATAATTTTCTGGTTGGGCTGTGGGTCTTTAAAATATTGCAAAATTTCCATTACATCCCGAGGAAATTGATCTTCGGTTTCTTGATGCCCGCGTCGTAATGCACGCATCGTCATTTGATCAGTTCCTGGAGCACGCCCCAAACCAAGTTCAAAACGATTTGGATAAAGTGTTGCTAAAGTCCCGAATTGTTCTGCAACAACTAATGGTGCATGATTAGGTAACATGATGCCACCAGAACCTAAGCGAATTTTGTGTGTATTTGCTGCGATGAATCCTAGTAAAACTGCCGTTGCGGAACTCGCAATTCCATCCATATTGTGATGTTCAGCTAACCAGAAACGTTCATAACCAAGCTTTTCAGCGTGTTGAGCAACTTCTAGTGCATGACGAAGTGAAAATTCAATACTTTTATCGTCTCTGACAGGAGCTAACTCCAAAATTGAAAATTTGATCTCTTGTAGTGACTTCATTTTTTAACTCTCAAAATCATATATCGAAATAATACGATATTAGTTTGTTTTTGTATATCGAATATTGTCGATATTTGTTGTGAATTGGATAAAACAAAAAAGCGCCCGAAGGCGCCAAAAGAGAAAGTGTTAGGATTTGATGATTAATCTTTATACCAACCACGGTGATAGCCATTATCATGACGGTAATGATGACGAGATTTATAGTATCTACGATCATCATAAGAACGACGGTTGTCGTAACGGCGCTCATCGTAAGAACGACGATTTTCGTAGCGGCGGTCTTCTTCACGATCTTGACCAACTTTTTGACCTAAAGCCGCACCACCTGCTGCACCCAAACCAGCACCAATATAGCCACCACTCGTTCCACCGACATTACGTCCAACGGTGTAACCACCAACACCGCCTAGTCCACCACCAATGGCGGCTTCAGTGCGATCACGTTTATTGCTTGATGCTGCTGCACCACCAGCACCACCAATTGAGGAACCAATCATGGCACCCGTATTACCGCCAAGTTGTTTACCAACTGCTGTACCAACAATACTACCAAGTGCTGAAGTTGCTGCAACTCGTGCTGTATTATCTGCATGTGCAACAGTCATCATTGATGAGGTTGCCAAGATGACGCTACATAACCACATATTCGATTTCATGGTGAAACTCCTTATCCATTCTTTTGGACAGTATTCTTTTGCTTGAGATAAATGTAACAGGACTTTTAAGTGAAAATATGGAGCGCAATAGGATGATTGAGAGAGTTTGGCGAGAGTTTTGTATATGTTCTATTACAAATGAACAGATTGTGAATAAATTATAAAAAATAAGAATGAGTATGTTGTAAGCAATGATGCCTAGCTGAATCGAGTACAATAGACTGAGTTTGAGATGAGGATATAGTTATGCTGTTGGAAAAAATTTTGCAATCGCAAGGCTTTGGTTCAAGAAAGTATTGCCAACAGATAATTAAAAATGGTTCTGTGCAGATTGAAGGACAAATTTGTGAAAACCCTAAACAGAATATAAATACGGACCAGCTTTGTTTTCAAGTATTTGGCGAAGAATACCAATATCGAGAACATCTCTACATTGTTTTAAATAAACCGAAGGGCTATGAATGTTCACATCAGGCAACGCATCATAAAAGTGTATTTAGCCTACTGCCTGAAATTTTGATCCATCGGGGTATTCAATGCGTGGGAAGACTAGACCAAGATACCACAGGATTATTGTTATTGACTGATGATGGTCAATATTTACAAGCCTTAACCAATCCGCGTAAGCATGTGCCAAAAGTTTATCATGTAACGACTGCCGATCCGATTTCAGCAGAGCAATTAATGGCTTTAGAACAGGGAGTTGAGCTAAGGAATGAAAAAGGTATTTATGCCGCAACCAATCTTCAACTATTTTCCACACATCAATTGGCAATGACAATTCATCAAGGTGTCTACCATCAAGTTAAACGTATGCTTGCCGCAGTCGGAAATAAAGTTGAGCTTTTACATCGCCAACAAATAGGATTACTTGAGCTTCCTGAATTACCAGAAGGTAAATGGATTTATCTTACATCTTCGCAAAAACAATTGAGTCAAAATATTGCTTTAGATATCGAGTAACTATTTTAAAAAACAGTGAAAGGTCTTGAATTCATCATCTTGAATAAATCCCATTTGTTCGTAAAGACGGCGAGACTCATAATTATTTTTTTGTGTTTCGAGACTAATTCTTTGTGCATTTTCATGGCGAGCAAAAAGGATTGCGGTGTCAATTAATTGCTTAGCTGATCCTTGTTTTCGATAAGATGGGGTTACATAAACATCATCTAAAATATAATAGGTTTCGCAAGAAACAGATGAAAAAGCAAGGTACAGTAAAACAAAGCCTGTGAGCACATCATCTTTAACGTGAATGAAAATGACACTATCTTTATTTTCGAAACGATGTTTTAGAAATTGATAGGATTGTTCAATATTGGATGATGTACCATAGAATTGACGGTATTCATCAAACAAGACAGCAAGTTGGTGAAGATCTTCTTTTGTTGCTCGTTTAACAATCATTCCTGTCCATCCTTGCATTTATAGTTTTATTTGGACTGTCAGAATAACGAAAAAATTTAAGCTTAAAAAATAAAAACTTGTTTATAAATGCAACATTGTTAAGTTTTGTCACTTTCACCTAACAGTGCATTCAATTCTTCAAATAGATCTTCATGATCGTCTTCAACATCCAAATCTATAGCAGTTGAAGGATCATTTATTGCTGCATTTTTAGATTTACGGAGCTTGAGTAACTGTTCCATATTAATGTTTTGATTTTCAATCGCAAAAGGAATTGATTTCGTCAACACAACTTGTTTAAAGAAAAGACGAACAGCTTGGGCAGGGGATATACCTAACTGCTTAAAAACGGCAAATGCCTGCTTTTTTTCCTGAGAATCAAGTCGAACCTGATAAACTTCTGTTTTTCGCATGAAAGATATGACCAAATTTTTTTAGTTATCATCATGTATTCTAAACCATTGCAATGTAATTTCAATATTTCTGAAGTGAAAAAAATAACAATTTTGTCATTACGTTGTATTTACAATGTCAATTCAAATTTAGAATTAAAATGCATTTCTTGATTTAAAACGGGATCGATAAAATAAATCTCTTTTGCTAACAACTGGAGCGGTTGTTCAAAGTCATCATCGGCTTTATGTGCGACAACTGGATAAAACGGATCATTTAAAATTGGAATGCCTAAGTAATTAAGGTGCACACGCAATTGATGTTGTTTACCCGTCTTGGGTTTAAGCTGATATTTTGCGTAATGTTGATTGTGTTCCAAAAGCGCTATCAAAGTTTCAGAATTCTGAGGTTTTTCAGAATTAATTTGCATCGTATAAAACGGCTGACCTTTTTCTAAATGTAATTGCACAGTTCGCGGAAAAGTCATTTTAAGATCATACGCTGCAATGGCATGATAGATTTTTTGAACTTTCCGATCTGCAAAAAGTTGTTGGTAGATTCCGCGCGATTCAGGTTTCTTGCTGAATAAAACCACGCCTGCCGTTTCCCGATCCAGTCGATGAATCGGGGTTATATCCTTATATCCAGTTTGCTTTTTTAAACGTACTAATAATGTTTCCTGAACATATTGCCCAGTTGGAGTCATCGTAAGAAAGTGGGGTTTATCAACCACGAGTAAATGTTCATTTTCGTATAAAATCTCATGCTGAAAAGGTACATGAGTTTCTTGAGCTAGGAAACGATAATAAAAAATATGGGTATTTGCTGTATAGGGACTTTCCAGCTTCAGGATTGAACCATCAGCAGCGTAAATCAGTTGGTCTGCAAAACGCTGTTGCCATTCTTGCGGCTGAATATGGGGGAAATGCTGGCAAAGATATTTAAAAATGGTAGGTGCCGAAATATTTTGAGGTAAAAAGACTTTACTGGCACTGACACCATTGATCACTGGAGGGATAAAATTTTCAACCGTATTCATATTATTTTGAGTGATGCTGAAGAATGAAAATTTGGGACATATCCATGGTCAAACATTTTTACAAAAGTTTGAGGTGTTAACACAGTAACTATAAGATTTTGAGGTAATTCAATTTTCTTTTGATAGCCATCAAAAGACCAAATCAAATAACAGTTTTCTTTATAAACTACAATCGCTTCAGAAGCATATTCAAAAAAAGTTCCAATAGGCAGTTCTGAAAGATTTGCTTGAAATGTATGCTGCATTTTTTCAGCATTAATTCGATCTTGGTGGATACGTTTATCCATTTCTTTTGCTGAAATTGATATACCTGCATTGTTGATATTTAACCAGATTTTTTTAAACTCTTGATAACGTTTTCTTTGGCATTCGCCACAGGGACGATGTCCTGCAGATAAAGCTGTGGCTTCATCTAAAAAAAATAATTCTGAATAAGAGTCACCAAAAACTTCTCTTTTAATATTACCGAATGTTGTTAAACAATGAATCCATGACTGTGTTGCCCATTGTTTAATAATCTGTTTATTCGAGTTATGGATACGACCGCCACGATTTCCCATCAGCATCGCTTTTTTAGAAGGATGCTGATGCAATTTTCCCCAAGGGTTTACTCTATTTTGTAATGTCATATTTAAAATCTTGAACGTTTTAAAAAGAAGCAATTCATTTCGGTGCATTAGGCTTTAACGCAGGGCGATGTTATCATAGCGGGTATCCCAATTTTATTCTATTTGCCATGTCATATTCAGTGAAATTTACTTTAAATCATCAACAAGACACTCAAAAATTTGCGCAAGTGCTCTCACAACAAGTGCATTCAGGGGTTATATATTTGATTGGTGATTTAGGGGCTGGAAAAACGACATTTACGCGTTACTTTATCCAGAATCTTGGGCATCAAGGTTCAGTAAAAAGCCCAACTTATACCTTGGTTGAGCCATATACCATTCAAGGCAAAGAAATTTTCCATTTTGATTTGTATCGTTTAGATGATCCCTATGAATTAGAACTGATGGGAATTCGTGATTATTTAGAAACCCCAGATGCTTTATTCTTATTTGAATGGCCTTCAAAAGGTGGAGACGAAATACCAAAAGCTGATGTAGTGATTGATATTCAAAAATCGGATGATGAATTGACTCGGTTTGTTACGCTAACCACTGAATCCGAATCTTTATCTCAAACTTTGCAGGAACAATTGAATGGCGCATGATTCAATTCGTCGTATTCATACCCTTGATGCTGCCTTAGCCAACCAGATTGCTGCGGGTGAGGTGATTGAACGTCCATCATCAGTTGTTAAAGAATTATTAGAAAATGCAATCGATGCTGGCGCAACCGAACTTATTATTCGGGTAGCGCAAGGTGGTTCGACCCTGATTGAAATCATTGATAATGGTCATGGAATTCATCCTGAAGATTTACCATTAGCGGTGATGCGGCATGCGACAAGTAAAATTAAAACATCGGAAGACTTGCATGCGATTGTTAGTTTAGGCTTTCGTGGAGAGGCATTAGCTTCGATTGCTGCGGTATCACGTTTGACGTTGACCAGTAGCCAAGATGAACAAGGCGTGGGTTATCAGGTTGAAGTGAATGGAACAGCATTTGATCATCAACAAATACAGGCTGTTGCAGCACAAAAAGGTACACATATTCGTGTACAAGATTTATTTTTCAATGTGCCAGCGCGCCGAAAGTTTTTAAAAAAACCAAGTACAGAATTTGGTCATATTGAAGAAATAGTCCGTCGTTTGGCTTTGACTCATTTTGAAATTCGTTTTGTACTCGAACATAATGATAATATTCGTTTAAATTTGCCGATTGCTGATAGTGGTGAATTACGTTATCAGCGTGTCCAGCAGTTATTAGGTCAACAGTTTATTCAAAATGCCTATTGGATCGATGCTGAAAGTATCAATATGCGTTTGTCAGGTTGGTTAGGGCATCCGTCTGATGCACGGGCACAGGCTGACATGCAATATGTGTATGTGAATGGTCGTATTGTCAAAGACAAAACCATTTCACATGCGTTACGTATGGCCTATGAAGGAATTTTGCATGGTCATCAACATTCATCTTATTTATTGTTTTTAGAAGTTGATCCTGAAAATATCGATGTGAATGTACACCCGACCAAACATGAAATTCGTTTTTTGAACCAGCGTGAAGTACATGAGTTTGTACGGCATTATGCCAAAGCAACCTTGTCTCAATTTCAAACCGCAACTGCTGATTTAGCACAAGCGATGAAAACAGATGAAGCTGAGGCAGAAAATTTTAATTATCAGCCTCAGCCAAAATACCAAGAACAATTCAATTTACATCGAGCAGTAGCTGAGCCTGAACGACAAGCCAATCAGCAGGTTGTTGTTGCGACAGATTTACTCACTGAGTTTAATCAAAGCCGCCCACAGGCAGTGCATTACAATTCAACACCTCAAGAACCACGTTATAATGGCTCTGCACAGTTAAATAATGCACTCAAAAGCTATTTAGCGCCTTTACGTGAAGAAACAGAAGATGGAAATAATCAAGACCCATCACGTGTAGATGAGTTTCCTTTGGGGATTGCAATCGCACAACTGCATGGCATCTATATTTTGGCGCAAAATACTGAAGGCCTGATCATTGTGGATATGCATGCGGCACATGAACGTATCTTGTTGCAGCAGATGAAGTCGGCATGGGATAAACCTGAATTTTGGACTTCGCAACAATTGCTGATTCCTAAAGTTGTTTCCATTACTCGTATGCAAGCGACTCGCGTTGAAGATTTACAACCACAATTAGAACGTTTGGGGTTAGAAATTGATCAATACGGGGATGATCAAGTGATTGTGCGTGGTGTGCCTGCCATTTTGCATAAAGCTGACTTTAGTAATTTAATTCCAGAATTATTAAATGATCTTGATCCAAATGATGAAGCCAGAGGCCTATTACAAAAACGTGATGAGCTTCTTGCTGGTATGGCGTGTCATGGGGCTGTAAGAGCACATCGACAACTCAGTCTTTCGGAAATGAATGCTTTATTACGCCAAATGGAACAAACTGAATTTGCCAGTCAATGTAATCATGGGCGTCCAACTTGGCGCGCATTTCCATTACATCAATTAGATAAATTATTTGCTCGAGGAGAGTAGTTTTACATGTCAAATCAATTGCCCGTCATCAATTTAATGGGGCCTACCGCAAGTGGTAAAACAGCATTGGCATGCGAACTCTATGAGCGTGGAAATTTTGAACTGATTTCTGTGGATTCAGCTTTAGTTTATAAAGATATGGATATTGGGACTGCTAAACCCACAAAAGAAGAGCAACAACAATACCCGCATCACTTAATCGATATTATTACGCCATTGGATGTATACTCAGCAGCACAATTTGTTGAAGATGTTTGCCCATTAATTGATGACATGCATTCGCGTGGCAAAACACCAATTTTAGTGGGCGGCACAATGCTATATTTTAAATCGCTACTTGAAGGATTAGCTGATAATCTACCGAATGCGGATCAAAGTATTCGTGATGCAATTCTCGCTAAAGCTGATCTTGAAGGCTGGCAGTCTGTTTATGATGAATTGGCTTCTGTTGATCCAATTGCTGGACAAAAGTTCAAAGTTTCAGATAAACAAAGAATTATTAGGGCATTAGAAGTTTACCGAATTACAGGTGAACCCATAACAAAACTACAGGCAGAGCAGCCTAAAAATCAACCCTATCGTTACAAATTTCATAATTACGCATTGATGCCAGATCGGGTAGAATTACATCAACGTATTGAGCAACGTTTAAGCAAAATGTGGAGTATTGGATTTTTAAATGAAGTAGAGGAATTAATTGGAAAATACGATTTAAGTGGTAATTTACCATCCATGCGGTCTGTGGGTTATCGTCAAGCTTTAGATCTTTTATTAAAAAGTGACCTAAGTCTCAAAAATAAAGTAGAAATGGAGAACAAAGCATTATTTGCGACACGGCAACTTGCCAAACGTCAATACACTTGGTTACGTTCTTTGCAAGAAACACACGATTTTAAAACTTACGTGACGATAAAGCAGGCGAAAGAAGACTTGCGAAACTTCTTTGGATAAAGCAAAATTCGCAGACTGTCTTTTTATAATTTTTAGTTGAAAAATAAAGATAGTTTTTTTGCGCTGATTTAAAAATTTTTTGGAGTTACAAATGTCTAAAGGTCAAACTTTACAAGATCCGTTCTTAAATTCTCTCCGTAAAGAACGTATTCCAGTTTCTATTTTCCTCGTGAACGGTATTAAATTACAGGGGCATATTGAGTCTTTTGATCAATATGTAGTTTTATTAAAAAACACTGTAAGTCAAATGGTTTATAAACACGCGATTTCTACAGTTGTACCTGCGCGTAACCCACGTCCAGCTGGCGCACAAGGTGCTACTGGTGGTTTCCCTGCACAAGGTGCTACTGGTGGTTTCGGTGGTCAAGGTTCTACTGGCGGCTTTGGTGGTCAAGGTGGCTTTGGTGGTCAAGGTGGCTTTGGCGGTCAAGGTGGCTTCGGTGGTCAAGGTGGCTTCGGTGGTCAAGGTGGCTTCGGTGGTCAAGGTGGCTTCGGTGGTCAAGGTGGCTTTGGTGGTCAAGGTGGCTTCGGTCATCAAGGTGGCTTCGATAGCGAAACTAAATTTGAAGATGGTCAAGAAGACGAAAATAATCGTTAATTGATCTATGATCTTTTAAAAAAGCCAGTCTAATAATAGACTGGCTTTTTTTGTGTTTTTACATAGCTAGAAAAACTATGGAAATGATTGTTGCAGCTGCGTGCTGTAGTGTCTTGGTCTCGATTCTTTTAAAATATTTAAAAGCAAAAGGTTTTGATGTTTTTCAAATCATTGCGTGGAATTATTTGAGCGCAAGCCTTTTATGCTTTTATTGGTTTAAAACTGATATTACTCATATTTCTCTCAATAATACACCTTGGTGGTTAATTCTTGTTTTAGGTCTATTATTACCAAGTATATTTTTATGCTTAGCCAAGTCGCTACAATTCGCTGGTATCTTAAAAACGGAAATTGCTCAGCGGCTTGCAGTCATACTGTCGTTATTGGCTGCCTATTTTATTTTTGGTGAGCAATTTAGCCAATTGAAATTAATTGGGGTTGTTTTCGGAGTTATGGCAATTTTAGCGATCATTATAGGACAGACCACAGAGCAGGCAAGTAAAGGCATGAGCTTAAAATCAGCCTTATTTTTGTTTAGTGTTTGGGCGGGTTATGCAGCAATTGATGTATTACTAAAATATAGCAGTAGTTTAGGCTTACAGTTTGCGGTCACGCTAAATTTAACTTTTATTACAGCTTTTATTCTGTCCATCGCTTATATCGCAATTACTCAACCGAATTGGCAACCTAAAAATATTTTTACAGGTTTGTTTTTGGGTGTACTGAATTTTGCCAATATTGCCTTATATGTCAAAGCTCATATGATTTTTAAAGAAACGCCTGCGATTGTATTTGCAGGGATGAATATTCTGGTGGTGGTATTGGGTGTACTCAGTGGCGTTGTGCTATTTAAAGAGCGATTAAAAGCATACACATGGATTGGATTGATTTGTGGTGTGGTTGCGGTGCTGTGTTTGGCCAAAGCGATGATGTAGAAGAGAGTAGAGCTTGTTCTACTCTCTTGAGCTTCATGTGATTATAAGTGTGTAAAAACCACTTCATCTGGGAGTCGTGATTTTGGCAGTTTTGCATTGAAATCACTGTCACTACGATAGCCGAGTGAAACAATCACAGATGCTTTTAAGCCTTTTTCAGTCAGTCCAAACTCTTCATTAATCAGCGTTCTGTCAAAACCTTCCATTGGTGTGGCATCAATTCCCTCTAAACCTGCTGCAAAAAGGAGTTGTCCGAGTGCAAGGTAGGTTTGATTCTCCATCCATGCAGGAAGATTTTTAAGTTCATTGCGATAGAACTCGACATAACCAGAACGGGTGTCACGTTGACCTTGTTTTGCAGCTGCATCTTTAAAGCGACCACTGGCATCATCTTGCTGTAGCAATTGTTCTAAGTATTCTGCTGAGATATCAGTACGCGTACAAAAGACCAAGGTATGTGAAGAGTTTAGAACTTTAGCTGCGTTATAGATGTAATTGCCTGTCAATGCTGATGCGATACGTTGTTTGGCTTCATCTGTTTCAGCAATTAAAAAATGCCAAGGTTGAATATTTACTGAAGAAGGGCTGAAGCGTAAAATTTAGAGTAGTTTTTCAAACTGTTCTTTTGGAATTTTTTTAGTCGCATCGTATGCCTTGGTGGTGTAACGTGTTTTGCGATGTGTAGGGAATCCATCTATTATCAACCAAATAAAAAATCAGTTTATTTTACTGGATATGTCAGGTAGGAAAAGTGTCTGAATGTGATTTGGTTATCGATAAAAGTCGAATGGAATAAAGATCAATAGGTCCACTTTTTAAAATTTAGGCTGCTATTTTCTTGTTCGTTAATTTCTAGAATCCATGCAGCGTCTGTTCGCCAGTCACCCAAAACAATGCGCTGTTTATTGCCCAACAAATGAATTTCTGGACGGTGGGTATGACCGTGAATTAAATAATCGACTTCAGTAATGACATTTTCAACTGCTTTTGCATTTACATCCATGATGTCATAGCTTTTTAGTTGTTTAGTTTCACTGCTTTTTTTACGAAAACCATTGGCGAGTTTTTGTCTGAAACTTAATGGTGTTCGTTTTATCAAACCCAGTAAAACTGGATTACGGATGACTTTACGGAAGCGTTGGTACGCAACATCATCTGTACACAAAGCATCACCATGTTCTAGGTGAAGTTTTTTGTGATTAATTTCCAATGTAAAAACATCTGGCAATAAAATTCCATTAAATTGGTTTAAAAACTTTTGACCTAAAGCAAAGTCTCGATTGCCGACTTGGAAAAAGATTTTATTATTATGTGCAGTGAATGATTGTAAGGCCGTGACAATTTCATCTAACCACGGTGCGGTGTAATCATCCCCAATCCAAGCATTAAACCAGTCACCTAAAATATAGAGCTGGGTGTTTTTATCTTGATATTGTTTCAGTAATTCTAAAAACCCTCGAACCAGTCGAGGGTGATCAGGTGACAAATGCAAATCTGATATAAACAGATGGGTCACAAAGAATCCTGTTGGATCAAATTATTCAGAAATAATTTTAGCAGATTCAATCACAACGTTCTCTAAAGGAACATCTGCATGGTAACCACGGTTACCAGTACGCACACCTTTAATTGCAGCTACAACATCCATACCTTCTACAACTTTACCAAATACCGCATAACCCCAGCCTTGTGCAGTTGGCGCTGTGTGGTTTAAGAAAGAGTTATTTTTTACGTTGATAAAGAATTGAGCAGATGCAGAATGAGGAGCTTGCGTACGTGCCATAGCAATTGTGCCTTCATCGTTGCTTAAGCCGTTGTCAGCTTCATTTTCGATTGAGTCACGTGTTGCTTTTTCTTTGAAGTTTTCGTCCATGCCACCACCTTGGATCATAAAACCATCAATCACACGGTGGAAAATTACGCCGTCATAGAAACCGTCGCGTACATATTCTAAGAAATTTGCAACCGTTTTTGGTGCTTTTTCAGCGTTAAGCTCAAGAACAATACGACCTTTATTGGTATTTAATTCGACTTGAGGAAAACTCATTACATTAATCTCCTAAACATGGGTTTGTGACCATGGGTTTTTGGTTGAGAGAAGCATAAGCAAACTGTAAACTACAAGGCAAGTAAAAAACGTTAAAATCTTTCATAAATAGCAAAGATTGCGTTTTTATTTCCCATTTTTAACTGTAAGAAGTGATTTACACCCTATGAAGCCAAATGATGTTGTTTCAGAACTGCCAAAGACCCCGACGCCGAATACTCATGCCTCTGTCGATGCCGCGCAGCAAGAACAACAGGCAGGCTTGGACTTTGTACGTCAGGTGATTACCGATGATTTAAAAGAAGGTCGTACCCAAAAAGTTGTAACTCGTTTCCCGCCTGAGCCAAATGGTTATCTGCATATTGGTCATGTCAAAGCAATTTGTTTGAACTTTGGTATTGCCGAAGAATTTGATGGTCTATGTAATTTACGTTTTGACGATACAAACCCAGATGCCGAAGAACAAGAATATGTTGATGGTATTGCCAATGATGTGAAATGGTTAGGTTTTAACTGGAATGGTGAGCCTCGCTATGCTTCTGGTTATTTCGATCAACTTTACACGTGGGCTGTTCAATTAATTGAACAGGGGGATGCCTATGTGGACTTGCAAACACCTGAAGAAATCAAGTTGAATCGCGGTAGCTTTGTGGAGCCAGGTAAAAACTCACCATACCGTAATGCGACTGTGGAAGAAAATCTGGCGCGTTTTGAGCAAATGCGTAATGGTGAATTGGGCGAGGGTAAAGCGGTTTTACGTGCCAAAATTGATATGGCAAGCCCGAATGTACATATGCGTGATCCAATCCTTTATCGCGTATTGCATTCAGAACATCACCAGACAGGTGATAAGTGGAAAATGTATCCAATGTATGACTATGCTCATCCATTGTCAGATGCAATTGAAGGGATTACTCATTCACTCTGTACTTTAGAGTTCCAAGATCACCGTCCATTCTATGACTGGGTGATTGAGAAAGTCCACTCTCAGGCTGTACCGCGTCAATATGAGTCATCACGTTTAAACATCGATTACACGATTACTTCTAAACGTAAATTGCGTAAATTGGTTGAGGGTAACCATGTACAGGGTTGGGATGATCCGCGTATGCCAACAGTTGTTGGGATGCGTCGTCGTGGTTTTACCCCAGAGGGCTTGCGTGATTTCTGTAAGCGTGTCGGTGTGTCAAAAACTGATGGTATCGTGGATGTGGCAATGCTGGAGTTCTGTATCCGTCAATCTTTGGAAAATGCCGCAGCGCGTGGAATGGCTGTACTGAATCCATTAAAAGTCACATTGACTAATTTACCTGAAGAATTAGATTTAACTCATTCACGTCATCCAAATGTTGATATGGGCGAACGTATCATTCCTTTAACACGTGAAATCTATATTGATCGTAAAGACTTTGAAGAGGTTGCACCAAAAGGATTTAAACGTTTGATTCCAGAAGGCGAAGTGCGTTTACGCCATGCTTATGTGATCAAGTGTGATGAAGTAATCAAGGATGCCAATGGTGAAGTAATTGAGCTTAAATGTTCAATTGATCCTGAAACGTTAGGCAAAAACCCTGAAGGTCGTAAAGTCAAAGGGGTTATTCATTGGGTCTCTGCAACGAAAGGTATACCTGCTGAAATTCGTATTTACGATCGTTTATTTACCGAAGCTGCGCCAGATGCAGATGATGATTTCTTGGCAAATCTAAATCCTGAATCATTAAAAGTCGTTCAAGCGGTGATTGAGCCTGCTTTGGCACAAGCGCAACCTGAAGATCGTTTTCAGTTTGAGCGTGAGGGGTACTTTGTTGCAGATCAACATGATCATCAAGCTGAAAAACCAGTGTTTAACCGTATTCTTGATCTTAAAGATAGCTTTAAAGTAGAGAAGAAATAACCTTTAGGCGAATTTGAACTCTTTTTAGCTCGAAGAATTTAGTTTAGACATGGAAAAGCCCAATTTTAAATTGGGTTTTTCTATTATATTATGGATTTATGTGATAGAAATAAATAATCATTGAAATAAGTAAAACCGTCGACATGAATAAATAGGTATTGATTGAGTGAAAACTTTTTATTAACTTGATCATATTTTTATTCCAACTAAAAGAGTGTAAATGAATAATGTTATTTTATTGCTTTTTTAGAAAATAGCTTGCGAGTACTGTCGTTACTTATTGGTCTTAATGTTTGTTTCTGTAATAAAATTTTCTCTGTACACGACAAATTTCATAGGGTTCTTGTCCTATCAGGCTTTTTCTTTCTTAAAATTGCGAGCACTTTCTTAAATTCTTCTTTTTTTCCAAAACCAATCAAACGTAGAATAGCCATCTGAACATAGTCCAAACCGTAGCGAAATAAACTTACTGAAAGTCGTGCATGCTTCTTTATTTTTATCGCTTTTTTTCGATCATGTTGCCATTCACTCGTTAAATAGCACCAACAGAAACCGATGGCTAGCACTGCTATCAATTTCTTGACTCGTCTAGGGTCTGTTAAAAGAGTATTTTCAAGATTGAATTCGCCGTTGATGATGCGAGCCATCAATGATGTATGGCATAAATCAAGCGAGAAAGAATGTACATTACGTACTGCTGCCTTCATTTTAGGTTGTGAGCGTATTTTAAAAGCACGTAAAGAGCGTGGTATTTTCCCAGGTTAATTTTCTTTGCTTTTGAAACGACCTTAAGACACATGTTTTAAGGTCGTTTTTTCATTGTTGGATCAATCCAAAAAGAAATCTTTTTGGAGCTGCGTATTGCCACCGACACAGGCATAGTGAGTGAAATCAGTGATGCCAATACGAGACAAAGCTTGTTCATCGGTCAGGCTTTGTCCTGTAAGTTCACCTCTAGCCGTGCTATAAATCGCAAAAGCTGCATCTGCCATGATCTGTGGTTTACGGCTGACCTGTAAGGTATTTTCTTCGCCTAGATTCTTCGAAACGGCTGCTGTTGCGATATAAGTTTCAGGCCAAAGCGTATTACATGAAATACCATAGTGACGAAATTCTTCCGCCATGCCTAAAGTCAGAATCGTCATACCGTATTTAGATAAAGCATAAGGTGCAAGCATCCCGAGCCATTTCGGTGACATATTTACAGGCGGTGATAAGCTTAAAATATGTGGATTTTCAGCTTGCTTTAAAAAGGGCAATGCAGCTTGGCCACAAATAAAAGTGGCACGATGGTTAATGGTTTGGATCAGGTCATATTGTTTTAATGAGGTGGATTCCACCCCCATTAATGCAATTGCACCTGCGTTATTAATCAGCACATCAATTCCGCCAAAGGCTTTGGCGGCTTGTTGCATAGCAGCATGAATCTGCTGTTCATCTCTAACATCTAGTAACAGTGGCAATGCTTTGCCGCCTACAGCTTCAATTTCTTCAGCCACACTATAAATCGTACCTGCTAATTTAGTGGTCTCGACTTCGGTTTTTGCTGCAATCACGACATTCGCACCTGCCTGAGCTGCTTTTAACGCAATCGCTCTGCCAATACCTCGACTGCCGCCCGTAATAAAAACAGTTCTTCCTTGCATATTATTCATTGATATTTCCTAGATTTGAGTTGTTGTAAACGTTGAATTAGATCATAAAAGGGTGAGCAAATTTTTCAGGATCATAGAGTTGGCGTTGCTTGGCAATCTCTACAATTCGATGGCGGAGCTGACGTTTGATCACGGCATAGGTTTGGCGGTGTTTTTCTGCCATATCTTCTGCAAATTTAAACACCTCATGACTTAATGATTCGATTGGTTCAATTTGATGAACGAGTTGGGATTGTAGACATTCAGTGCCTGTCCTGGTTTTGCCTGTCAAAGACATTTCCCAAATTGCATGTTGATTAGGAAGTAGTTGCACAATTTCAGCAATGATATCTGTAAAAGGAATGCCCAGATGGACTTCTGGAAAGCAAAAACGTCCTCGATCTGATCGCATAAATCGGAAGTCACAAGCAGACGCGAGAATTGCACCGCCTGCATAAGCATTACCACCGATTTCAGCAATTACAGGTAAGTTGAGTAATGCTAAACGGAGCAACATATTTTCAAGTTGCAGGGTAAAGGCTTTTTTACCTTCCAATGATTGTTGCATTAACCAAGCAAGGTCTAAGCCGTTACAAAAGGTTTTAGGATGCTCACTTCGAATAATTAAACAGGCATTCTTTTTATCACTTTCAATTTCATCAAAAATAGCAAAATATTCTTCTAATACCGCTTTATTTAAAGCATTTTCCTGATTGCCATTGGTCAAATTCAGCACATAGGTCGATTGCTGTTTATCGAGTGTCATGCTTGCCATTTCAGCAATTCCCCATTGTTTTAGTCATCAATCTTGAGGTTATTATTTCGAAGAAAATACTCGCTCAATAGGGGAGACTATGCCATATTAATGATCATTTTAGGACATAGGATGTGTCATGCGTGATCCTTTTGGATTGTTTCAAGAAACCATCTCTGTTTCTTATGCCCATGTATTATTAGAAATCGTTTATGAATACGGCATTGATGCACACATCGCTTTGTATGGAACGGGATTGATTCCGACTGAAATGCAACAAGCCGATGCCAAGATGAGTGCGCATCAATGGTCAAAATTGGTGGTGAATGCGTTACGATTGACGGGGAATCCGCGTCTTGGGATTGAATATGGGTTTAGGTTACGTCCAACTTCGCATGGGGCTTTAGGGTTTGCATTTCTCAGTTGTGCGGATGTTGAAACGGCGTTAAGTCTTTGTCAGCAGTATTTTTGTACTCGAATTCAAAATTTTACCCCTCAATGGCATATAGATGAAACGTTTATCTATGTTTATCTAGATGATGTTCATCCAGTGAAATTAGGTGATGCAGAACAATCTAATCAGTTAAGACATTTCCTGATCGAGAGCTTATTGTTTGGAGCAATTCATTTTCTCACTTTATTTTCTGACAAAATTGCAGAAAGTTGTGAGGTTTTTGTGGATTGGGCAGATGCTCAGAATTATGAAAAAATTGATTTATCCCAGATAAATATTCATTTTAATCAACCATGTAATGGTTTTCGATTTTCTAAAAAATATTTACATTGTAAGAATTTGAATGCAGATCAAGTTGCATTCCAACAGGCTATTTTGTATTGTGAAAATGACAAGCTTAAACTCGTAAAAGAAAGTACTCGGGACTTACAAAAAAGTATTCGTTCTGAGTTGTTATATCATTCTAGTCATGGTTATCCCTCACTTCCATTGATTGCACAGCGCTTAAATATGTCAGAACGAACGATTAAGCGGCATTTGCAAGCACAGGGCACCACATTTTTGCAAATCTTGGCTGAGGTTCGGTTTAATCAAGCCAAGAAATTACTACAACAGCAGCAATATAGTATTCAGGATATTGCTTGCTTGGTAGGGTATGAAGAAACCACCAATTTTATTCGTGCCTTTAAAAAGATGTTTGGGGAAACACCGAGTCAGTATCGCAAGAATAATCTATCCAAACTGAATTAATTGGGTATTTGACGTTGAATCGTTGTAATGAATAACTCTAGCGAATGCTGAATTTGTTCTGTCCATTCAAAAGAACAATTCATACGAATAAAATGTTGATGTGAGGGCAACACATTAAATAAGGGACTTGGCGCAACACCAATATGATGCTGAATCAGTTGCTCATAGATTTGCATACTACTGACTTTGTCAGGGAGTTGAATCCACAAAAAATAACCATTTGGATAGTTATACACCTTACAGTCTTTCGGTAGATGTTGTTTGAGATATTGAAAGAATTGCTTTTTATTCTTTTCTAAGGCACGTCGCAGAGTTCTTAAATGCTTTTCATAATGATGATGAGAGAGGAACTCCACCAGCGCATTTTGAATCAGCGCATTGGCAGAAATAGTACTCATCAATTGTAAATGTTGAATATGTTCAGAGAATTTACCTGCATAGACCCAGCCCATACGGAAACTTGAACCTAAGGTTTTAGAAAAAGAAGAGCAGTGTAATACCAGATTTTGTTGGTCAAAATACTTCATTGGCAATGGTTTTTGGCTGCCATAAAACATTTCTTCATAAACATCATCTTCGATTAAATGAATTTGATGTTCATGCAACAATTTAGCGATTTTATATTTGATGTCATCGCTGACAGTAAAACCAATTGGGTTATGTGCATTCAGCATAAACCAACAGACTTTGATTGGATAATTTTTGATGACTTGTTCAAAAGCTTCAATATCAAAGCCATGCTGTGGATGTTCTGGGATGGTGATGACTTTTAAACCCAAACGTTCAGCAGCTTGCCAAGCACCATAAAAAATTGTTTGCTGCAATAAAATATAATCACCAGGTTGCGTAATGGCTTGTAGTGAAAGATTTAATGCTTCTAGTCCACCTGATGTAATGACAATGTCATCTGCATCGGTTGGAATGCCTTGCATACAATAGCGTTGCGCAATCAGCTTTCTGAGTGCCAAATTACCGGGAGGTAAATTTGAAGTTTGGTCATAACTATGTCGATTGCGAGAAAGTTGCCCCATGATTTGAATCAGTTTTGGGGGATACAGCAACTGACTGTCTGGAAAGGCAGAACCTAATGGGCTGACGTTGGGAGATTGAATTGATTTGAGATATTTAAAAACGAGTGAGTTAATTTCAATTTTCGGATTTAAAGACACCACTGAATAGGCTTGTGGAATCTGAATATGATTTTGCTCAGCCACAAAATAACCTGACTTTTCTTTTGAATAAATCAGTCCTTGTGCTTCCAGTTCTTGGTAAGCATTCATTACGGTAATCAGACTGAAACCTGATTGTTGTACTTGCTCACGTAAAGAGGGTAACTTGGTGTGTGGCTGCCAAGAACCATTTTCAATAAGCAGTTTCAAGTTATGTGCTAATTGTTCTGATTTATACATAAAATAAAGTAAATCCGTATTGATGGAATAGACCTCATCTAAAAGCTATTCCACCCATTTTTTAATAAGCAAACATCAAGAGTAATCTAAATAGACCTGCAAAGATGGCGAGTGCAAAAAATCCGACTAACCATAAGATTATAAACCATTAGGCTGGATTTAAATGCAGCGATTTTATTTTCATACAAAGCTCCTAGTGATAGCCTTCATCACCAATACGGACTTTATTCCGAAATACTCAGTACGACTTTCTATGCTAAAGTCTTGCGGTGTTTGCATCCAACTGTTAGAGGATACTATCCAAAACATGGAAATACAGGTGCCGATTGCAACCATGAGGGTAGCAAAAAATGCGCTTTGGGGTTGACCCGTCCCCAACCAAAGAGCATGATGCTGAGGAACCCCGCATTATAAATGGGATTTTGACTACATAGCCATTTGCATTCCAGCTTAGCAAGAAAACAAGCGAGACCAATCAAGGTGGCAGGAAAGATAATGTGAAATGAAACAGTAAATGCAAACTGTATTCGAGCTAATTATAAAGCAGTTAGACCAAGATCCATAAATGATCTGTTATATTTTTTTAGCGAAACTCTGTAGCTATTCACTTGTTTGTACCTGGTTCAAAATAGCATCAAGCAACGATGCAGTGTGTTAAATATTGATCAAGCATTGTAAGTCGTTTGAATGACACTAATTCGGACTGAATGGCGTATGACTATGTTTATCACTAAAGAACTTAATGCGTTGACTCAGCTTTTTCAAAGCAAAGTCCCTTCGCAAGCGGTACAACAACAGCTAAGTCTAGAATATGTAAATCTGGAAGCCACTTTATTAAGGGGCAAGGTACTGAGAGATTTTTCTAAGGAGAAGGTCGCTTATATTGCTCAAGCTGCAATAGTGGAAAATGATAATAATCTTGCCTATTTATTTGCACCATTTATGATTGCTAATTTAAATCAGCCTGTGATTTATACCACGCCAGTCTCATCCTCTGTACTTAAGATATTGAATCAATACTATCAAGCTGAGCAAAGTGTCAATCTTAAAATCGAAGATGTCATCCACAGCCTCAAGCTTTATATCGAGCTGGTCGATGATGCAAAAGCAGAGCAAGATTTTCTGTTCCGTTGTTTAGTCAAAGCATTGTGTCGTACAGATATTTTTCATATTTTCTTGGTTACACATTTATCTTTAGATCAGCAACAGATTCAAATCCTAGAAGATTATTTTGATGTAAAAATTGATGTGATTCACGCTGATCGTAGGCCAAGCATGCTCAATGATGAATTGATTAATATGCGTAGGCTGCTATTTAAAAACAAAGATGAAGCACACAAAAGCTTATGTACTTTGTTTTCTAGTCTTAATGCAAATCTAGTCGCAAAGATTGGTCAGTTTAGTCCGACCCAAGCGGCACATTTAATCGAGGATATGTTCTATTCGGAACATATTTTTGAAAAGTTATCGGTCTATGCCGAATACATGCAAACCCGTATTCAAAATGGCGCTAGTTTTAAGGCTCTATCCACTATGTAGATTGTTATGAATTAAATTTTAGTCTTTCAATAGGAGCAGAACTTATGTCTCAACAGCAATCAAAATTCCCATACCTTGCGGTTGGAATCAGTATTTTATTGGGTTGTTTATTTTTAGTCTTTTTCTTTCTGGCTGTGAGCAACCAACCTGATTATATGCCATCGCAACAGAAGCAAAATGCTGCTCATGTACAATCATCAGCTCAATCGAAGCAATAGCTTATGTTTTTTAATCCTAAGCTTGGTTTTTCTCTCTTACTGGTGATTTTGAGCAATTGCCAGTAAGTTTTTTTGTTTTGGGCTTGGTTGTAATTGTTAAAATCAAGAGAGATTTTAACGCTCTAATTGTTCGAATGAGACAAATCAAGAATAGAAAAGAAGCATAATTCATGTTAATCCTATCTGTAGCAAATGTTAAAAAATAGCTCAGATGAGGGCAACATGATTGATAACTCAGAACAAACCATTCATAAGCAAGAAAATACTAATTTTGCCAGAATTGAACCCTATACCCAACCCGCAGGTGGATGGGGCGCATTACTGAGTGTCGCTCGAAATCTAAAAAGGCAAGATATTTTAAAAAAAGGTTCAATTACTTTACTGAATATTTAGGGTCTGTTGACACTTACTGTTCATAATTAACCCTATAAAGGTAGCCATAAAAATATACAGGCTATAGCAACAGAACTTTGATAATTTCTTTTGCTTTAGCTTGCATATACATTTGGTTGCCATGACGAAATGTCAACAGACCCTAATCATTTCATAAGTATTATTTATAAATAACAGGAATTTACAGGTTTTTTACAAATGATAATCTGTAATAAAAACATCACCTTTTTGTTAATTTGTGTGTTCAAGTCGATATTTTTGTAGTATTCTTTTGCGAAGATTGTCAATAAAACCGTACAATTTATCAATAAAAAATCAATTTTACATTTTTGTGGGTTATGAAACATGATAAGCCGATTCAAAAAAAGTGCTGTCTCAAAAACTTCATTTATCGCTTTATTTGGCTTGTTTATTGGATTTCATAGTTCTATTGCATTTGCTCAACCAAAAGCAGGAAGTAGTATCACCAATATTGCAAGTGGTGACTTCTATGATGAACAAGGTAATTTGCAAGTTATTAATTCAAATGCAGTTATTTTAACTGTTCAACCAATTTACTCTTTAACTTTACAAAGTAATCAACAAAATATCGGGACTATTGGAAGCAAAGTTAACTTCCCGCATGTTTTAACCAATACTGGTAACATTGTAGACGACTATAAATTAAGCCTTACTCAGTTAACGAATGATCAATTTGATCTGGAAAATATCGCAGTTTACATCGATCGGGATCAGAATGGCGAGCCTGATGATAATAATAATTTACTGAATTCAACCACAAGTTTTCGCTTAGAAGGTGGCGAATTTGCCTCATTAGTTGTCGTTGGAAGTATCCCAACCAACCTAACTGCAAATAACGTCGCTAATTTTACTTTAACAGCTACAAGCCAGCATGATAATGCGATCGCTATGACCGTAAGTGATACAGCAAAAGTTGTTGATGATGCTGTAATTCAAGTGACGAAATCACAGAATATCAGCACGGGTAAAACTGGCACGGAAATTACTTATACCTTAGCTTATACAAATACGGGTACTGCGGCAGCAAAACTCGTATTGAGAGATATATTAGCTACAGATGTAACATATAAATCGGGTAGCGGTAGTTGGGGGAATGGTTCAGGATCGTTAACTGATGCTGATGATGTTGAGACGGGTGCAAATGCGCCAATAAAATATAAAGTGAGTAATGGGCAAGTAGATGTAGAGCTTGCAAGTGTGGCAGCTTTAAGTAAAGGCACAGTAAGTTTTAAAGTCACTGTGAATGCGAATGCTGCCGAAAAAGTTGCCAATACCGCCGACTATCAACAATACAATGCATCAAATGCTATTCTGAAAAATACGCTAACCAATACTGTAATTTTTAACGTTCAGCAAACCTTAGGTGTTGTACTTAACAATAGCCCAAGTAACGCGAATGATGATGGCGAGCCAAACGGTGGCTTGAATAACTTAAACTCCCAAAATAATACGTTTGGGGGTGTAGCAAAAGAAATCCAGTTTGATAACTATGTTTGGAATACAGGACAGGCGACTGATACTTATAATTTAAGCTTCGTTAAAAGTAACGTACCAAGTTGTGCTGTAGTTCGTTTATATCATGCAGATGGTCGGACATTGCTGACAGATACTAATGGCGATGGTGTCATTGATACAGGTGGATTGGCTAACGGCACTTCAAAAAGAATTAAATTAGGGGTTTATTTCCCATCGAATTGTACTTCTACAAGTACAATGGATTTCGACATTACCGCAACTTCCGTAACAGATACTAGTGTAAAAAATAGTACGCGTGATCGATTAGTCAATACAGTTGCTGTGGGCGAAAGCGATTTGTATAACAGCAACAATTCAGGTGTGGGGGTTGGGAATGTTACTGGTTCGGGTGGGCAAGCCTTATTGGTGAAAAACGCTGTAAAAGGTGCAACAGCTGTTTTCCCACTTGTTATTCGAAATAACAGCACGACCTCAAATAATTATAATTTATATGCATCGAGTACAACGATCGACATTAATAGTATCAATACGACGTTACCAACTGATTGGGTAGTGAAGTTCTATAATGGTGATGCAACATGTCAAACCTTACAAGGTGAAATTACCAGTACTGGCAACATGGCGGCTGGAACAACTAAACAGTATTGCGCCGTTGTCACTGTTCCTGCGAATACGACTTTGACAAGTTTACCTATTTGGTTCGCTATGAAATCACCGATGAATGCTCAAGGTGACAGTATTAAAGATCAAGTTGATGTAGCTGTACGCAAGTTGACTTTAGCAAATGATCAACAAGGGCGGATTAATGTCGGCGGTACGGTTGTATATCTGCATACATTAAAAAATATGGGTACATTTGTTGAAGGTGATACAAGCGGAAAAGTAAGTCTTAGCGTAGTCCCTCAAAACATTAATGATGGTTTTATTTATACTTTGTATTACGATGCCAATAATAATGGTGTATTAGATACTACAGATCCGATCGCTACTGATTTGTCTATAACAGGTGGATTAAACCCTCAAAGTTCAGTTCAGCTAATTTTAAAAGTTCAAGCTCCATTAACTGCAGTAAATGGTATTTCTAGTGCAGCAAATATCGTCGTCTCTGCCACGAATACAATCCAAGGTTTAACACTTACAACAATTCAAAATACAGATTTAACAACAGTTGATCCTACGCAACTTCGTCTGACCAAAGAACAGTCTAAAGATGAAGCATGTGCACTTATGAATGTTGCCACTGCGACCTATGCAAGTAACCCATTGACGATTAAACCAAATCAATGCGTTACCTATCGTTTAACAATTAAAAATGATGGTTCAACACCAGCAGCGAATGTTGTGATTAATGATGTGGTACCTGCTTATAGTATTTTGCGAAATGCATTGCCGCCGTCAGTGAGTAAGGGTTCTGTAGCTGTGAGTGGAGATCAAATATCTGGAAATATTGGAGCACTTGCACCACAGGAGCAAGCAGCGTTGTATTTTTCTATTCAGGTTACACCTTAAGTTAGGCGGATGCTAGAAGATGAATATAATCAATACATTAGAAAATATCCGCAACAGCAAGATCACTTTAGGGATTTTGTTGGTTACTTTGTTGGGAGTGCATCAGTCTAGCTCTGCTGCTGTTCCTACACGCCAAATCATTAGTAATATGGCGATCGGTGAGTACACTGAAGAAGGTTCAACCGTTGTTCAAGTCAGCCGTTCGAATTTAGTTCAAACAACGATTCTTCCAGTTTATTCTGTTAATTTGACGGCAAATAATACTAAAAATGTCGTAGCGGGTCAGACTGTATATTTTAACCATACTTTGACTAACACGGGTAATGAAGTCGACCAGTATACCTTTGCAGTGACAAATAATACTGGGGATAGCTATGACTACAGTAATCTATCTGTATTTTTAGATAAAGATAATGATGGCGTGCCTGATGGCGCAGCGATTACTTCTTATTCTTTAAGTGCGGGCGAGTCAGTTGGTCTTATTGTGGCGGCAAATGTACCGAGTGGTGCAACGGTTAGTCAAAATGGATCATTAACATTAACTGTAAATTCTTTAAATACTGCATCTGGAACAAAGACCAATGTCGATACAGCAACTGTTACGAATCAGTCTGCTTTAGTTGTTCGTAAAAAGTTTTCTCAAACAAGCGTGGCAAATGGAGACGTTGTTACCGTTCGTTTAGATTATCAAAATTTAGGTAGTACAGCGACAGGCTCTGTAACTTTAACAGATACACTCAATTCAAGTTTGGTTTATCAACTAAATGCTGGTGAGAATTGGAACGGTACAGCTGTAAATCCAAGTACTGGGAGTAACGATCCAGCAGGAATCAATTACAGTGTGACATCAAATACTGTAACTGCAGTCATTAGCTCAATACCAGCAAATGCAACTGGCTATATTGAATTTAAAGTTAAAGTAAATAAAACAACTGCTGGACCAATTAATAATACCGTTAATTTTGGGTATGATCATGATAATAATACAACAACAGCAAATATATCTGATCTCAGTAACATAGCTGTACTTAATGTTGCTTCAATTTATGATGTCAAAATTAATGGTAGTGCAACTGATGTAAACAATAGTGCTACGGTTGTTGCTTCTGCTGCGGCTCAAGGTGGGGAGCTTAGCTTTAATAACTATGTTTGGAATAATGGTAATAATACTGATGTATTTAATGTAACAATGACAGGTAGTACATTTCCGACAGGTAGCCAAATTGAATTTTATCGTGCAGATGGCGTAACCCCATTATTAGATAGCAATGGAGATGGTATTCCTGATACAGGTTTATTATCCGCAGGCGTAAATTTACCAATCGTTGTTAAAGTACGTTTACCTAGTAGTTATGCTGTAACGACTGATACGACATTCGAAGTTTCACCTCAAGCTCAGTCTTTAGGTGATATTAGCAAAACAAGTTTGATTAAAGATCAGGGTAATTTACTTGCCACAACGGTAGCACGTTTAGTTGATTTGACGAATAGTCCTGAAAACAATGGTTCGGGTAATGGGAATGTTGATAACGCTGGTAATCCGTGGAAAATCGTGATTGCCGCAACAAGTACCAATCCTGTTGCCGGTGGGCAAGCAATATTTCCATTAAAAGTGAGCCATACTGGTATTGGAACTGAATATTTACTTAGTGCGAACTCGACGAGTAATTTTACAAGCTTAACTTTGCCTAATGGTGTGAACCGTGTTCGTTTTTATGTTTCTGGAAATGGTTCAGACTGTAGTGTCATGGGTAGCGAAACAGGTAAAACCATCTATCTGAATAATGGTGAAAGTCAGTTAATCTGTGCTGTTGTTGAAGTGGATCAATTGAACAGTAGTCTAACTACACCGATCTATTTCCGCGCTCTTTCTACAAGTTTTGTAAGTGTTAATAATAGTAGTAATCCGAGCCAAGATATTATTATGGATGCGATTACTATTCAAAGTGTCAATTCTGTAGCTAAAGTAGAATTCACGCCAAATTCTCGTGGACAAGTCTCGCCATTAGGCACCGTCATTTATAGTCATCTTTTAATCAATAATACTGATGTTGATTATACAGGGAACTACAGTTTCCTTTCGAATAACGATCAGGTTGAGTTTAACAGCACTCTTTTCTATGACGTAAATGGAAATGGTGTTTTTGATGCTGGGGATTTGGTGATGAGAAGTTTAGCTGACTTGCCGGGTGGAAAATTAGCAGCACATACACAAGTCAAATTATTGCTTCAGGTTAAAAATCTTGTAGCAAATAATATTGCCCAAGCGAATACCACCACGATTAATTTAACGAATAATGCCAATGGTCAAGTTTTGGCATCAATTACTGATGTAACTACAGTGAATCAGAGACAATTGAAGTTGAGTAAGTTGCAAGCACGTGATTTTGATTGTAATGGCACAGCTGATGAGTCCTATACAACAAATAGTCTCAATATCGGTAAACAAGCAAATGGTCAAGGTCAATGTGTTTTGTATAAGGTGATTTTAACTAATACAAGTGCTACTGCTATGAGTACTGCATTTACCTTTAGAGACATGACGCCTGCCTATACAGTTTTATCTCAATCGCCTATCTGCACATCATGTAGTGGTATGACGGCTCCCACAGTTGGTAATGCTGGTGCGGTTTCAGGAACATTAAATAGTGTGGCTGCAAATCAAAGTTATGAATTTAATTTTGGGGTGCGCTATGTTGGACAGTAAGCAAAAAATGAAAAAGAATAGCTCTAATTACGGCATGATGAATCATAAAGTTAGTTATATATATACTTTGGTTTTGTTTATCTTAACTTGTTTGATGTGTAGTCAAGCTGTATTGGCTGCTCCACCAACGATTGAGATTTTTGCAGGCTCAGGTTCAGGGAATGGTCCAACACAAGGTCCTGTAACTCATACTTTTTTATTAAACCGAAATAATCCAACTGATAATAATCCAGAGGAATATACTCCGACCACAACAGTTACTTATACAATTACAAGTTCATTAGGTGGAAGTAACCCTGATGTCAGAATAGGTGGGAGTCTAAATACTGGGACAGGTGTTATATCTTCAGATACCATTTTGAAAAATTTAAATGCCATTGGAGGAGGGAGTAATGAGATGTTTGCTGCTTCCATACAAAATGCTCCTACTGGCTGTAGTAATGGTATGGATAAAATAGCTTGTTCAACTGGTACTACAGGTGGAATTAATGTAACTGCCAATCAGGGTGTAGCATTAATAGCGAAAGTAGCGACATTGGTAACTAATCCTCCAACAACTGATGTTTATAAAAAAAGAGTGAAAGTTGGAGCAATTAATATAAAATTTAATCGTCCTGTGAACAATCCTATTTTACAGGTATCAGGACTTGGAGCTGGAACTGATAATACAACCTCTAACACAGAGCTAGGTTTTGCAGCAGAATTTACTTTTACAGGTGGCGTAAGCAATACGACCGTAACCTTAAAACGGATTGCAGGTAATAAAAATTTTGCTATTGATGGTAACAATATTATTAATACTGCGGATAAAATTACTTCACAATCAACAGCTAATGGTGCTAGTGGTAGTGTTTATGTTGAAGGTAAGGGTATTACGGAATTAAATTTCGATATCTATATTCGTGGAGATGGGGATAAACGTACATCACGTACTACAACATATCAATCAACATGGGGAGATGCTTTTTTCTTTGGTATGTCCAGTATGGATGCTGATAGTGCAATTGCCCTTGTCAAAAGTCAACGTGTAGGCAACACAGACACATTTGTATCAACTCAGTTGAACAATGTGGCTCTTGGTTCATTGATGCAATATCAATTAACTATTACCAACAATACGCCATCAGGCGCAACATTGGGTGGGACAGTTGTAAATTTACCTTTTAATGACACACTCCCAGTCAGTTTAAAAAATGTTTCTATTGTCGGAACACCAGCTACGACACAAGGTACAGGAGGTTCAAGCCCTGTTACTACTTCCTGTACTCCTACATTAACAGGCGATAATACCGCAGGCTGGAAAGTTTCGGGACTGTTTACAGGTGCAACAACAGCAACCTGTATAATCACGATTCAGGGTACAGCAACCGCAGCAGGTACGTTAACCAATACAGCAACAATAGAGTCAACCTCATCGAATACGCCTGTTAGTAGTTCAGTCAATGCGATCATTGTAGCCCCGACACCTGATCCAGCGGTTAAGGAAGCTCGTTTTACAATTACTCCTGATTTACCCACGATTGTACGAGGACGAGTTGGTACACAAACCATCAATATTAAAAATGAAGGGTCGAACGATGCAACCAATGCCATCGCAACCTATATTGCCGCACCACAAACTGGTGTGACAGTAACGGGTGTAAGTGTTGTCGGTGGGGGGGGGTGTGCCCAAAGTGGTAGCAACTGGACATGCCCTTTAGGGAGCGTGGCGAATGGAGCTATAAAACAATTATCTGTGAGTTACAGCACAACAGCAGCTTCCTCTTTGGGTACTGCTCAGCAAGCGACTGTTAAAGTTTCGAGTGATGAGTTTAACCCGGGTAGCGGCGCAGGCGAAACACTGTATAAGGTTTGGGGTAGCAACCAGCAAAATGAGTCAACAACCAATGGTGCCTTTTGGGTGGGTTATGAAGGAACTGGGGGAAGTACGCCTGTAGGCAGTAATGTAAATCAGGGAAGTTCACTTGCAGCAGCTTGGCCTCCAAGCCAAACTAGCCCGACGGGTGCTTATCTTTCCTATGGTGGGCCAGCACTCGGCGACTCAGTTTATTTGGCATCCAGCAGCACCGCTGCACCCATGATCCAACGCATTATTGGCAATATGGGGGCAGCTGCTGAAAGAACGGTATCACTCCCTACTATGCAGACTGCCGATAACCGCCGTGCTTGGGAATTTACCACAGGGATCTATATTCCGAGTTCGCAAACATTAACAGTTTGTACTGGAAATACGAGTGTTGGCGTGGATGATGGCGCATATATTATGGTGGATGGTAATGTCGTGGCGAGCACAAACGGATGGGCACCAGGTGGTGTAACTGTTACCACAGCTTCCGCCTTCAGTGCTGGTTATCATCGCATTAGCTATCGTATCGTCAATCGTAATACCTACAATTTATCAGGGTCGGATGCAGAAAACTCCGCAGGTGGTTATGGACCAATTGGTTTGTCTTTAAGTGGGAATTGTTCGACTGCAAACTATGACACAGTCACAGGTACAGGTGTTCCTGTCAGTATTAACATTATAGATGGTGCAAAAATTAAAATTGCTAAAAACTCTGTGAATGGGACGGGTACGTTTAACTATATTAATCTTAGCAATCTTGTAAATAGTACAACAGCAGTTACCACGGATTCTGTAACTACAGTCACAGCAGGAACCACAGCAACCTCTGCACAACAGCTTTGGGCGCAAACATTGAATACAGATGTTTCTTTTACAGAAAGTGCTTTAGCAGGATATGTCTTATCAGGTGTCAGCTGTGTAGATGCAAATAGCGGTGTAACAGGGAATACAGGTACTTTTTGGACGCTTGTAAATAATATTGTGACGATTCCCGCTGTTCGCATAAAAGAGGGCGCCGATATTACTTGTACGTTTACAAATACGAAGCTTATTTACGTTGATATTACTGGACGAGTATTTGTTGATAATAGCGGAACAACGCTAGATGCGAGTAAAGCATATAATGGCATACAAGATGCAGGTGAAGTTGGGATTGCAAATAGCAAAATTCGTTTGATTAACTGTAGTACAACTACACAACTAGCTTCGACAGTGACAAGTGCAAATGGTGATTATGCTTTCTCAATTGAACAAAGCTTATTACCATCATCTTTTTGTATTGTTCAACAGAATTTACCTGAATATATTTCTGTCAGTGGCACAACGGGCTACACCCGTTCATCAGATACAATTGCTTTAACCAAGACAAGTGCAACAAGCTATACAGCGAATAATTTTGGTGATGTGATTATTAATGTTGTGTTGAATGAAGATGGGCAACATACAGCTATTGCTGGAGATGTCACGGACTATCCTCACCGTTTAAGCACACAAATTCCAGTTCAACTCACTCAATTAGTACAGACTCAGACTCAGCGACCAAATGCTAGCGCCGATCAACCTTGGCAAGCATTGGTTTATCGAGATACGAACTGTAATGGTCAGGTAGATATGGGTGAAGTTGTATTTAACCCAACTGCTGCAAGTACTGTTCTATTACAGCCAAGTGCTGATATTTGTTTAGTACAGCGAGTTCATGTACCAACTAATGTTGCTGCGGGCGCACAACATATTGGAACTCTTCAAGCGGACTATCAATTTGTTCTGACAAATCCACCAGAAACGATTCCAGGGCAAACGCTTAAACGTCAGGATGTGACACTTATTGGTAGTGCTGGTTTGACACTGACAAAAAAGGTACGTGCAGTAAGCAGTTGTCCTTCAACATCTTCCGATACAAACGCATTTGTAACGACTAATCAGGCTTCTAAGCAAGATAATTTAGAGTATGAAATCACCTATAAAAATAACAGTACCAAGAAACTACAGAACGTAAAAGTGAAAGATAGTTTACCAATTGGTACTAATTTTGGCAGTATGAGTTGTAGACTTATACCAAGTGGAAATACTTGTAATACAAACCGTTCCGGTGATTATCTTGAATGGAGCTTGACTGGGTTATTAAATCCATCAGCTTCAGGCACTCTAAGGTTCTGTGTGTCGCAAAAGTAAATTATAGATAAAGTATGCCGAAAATATTATTGATTTGGCATACTTTGTGCTGATAGCTGGTATAGAGTTTTTTTAATTGTTTGAACCAGTAGATGTTTTTTTACAAAAAAAGTGATTTTTTTCAACAAAAATACATAAAAGTATTGTATTTTAGTAATGTTAAAAATTATTTTGAACTTTGTCTATAGAATAGAATATGTTCAAAAGTTTAAGGTGTTGAGTGTGGAAACAATAAACATGCATTTAAAAGATAATTGGAAAAAAGGTTTACTTGGTGCAGCTAGTTTGGTTTTGGCGGTTAGTGTTTCTGCTGAAACTAAAGTTGCAAAAGATCCTGTATCCGTAGAATTAAAAACCTATCTCATTAGTGTAAGCACAGATGGGAAGCCAGTAGCTAAGTTAGTCAATAAAGTGAAGCCAAATGATGTAATTGAGTATCGTGCAACGTATACAAATAATACATCAGGAAAAATTAAAAACTTAGCTGCGACGTTACCAATACCCGTAGAAACGTTATTTTTGGCGAAATCTGAGCCAGAAAACGCGCAAGCAAGTACAGACGGTACAAATTTTGCCCCGATGCCTTTAAAACGCAAAGAGGGTAATCAAATGGTGAATGTTCCACTGAAAGATTATCGTGCATTACGTTGGACGATCGCAGAACTTCCTGCTGGGAAATCTGTAACGGTATCAGCGCAAACGCGTATTAACAGTGACAAAACCAAAAATTAAACAAACTGACATTGAATATTCAACAGGGGTAATTTCCGAATGTCAAATCAAACTCAACGTTTAAAGCTAACGCAATTAGCAGCTTCGATTGCATTTGTTGCAGGTGGTGCAGCTTTCCTTCCTTCAGCACACGCAGCAGCTCCTAGTGCGGGCACAAACATTAGTAACATTGCATCTGCAAGCTATACTGATAGCAATGGTTCTAATAAAACTGTGACATCAAACGTAGTTAGTACGACTGTATTGCAAGTAGCAAGTTTCACGTTGCTCGCTGATCAAACTAAAACTGCTAACGCGAATGGTCAAGTATCTTTATCTCACACATTAACAAATACTGGTAATGGCAGCGATACTTTTAACGTAGCTGTTGTCAATAATGATACACGTGATAACACAACTGATAATTTCGATTTCAGCGGTTTAAACGTTTATCTTGATGCCAACAAAGATGGTGTTCCAGATAGCCAAACTCCTATAACAAGCGTAACTTTAGCAGCAGGCCAATCTGTTAACTTAATCGTACAAGCAACAACAGCAAGCAACAACATTTTTGCTAATGATCTTGGTAAGTTAACGGTTTCAGCAATCAGTGGTTATGATACAAGTGTAACTGCTAAAAACGTAGATACAGTTAAGATTACCAATGGCGCTGTAATTAGTTTATTAAAATCTGCAAGCGTTAGTAATGTAGATGCTACTTCATCAAGCCCTGTAGCACGTGAAGTTGAATATACTTTAGCTTATCAAAATACGGGTAACACGACTGCAACTAACGTTACGATCACCGACGTACTTCCATCTGGTTTAACTTATGTTACTGGTTCTGCTACAGTAAATGGTACAGCTGTAAGTGATGCAGCTGATGCTGATGGATATAACTTCACTTCAGGAACAGCAACATTAGTTATTCCTACAGTTGCTGCAAACAGCAGTGGTGTATTGAAATTCAAAGTTCGAGTAAACCAAAATACTCCAGCTGGTATCATTACAAACATCGCTGAAGTGGATCCAGATGGTCCAGGTACAGAAGGTAAAACACCATCTAACCCGAACGATGTAACAGTGTTAGGTGTTAAAAAAGGTACAATCAACGATAGTACTACGGATGCTTTTGCTGATGGACAATCAACAGCAACCCCAACACCTGATGTCATTACTAAGTCAACAACTCAAGGTACGCCAGTTGTTTTTGGTGTTACTGGGGAACCAATCGTTGTACATAACACTGGTAATGTAACTGAAGCGTTTAATATTTCAGTTAATAAACTCGGTTTACCATCTGGTAGTATTGTTGAATTATTCAAAGCTGATGGTGTAACGCCATTAACTGATACGAATGGTGATGGTGTTGCAGACACGGGTCCAATCGCAAGCGGCGCTACATACCAAGTTGTTACGAAGGTAACTCTACCTTCAACTTATTCTACAGCAACAGCAATTAACACAATTTTAACTGCTACTCCAGTAACTAACCCAACTGCAACACCAGATACGATTACTTTAACGATTAGTCAAGTAACAGCATCAACAGTTGACTTACACAATGGTGATGCAACGAATAGCTCGGGTGCAGTTGCTGGCGCATCTGGTCAAGATACAGGTCAATATATTGACACCAAGTCAACTAAACCTGGTCAAGCAACTAACTTCCCATTAACAATTGATAATAAAGGTGCAACTGGAGATAACTATAATTTATCTACATCACCTACATTACCAGCGGGTTGGACGGTTCAATATTACTTAGCTGATGGTGCAGGTAATCCAACAGGTGCTCCAATCACGAATACAGGTAATATACCAACTGGCGGTAGTGTTAAACTTGTTGCAGTTGTAACGCCTCCAGCAAATGCTCCAGCAGGTGATCAAGAAGTTATCTTTAAAGTTTCTTCTCCTGCTACTGGCTTAACAGATGTAATGTCTGATCGTGTAACAGTTGAAACTAATCGTATCCTTAGCTTGCAAAGTGACCGTACTGGACAAGTTGCACCAGGTGGTACGGTTGTTTACAAGCATACCTTAACCAACAACGGTAACATCGTTGAAGGTGCGACAGCCAATACATTACCGTTTACATTAACGAATGACCAAACTGCAAATGGTTGGGTAACAACCTTATATGTAGATTCGAATAACGATGGTATAGCTGATTCTGGTGAATTAGTCACAGGTAGTGATCTTGCAGTGAAAACTGGAAGTATCGCTCGTGGTGCATCTGTTAACTTACTCATCAAAGTTCAAGCTCCAACAAATGCAACTGCTGGAACACCAAGTGCAGTTGTATTAACGATCAAACCAACAGTTGTTGGTGGTCAGTCTGTTGCCGATCTAGTGAACACTGACTTAACGACTGTAACAAGTGGTCAAGTGCGTTTAGTGAAAGAGCAATCTTTAGCTAACTGTGTAACGGGTGCAGCTGGTACTTATACTCAAAATACAGTTTCTGCTAAACCAGGCGAATGTGTGAAGTATAGAATTACTGCAACGAATGAAGGTAATGCTGACGTAACTAATGTTGTGATTAGCGATGCTACACCTGCATATACAACGTTGAAAGTGATTGCAAGTGCATCTCCAGTAGCTACAAATGCGACATTAAGTACTTCAACTGCTGCATTAACTGATGGTTCAACAGGTACTATCGCTGCTGAGAAAACACCTCTTGTACCTAATACAAGCGCGGTATTAGAGTTTGTAATCAAAGTAAATAATTAATATTCATTAAGTAATTTCGATTGCTCAAAATGAATTGATTAAATATGTGGGCATTTGCGCAAAGCAGGTGTCCACAACAATAATTTTAAAGTTTTTTCATTTAGACTATTTAGTTGAAGGGTAGAGCGCTGTGCTACAACAGAAGCAAATCCGTGTAAGTCGAAACATGTCTTTCATGTTGTCAACGTTGACAATATCTATATTGTCTGCGCAGTATGGTCATGCCGCGAATATTCCTGATGTAGGTAGTAAAATCAAAAACGTTGCTTACGCAACTTTTACAGTAGCAAATGGTAAAGAACAACAATCAGTTTCTAATACAGTCGAAGTTAATGTTTCAGCTTTGTACGCTATTACTTTAACTACACCGCCAGTACTCGATGTCGAACCTAGTGTGCGAGTAATATGGGCCAATACTTTATCGAATAATAGTAATGCACCTGTTAATGTTCAGCTAGAAGCATTAACAATTAATGAATTAAACAATATTAAAATCTACATAGATAGCAACAAAGATGGTGAATTTGATACGAATGATCAACAGTTAACAACTAATGTAGCTTTACAAATTGGCCAAAGTGTCAATTTGTGGGTTGTTGCTACCACAAGTTCAAATTTAACAGAAGGTCAGCAATTTAATTTACCAATTAAAGCAACAGTTGTTGAAGATACAACAGCAATTGCAATCGCTACAGATAGTGCAATTAGCTATGGTGCAAAATTAGTTGCAACTAAAGAAGTACAACAAAAAACTTTTGAGCCTTCTGCAAGTGCAAATTATGACTTAAATTACACGCTCAATATTAGCAATGAAGGTAAGAAGCCAGCTAGACCAACCGATGTCATGGTGGATGGTCAAACACAAAAAATGGTTTTGTTGGTTGATGATTTACCACCTAATACAACATTTAAATCTGCTTTAGTAAAAAATACTCAAGCAAAAATTTTATACAAGCTTGCCAATAATAGTTATAGCACTATTGCTCCAAGTGATGTTGCACAGATCAACCAGCTTGTTGTCGGTTTTCCACAAATTGCTGCAAATACATCTGAGCAAGTTGATCTTGTTGTTAGTATGAACCGCAATATTGCAAAAACCACAGTAAAAAATACTTATAAAGTTTCGTATGCTGTAACTGATAGTCAGAAAGATGTGTTATCAAACGTTGCATCTACTTTAGTTAGCGGCTCAGCAGATATTACAAATAATTCAAGTGATTTTAAGAATATTTTGGCAACTGGTAGTGTAAATAAGCCGCTGAATATAGAAGCTAAAAATGCAAGTTGTAATGCTGATCGTTATATTCCAGATCGTGTGAAAATTCGAATTAAATCTACAAAAACAGATGATTTAGAAGAAGTTATTGGTATTGAAACTGGACCAAATACAGGTGTATTCCACTATACATTACCAACAACTCTTTCAGATAAAGGCATTCGATATGATGCAGTTTTACAGACACTTAAACGTGATAAAGTTGATATTAGTTTAACTGACTGTTTGGATGCGCAAGGCCAATCTACAGGAACAATTACCGACATTAATACAAGTGTGTTAATCGATCCGTATGGTACAGTATTTGATGCTAAAACGGGTTTACCTGTAGCCGGTGCTACAGTTACTTTATTGGATCAAAATGGTCAACCAATTGGTGATAATGTAGCATTTGAAATTGATCCTCAAACAGGTGATAAGATTTCTATTCCTGCAAAACAAGTGACTAATAGTGCTGGTGAATTTATCTATCCACTGGTGAAAGCAGGTACATATAGTTTTATTGTAGACACAAACACTATTCCGGGTGACAAACGTTATACTTTTATTAGTGATCGCAAGGTATATTCAAGTTTCCCAGCAGATAAAGCAGTTGATTTAAAGTGGTCTTATGCTGGACAGTTCACATTAAATAATGGTGACCCTGCACTCAATATTGATATTCCAATTGACCCTGAAGTGGATAATACGAATTCACCTTTATTTGTAAAAAAAGTTGCTTCAAATAAAACTGCTGAAATTGGTGAATTCGAAGAATATACGGTGAATGTTGCAAATCGTGGAACGGCAGATTCAACAAATGTTTCGATTACAGATACACTTCCTCGAGGCTTTATTTATGTTCAAGGCTCAATGCGTGTTGATGGTAAAAAGGTAGAAGATCCATTAGGTGGTAAGGGACCTTATTTAACACTTGGACTAGGTACACTCACTCCAAATAAAGAAGTTAAAGTACAGTATCGCGTTTATATTGGACCAAATGCACTCAATGGTGATGGTATCAACCGTGTTCGTGCCAAAGATGCGAAAGGTGTTGAGTCTAATGAAGCATCAGCGAAAGTAGAAGTTACACCTGGTATGATGATTTCTGACGGTTTTATTGTTGGTAAAATCTTCACCGACTGTAATCGGAATGGTGTCCAAGATGCTGGTGAAATAGGTGTTCCTGGTGTTCGTATTTATCTTGAAGATGGTAGTTATGTTATTACTGATAGCGAAGGTAAGTATGATTTCTATGGAATTAGTGCAAAAACGCATGTTTTAAAAGTCGATCGTACAAGTTTACCAATTGGTTCTGAATTAGTATTAATAAATAATCGTCAAGCAGGTGATCCAAATAGTCGTTTTGTCGATTTAAAACGTGGTGAATTGCATCGTGCCGATTTTGCGATAGCTGAAGGTGTTGGTCAATGTTCAGAATCTTTAATTGAACGGGTGCTAGAGCGTAAAAAACGCATTGAACAAGAGAATACAAATTTAGAGCAAATATTACGTTCTGATTTAACGATTGATCCAATTTTTTCTAAAGTTACGGATGTTCGTGGACAGCCATCGAGTGGCTGTATTTCAGCCGTTGGAGCTCAGGCGAATTGTAATCTTGATTTTTCAAAAGAACAAATTAAAGAAATCAAGCAAATACAATTTGAACCCGAAAAGTCTGGTGTTCAAGCATCTAGCGTTTTACCAAGTTCTTCAACTCTTGCTCTGCCAAATGAAGAGTCTGTAGATACTGTTAATTCTGCCAAAATGATTAATCTTGAAGCAGCTTTAGAAACAGCTGTGAATAATCAACTAGAAATTTTAAATCTTAAAGATGGGCAAGTATTGCCTTATCCTCAGACCTCCATTCAAGTTAAAGGTGCAGCAGGCACTCAGCTTGAGCTTTGGGTAAATGGAACGCGTGTTCCTGAAAAACGCGTTGGTAAACGTGCTGTATTGCCGAACATGCAGGTTGCAGGTTTAGATTTTATTGGTGTTGATTTAAGTACGGGTCACAACACGATAGAAGTACGTGAAGTAGATATGATGGGCAATACTCGAGACATTAAACGTATTAATGTTATTGCACCTGATCAGTTAGATAAGTTGCAACTTGAGTCGAGTAAAACGATTCCACAGGCAAACGGACGCGATCGTTTTAATGTTAATTTAAAAATTGTCGATCGACATGGTACGCTTGTATCAAACCGTACACCTATCACATTAGATAGTTCAATCGGTAAGATTGACTTAGTAGACTTAGATCCAAAACAGTCAGGTATTCAAGTATTCGTTGAAGGTGGAACTTTACTTGTTCCAATTCAAGCGCCAATTGAAGCCGGTGAAGGAACATTATCAGTTGAAAGTGGTATCTTCCACTCAAGCACACCTATTCGTTTCTTACCTGATTTAAGACCGATTATCGCAGTTGGTCTGGTTGAAGGTTCTTTTAATTTCAAAAAGTTTGACCCTAAAGAATTGAGTGGTATTAATTCAAATGATGGTTTTGAAGAAGAATTAAATGAGATTTCAGCTTCAAAAGACGGTAAGCGCAATATAACGGGTCGTGCTGCATTATTTTTGAAAGGTAAGGTAAAAGGTGAATACCTGCTTACACTTGCATATGATTCAGATAAAGATAAAAACCAAAGATTATTCCGTGATATTCGTCCAGATGAATATTACCCAGTTTATGGTGACTCTGCTGCCAAAGGCTTTGATGCTCAATCTACTAGTAAATTGTATGTTCGTGTCGATAAAGGACGTTCATATGCAATGTATGGTGACTACGTAACACGTACTGAAAATGATGACGGCTTATCTTTAGGTCAATATAACCGTTCATTGACAGGTGTTCGTAGTACAGTAGAAGCTGATAAATATAAAGTTACTGCGTTTGCTGCACAGACAAATACACAACAAGTTATGAATGAACAACGTGCTATGGGCATTTCAGGTCCTTATAGTTTAGGTAATGGTGTTAATGCGCAAGACGTGCGTGAAAACAGTGAAAAAGTAGAAGTTATTACGCGTGATCGTAATAATTCGGGTTTAATTATTGCACGTACAAGTTTGACTCGTTTTACTGATTATGAGATTGATACTTTCAGTAATAGTATTTATTTGAAAGATCCAGTTCCAAGTGTTGATGCTGACTTAAACCCAGTATATTTACGAATTACAGTTGAATCTGATCAAGGTGGTGAAGAATATACGGTTGGTGGTGTGTCTGGTTCTGTAAAAGTCACCGATAAAGTTAAAGTGGGTGGTTCTTATGTGAAGAGTAATAACCCACTAACTCAAGATCAGTTAGCAAGTGTGAATACTGTCGTTAAATTTGCCAATGATAAAGGTAAATTCATTGCTGAGTTTGCTCGTTCAGAGAATATTAATGATGACTTAAATTCATCGACGTCAGGAAATGTGAAACCAGATGCAACTGGTAAGTTATCGGGTGATGCTGCACGAGTTGAATTAAACTATTCTTATAAAGACTTGGAAATGAAAGTTTATCATAACCAAGCTGATAGAGAATTTTATAATACAGCGGCACCTATTACTGCTGGTCGTAAAGAGAGTGGCATTAAGGGACGTGTACAATTAAATAAAATCGGCTTAGCTAAGCTTGAAGCGATTCGCACAGAAGATCAGTTAAGTGGCGTAAATCAAGGTGTATCAGCAAGTATTGAACGGGCAATTAACCGTATTTTGGCTGTAGAACTTGGTTTAAAGTATTATGATGAGTCATCTAATTCAGCAACACTGAATACAACACAAGTTGCACCATATCATGGTGTCACAGTTCGCTCTAAATTAATCAGTCAACTACCTTGGCAAGGTTCGAATGTCTTTGCTGAATATGAACAAGACATTTCTGAAGCAGATCGTCGTATTTTTGCCTTGGGTGCGAATTACCAGATTAATTCAAAACTCCGTGCTTATGGTCGTCACGAATTAGTTTCAAGCATTGGTGGTCTTTATGATCTGAATAGTAATCAACGCCGCAATGTAACAGTATTCGGTCTTGATAGTAAATATAACAATAATGGAACAGCCTTCAGTGAATATCGTGTTCGGGATGGTATTAGTGCGAGAGAGGCTGAGGCAGCAATTGGTTTACGTAATCGATGGGAACTTGAAAAAGGTTTTTATGCCAATACGAGTTTTGAGCAAACTAAATCATTATCAAATGCCAATAACTCAAATTCTGATAGCACAGCAGCATCTTTAGGTATTGAATATTTAAAGAACCCTAACTGGAAAGCTGTTGCTCGCATTGAAGCACGTTGGACAGATCAATCAGATACGATATTGAACAATTTAGGCGTTGCTTATAAATATTCGGATGATGTGACATTATTGGCAAAAAATGTTGTTAGCCTAACAGATAGCAAAAATGAGAGTAGCGGTGATCGTTTAGTGGATCGCTTCCAATTAGGATTGGCTTATCGTGATACAGAACACAATCGTTTTGATGCACTAGCTAAAGTTGAATATCGTTATGATGATAATAAAACTGATTTAAACAATCCGTATCTTAAACATGTTTATATTTTCTCGAACCATTTAAATTATCATCCAACACGTGATTTTACCTTGTCGGGTCAATATGCGGTGAAAAATGTGCAGGCTACATTCTCTGGTTTAGAGTCTACAGGTATGACACACATGTTCAGTGCAAGAGCTATATATGACATCAATGAAAGATGGGATGCAGGAATACACACAGGTGTATTATGGTCTGATATGAGTTCAGGGCGTCGAGTTCTCGTGGGTGGTGAGGTTGGGTATCTCGTTGCAGCAAATCTATGGTTGTCAGGTGGCTATAACTTCTCAGGTTATAAAGATGATGATCTGGTAGATAGTGATACTACAATTCAGGGCGCTTATGTTCGTTTTAGATTCAAATTCGATGAGAATCTATTTGCTGGTAATAACGCTGGAATAAATGCTTCGAGAGAACCATAAACATGAAATATCTTCACAATAATTTATATAAAATGTGTTCTTATTTTTATATAGGGGTTTCTGCTAGTTTGCTTGCAGTAAGCACTTCTGTATTTGCTGAGTCTGCATCTGAGCAAATTATTGTTGGAGAGCAATCTAGTTCTTTGGTACAAGATGTCAATCAACAGAAGCCTTATAATCCTAAAGATAAGCAAGTTGCTGCATTACAAACACGTCTGATACCTTATTTAAAACCATCTGAAAATATTGCATATTATCAAGCGATAAAAGCCTTAACATGGTTAAGTTACGCTGCCCACGAAGGAAGTGAAAAGAGTCTAAGTTCTGCGAGAACTGAAGCACTTCAACAAGCAAAATATATTATTGATGCTTTAGAACAAGGACAAATTGAAAAGTTTACGCTGACAACGGCTATTCTTTCTGATTCAAGTGTCATGCGCAGAGACCTTTGGGCAAATGCTGAATTATTAAAGCAAACTGAAGGTTTTTCATGTGCTCAGGCTGAGATTGCTCAAGCAGAAGTGATGTTGGTTTGGGCAGCAGCAGAGCATTGTGAACTTGGATGGAGACACTCAAGAGAACTGTTTCTATCCGCTCAAAGTTTAATTGATCAATCAAATCTTAAAGCATCGGCGTGCAAGTCTGCAACAACATTAGAATTACCTAAAATTAATTATCCATCTTTACAAGAATTGAATGGTGATGCTAAAGGTTGTCATGGAGTGAAAGGCAAGTGGCCAATTTGGTCGCCTGAACAGAAAGTTGTTACTGAACCACTGGTAGCTAAAGTTCCATCAAATGCGCCAAATGTCGTTCACTTTGCTTTAGATCAATCAAACTTGTCAAAAGAATCGATTGATGTGTTAAATCAAGTTGTAACGTTCTTAAAAGACAATCCAACCTACACCTTGACTCTGTATGGTTTTACTGATGCTCGTGCAAGCGAGCAGTATAATTTGAAACTTTCCATGAGACGAGCGCAGAGTGTGCTTGCATATCTTCAACAACAAGGGATTCATTTAGATCGAGTTGCTGTTGAGGCAAAAGGTAAAAATCAAACAATTAACGATGAAAATCAGAAGTTTGGTCATGCATTAAGTCGTAGAGTCGAATTAGTCTATGTTGATCCAGAAGGTAAAGAGGTATCAACTTTCAAGCAACGTCAGGATCTCCAAGTAGAAAAATAACACTCTGTTGAAAACAGTGAAAGTACGTTAAAAAGAGAGCTTTAAAGCTCTTTTTTAACGTTCAGCTTTAGCTAGGGTCTGTTGAGAATTACCGAGAGGGCAGAGTAAAACTTGAAGTGCGACCTAAACCCCCTAATTAATTTAAAAGGTTTATGGAGTATATAAAATTGTCATACCATCATCTTAACTTTGAAGATCGTACTGCATTAATGCTTGAATCAAGAAAAGAAGGCTTTTCAGCCAGAAAATTTGCTGAACTTATTAAAAGACATCCTAGTACGATCTATCGTGAGCTTAAAAGAAATAGCATCAATGATGTTTATCAAGCTCGATATGCTTCTGATCACACCTTCGCTAGACGTAGACGTGGTCACAGAAAACTCAAAATCGATTCAATCCTCTGGAAATTTATTGTTGAAGCGCTCCGTTGTTTATGGTCTCCTCAGCAAATAGCAAAGCGTTTAAAGACATTTCCTGATTTGGATCAAACAATGAATGTAAGCCATACAACGATTTACTCAACGATACGAGCATTACCAAAGGGTGAGTTGAAAAAAGACTTATTATCCTGTCTGCGTCATGAAAATAAAAAGCGAAAAGCTAACGGTGAACCTAAAAAAGATTCTATATTACAGGATATTAAAACTATTCATGAGCGCCCAGCCGAAGTTCAAGAAAGAAAAATACCGGGTCATTGGGAAGCCGATTTAATTAAAGGCAAAGACAATAAAAGTTCGATAGCAACACTTATTGAACGAAATACACGGCTCTGTATTTTGGCAACATTACCTGATGCAAAGGTAGAATCAGTGCGCAAGGCTTTAACAGAAGCTCTGAAATATTTACCTGCAGAACTGCGTAAAACGTTGACCTATGACCGTGGACGCGAGATGGCAGAACATAAAATACTTGAAGAAGATTTAGGCATAGATGTATATTTCTGTGACCCACATTCACCATGGCAAAAAGGCACATGCGAAAATATGAATGGTTTAATTAGGCAATATTTACCTAAAGGGATTGATTTAAATCAGGCAGATCAGCATTATTTAAATCAAGTTGCCATGTCACTGAATACTCGCCCTAGAAAAGCGTTAGATTGGCTTACACCATTAGAAAAGTTTGCTCAGCTTGTTGATTATCATAAGGCTTTTGAAACTGTCGCACCTCATGTTTGAATTCGCCTGATCGAAAAAAAGCGATAAAAATAAAGAAGCATGCACGACTTTCAGTAAGTTTATTTCGCTACGGTTTGGACTATGTTCAGATGGCTATTCTACGTTTGATTGGTTTTGGAAAAAAAGAAGAATTTAAGAAAGTGCTCGCAATTTTAAGGAAGAAAAAGCCTGATAGGACAAGGACCCTATGAAATTTGTCGTGTACAGAGATTCATTTTAAAAAAGGAAGCGATTTGCTTCCTTTTTCATTACTAATTCTGCTTAACGCATTTTCGCCAAGAAACGGCTTAAACGATTAATTGCTTCACGTAGCTCATTTTCAGCAGGTAAGAACACCACACGGAAATGGTCTGGTGTTGGCCAATTAAAACCTGTGCCTTGAACCAATAAAACTTTCTCCGCTTTTAATAGATCTAACATCAATTTCTCATCGTCTTCAATCGGATAGATCTCAGGGTCTAGTTTTGGGAAACAGTACATTGCTCCGTCAGGCTTAACACAGCTTACGCCAGGAATCTCATTTAACATTTCCCAAGCAATATTACGTTGTTCATACAGACGACCGCCTGGACGAATTAAATCATTGATAGATTGATAACCACCGAGAGCAGTTTGAATTGCATATTGTGCTTGATGATTCGCACACAAACGCATTGAAGCAAGCATGTCTAAACCTTCAATATAATCCGCTGCACGTGATTTATCACCTGTGATCGCCATCCAACCTGCACGATAACCAGCAATACGATAGGCTTTTGATAAACCATTAAATGAAATGCAAAGTTGATTGCCAGCCAAAGCTGCAACAGCAACATGCTCAATGCCGTCATAAACGATTTTGTCGTAGATTTCATCTGCAAACAAAATTAAGTCATGTTTTTTAGCTAAAGCAACAATTTGCTCCAATACATGACGTGGGTAAACAGAACCTGTTGGGTTGTTTGGATTGATAATGACAATACCACGCGTATTTGCTGTGATTTTGCTTTCCATATCCGCAATATCAGGATACCAATAGTTTTCTTCATCACATTTATAATGAACAGCTTTACCACCAGACAAATTGACTGCTGCCGTCCATAATGGATAGTCAGGCATAGGAACAAGCATTTCATCGCCATCGTTCAATAAACCTTGCATCGCCATCACAATCAGTTCAGACACGCCATTTCCGACATACACATCATTAACGTGCATATCAAAAACGCCTTTTTGCTGATAATACTGGCAAATGGCTTTACGCGCAGGGAAAATCCCTTTGGAGTCTGTATAACCAATCGCATTCGGTAGGTTTAATGCAACATCATTGATAATTTCTTGTGGAGCTTCAAAACCAAAAGGTGCAGGGTTGCCGATATTGAGCTTAATGATTTTGTGTCCTTGCTCCTCCATTTCATTGGCGGCGCGTAATACTGGTCCACGAATGTCGTAGCAAACATGCTCAAGTTTCGATGATTTCTTAATTTCACGATTTGATTGAGCAGAGTGGGATGTAACAGTATTTTTAGACATAGCTGGATTCACTTTTGCATATCGATATAAATAACTTTTAAAGGTTTCGACACTTACCAAATCTAGATCATGTTGATCTCTAAGTAATTCAACAATTTTTTCATAGGTAAAACCTGATTGTTGATATTGTTTGATTGTTGGTAAGAGTTTTTGAAAAACCACACTTTTTTTCTGAGACATTTTTTGTCCTATACAACCGTGCCAAACAAGAATAACACTATCTTTGCTTACGAGAAAGATAGTTTTGTTAAAATTTGCTTACCTTTAAATTTAAAATTGCTTTCTTTTTGCTATTAAAAATTAATGCTTAAATTTCACTAAATTGTACGTTATGAGACTAGAGTTTTTGTTATGAATGGCGTAAATATAAAACCTGATCATCTAGATATTTTTAACATCAGAATAAAAGGTGTAGGTTATGGGAAAAGTCAATAAAACAGAGCGGGAATGGCAAAGAGAACTATCACCAGAAGAATATCGGATTACCCGTCAAAAAGGTACAGAGCCTGCTTTTACTGGGCAATACTGGAACAGTAAGCAGCAAGGAATATACGTGTGCCGTTGCTGTGGTGCAGAACTCTTTTCATCTGAAACGAAATACGATAGCGGTTGTGGATGGCCGAGCTTTTTTAGGCCGCTTGACAGCACTGCGATAGAAGAACATGAAGATTTGTCGCATGGTATGGTCAGAACGGAAATTGTCTGCCATGATTGCGATGCACATTTGGGCCATGTGTTTGAGGATGGTCCACAGCCGACAGGACTGCGTTATTGCGTGAATTCGGCATCATTACAACTTAAAACAGAAGAAAAGAATGACGAGGAAACCTATCCATGAGTAACATTTATCAGTTTGAAGCTGAATTGTTAGAGGGAGAAACAAAAGCGCTCGCTGATTATAAAGGCAAGGTCATGCTGATTGTAAATACTGCAAGTAAGTGTGGTTTTACACCACAATTTGCAGGACTTGAAAAGTTGCATGAAAAATATAAAGCTCAAGGCTTAGAGGTTTTAGGGTTCCCTTGTAACCAATTTGGTGGTCAGGATCCTGGCACGAATAAAGAAATTGGCGCATTCTGTCAAAGAAATTATGGTGTAAGTTTTCCAATGTTTGCTAAGGTCGATGTAAAAGGTCCTGAAGCACATGTTATTTTTCGATTTCTAACGCGTGAAGCGAAAGGCATCTTAGGTAGTCGCAATATCAAATGGAACTTTACCAAGTTTCTTGTTGGGCGTAATGGCGAAGTTTTAGGCCGTTATGCTCCGACGACTAAACCAGATGCCTTAGAAGCAGATATTGAAAATGCATTAGCAAAAAAATAGTATTGAACAACAAAAAAGACGGTCATTTGACCGTCTTTTTTTGTTGGAATATTGCTTAAGACTGTTCAATTGATGTGGGCTTTGTTTTTCTAAAGCTGTTTAATTTACGGTTGATATCATCAATGAAGGTATAGACTACAGGAATAACCAATAACGATAAAAAGGTACTGGTAATTAACCCACCAATAACAGAAATTGCCATTGGCGCACGGAAACTCGGATCTGTTCCGATACCCAACGCAATCGGTAGCATACCTGCGCCCATTGCTAATGTCGTCATGATAATTGGTCGTGCTCGCTTATGGCAGGCATCCAACAACGCATTCAATCGAGAATAATCTTTTTCCTTTCTCGCGATAATTGCGTAATCGACCAATAGAATCGAGTTTTTACTTGCAATTCCCATTAACATAATCAAACCGATCAAACTTGGCATCGAGAAGCTACTTTTTGCTAAAAGTAATAGTACGAATGCGCCACCGAGTGATAGAGGTAGAGCGACCAGAATAGTGATCGGTTGTAGGAAGTCTTTAAATAAAAGAACCAGAACAACATAGATACACAATACACCTGTCAGCATCGCCAAACCAAAGCTTGAGAATAACTCTTGCATGACTTCAGCATCACCAATATTGGTACGTTTAACTGTTGGTGGTAGGTTTTTCATGGTTGGAAGTTGGTCAACTTTAGCAGCAATATCACCTAACGGTTGATTATTCAGCTCGATATTAAAATTGATATTACGCAAACGATTGAAACGATCAATTTGCGATGGCCCACTTTCAATATTGACATCTGCAATCGTCCCTAACATCACAGGGCCGTGGCTGCCTTTGATCATCAAGCGTTTCATTAACTCCTGATCTTGGCGAGCAGCCAAAGGCAGTTTAATCACAACGGGAACTTGACGTTGAGATAAGTTTAATTTTGCTAGATTCTGATCAAAATCACCTGCGGTGGCGATACGCAAAGTTTCAGCAATATCATAGGTGGTAACACCTAAATCTGCGGCTTTAGCAAAATCAGGACGAATGACCAGTTCAGGACGAATTAAAGCCGCGCTTGAAGTAATACTCCCAATATTTGGAATAGTGCGTAATTCTCGTTCAAGCTTACGTGCTGTAGACATTAAAGCTTCAGGATCATCACCTGAAAGAGCAAGTTGGTACTGACTATTATTTCCAGCTAGACCAACTTGTATTCGAGCACCCGGCAGTGGAGCCAAACGTTGACGAATTTGATTTTCAATCTCTTGTAAACTTGCACTACGATCAGAACGTCCAGTAATCTGAATGGTTAATGTGGCTTTTCTTGGTTCGCTTGAAGCACCACCTGAAAAAGGATCTGTTCCTGCTGCACCACCACCAATCGTTGTGTATATACTCTTGATTTCAGGATGATCTTTAATCAGATTGCGTGCGTATTCTGCTGTTTTTAAGGTGTCAACAAATTGCGAACCGGGTGCAAGCTCTAAACGAACTTGAGTCTGTCCTGTATCAGGTGGTGGAACGAAACCTGTTGGCAGTAAAGGAATCAGCATCACTGAGCCAACGAAAAAGGCAATTGCCCCAAATAAAGTGACCCAACGATGATTTAAACACCATGTGACTAAACGCATATAGCCACGCATGACACGTCCATCGTTGGCGCGATCTTTAGCTAGTTTTGTTGTACCATGATCTAGTTTTGATTGCTTATCTAAAGTTTCATCTTGCTTTTCAACTTGACCAATCCATGGTTTTAAAATGTAAGCAGACATCATTGGTGTAAGCAGGCGTGCAACTAATAGAGAAGCAAAAATTGCCAATGCAGCACTCCAACCGAATTGAACAAAGAACTTACCTGCAATTCCACTCATAAAAGCTGTTGGTAAAAATACTGCAATTAACGTGAACGTGGTTGCAATCACTGCTAAACCAATTTCATCCGCTGCTTCCATTGCCGCTTCATAGGGTGTTTTACCCATCCTGAGATGTCGAATGATATTCTCAATCTCAACAATTGCATCATCCACCAGAATCCCGACCACCAGCGACATTGCCAGCAAGGTAACTGTATTGAGGGTAAATCCAAAGTAATACATCCCAATCAGGGCGGGTAATATAGACAGTGGTAGGGCAGTTGCAGCGATAATTGTTGCACGCCAATCACGTAAAAACAGCCAAACCACCAAGATTGCTAAAATTGCCCCTTCATAAAGAAGCGACATCGAACCTTTATAGTTATCTGCAACTGGTTTAACAAAGTTAAAAGCTTCTGTAATTTTAATATCAGGATGTGAGGCTTTCAGTTTCTCTAATGCTTGGGCCACACCTTTTTCAACATCGACTTCACTGGCACCTTTGCTACGAGTAATTTCAAAACCAATGACAGGTTTACCATTCAATAGCGCAGCAGAGCGTCGTTCTGCAATTCCATCACGAATGGATGCAACTTGATCAAGGCGAATATGGCGACCATCACTGAGCGCAATATCCATTGCACCAATTTCTTCGGCTGTTTTTACCGTTGCAATGGTGCGAATGGACTGTTCACTGCCCCCAATTTTGGTTTGACCGCCTGAGGCGTCTTGCTGAATCAAGCGTAATTGACGGGTAATATCGGTTGCGGTGGTATTCAGCGCCAATAATTTTTCAGGGTCGAGTTCAACTTCAACTTGACGAGTCACACCACCTACACGGGCAACCGCACCGACACCTTTCACTTGTAACATGGCACGGGCAATATCATAGTCCACAAACCATGACAGTGCCTCTTCATCCATTTTCGGTGATTGAATGGTGTAGGTGAGAATTGGCGAGCCTGACAGGTTGATTTTACTGACAATTGGGTCACGTAAATCGGCAGGCAAGTCTGAACGCACCTGAGAAACCGCGTTACGAACGTCATCCACAGCCTCTTGCAACGGTTTTTCCAGTTGGAACTCGGCTGTAACCGTGACAACGCCATCCTGAATATTGGTGTACTGATTCCTTAAACCTTGCAGGGTGGCAATCGAGTTTTCAATTTTACGGGCAACTTCAGTTTCCAGCTGTGGTGGTGCAGCACCTGGAAGGGCTGCGGTCACAGTCACCATTGGCAATTCAATATCGGGGAATTGCTGGATTTTCATCCATTTAAAACACATTAAACCCGTCAATCCCAGCATAATAAACAATAAAATGGCTGGAATGGGATTGCGGATTGACCAGGCAGAGAAATTCATTTTAATTCCCCTGTGTGGTCACAAGTTGTTTGGCCAATGGCGTATCAGGGATATCTTTCGCGACAGTGACTAAATCACCATCGGCAAGGAAGCCTGTGCCAGAGGCAACCAGTTTTACTTGTGTTGGTAAATCCATGATTTCTACACGATCACCTAGACGGCGACCTATAGTGACTTTTTGCTGTGTTACACGATTATTTTGATCAACAATAAAAACATAAGAAAAACCATCCCGCAGCAATAATGCTGTTTGTGGAATGGTTAATGCTGGTTTCTCACCTAAATCAAATTCACCTTTCACAAACATTCCCATACGAACAGCTTGAGTCGTTGGAATATCGACATAAACCAGACCGTAACGAGTTTGTGGGTCAATCACAGGCGCTATCATTCGAACCTTACCTGTAACCGTCGCTTGGGCTGGATCAGGAGAAATGATGCGTGCAGTCATCCCTTGTTTAAGTTTATATAAATCAGAAGAAGTGACTTCGGCACGCCATTCGAGTCGATGATCACGAATCAAACGGAATAATTCTTGTCCTGTTTGTGCTAGAGAGCCAACTGTTGCTGTCCTTGCTGAAATAATACCATTATCAGGTGAAACCACTTGAGTTTGGGCTAAGCGTAATTGATTACTTTCAATTTGAGCTTTAGCTGCATCAAGACGAGCTTGTGCAGTCGCTTGTGAGGTTTGATATTGCGTGGATTCTTGAGCAGAAATTGCACCCGTATTTTTAAGCTGTTGAATACGTTTGTTATTGGTAATCGCATCAGCTAAAACAGCTTGCGCTTCAGCATAACTTGCTTGAGCTGCTGCGAGGTCAGCACGTATTGTTTCACTATTGATTTCAGCTAAAACTTGACCGCGTTTAACCTCATCACCGACATTGACATTGACGCGAGTAAGCCGTTGACCTGATAGCTCGCTCCCAATGACGACTTCTTGCCATGCCGCAATGTTTCCATTTGCAGTAAAGCTTTGTTTCCAATTTTGCTGTTCAGGTTGAACAACCGTCACCGTCAGGGCTGCTTTTTGCTCTGCTGAATTTGCCCCTTTGCGCTTTTCCATATTTGCTGAGTTTTTGGCTTTGTTTGTTTGCCAAAACATGATTGCAATAATTAAAAAAACAACAATGATCGCTAAAATAAACCAAATTTTTTTTTTAGTTTTCTGGGGAGTTTGAGAAGCCATCTTTCCATAATCGCCAAATATTGATGGCCTAAGTATAGACGAAGATTTCAAGAGATGGTCAATAGTAAACTGACAGATGAAAAAATTAATAAAGGGCGAGTTTCAACACAATCTAACAGGATGCGGCTTGTAAAGTGATCGCTCGCTATAATTTCAGATTGCTATAAAGGAAGTAAGCGATTAGTCACTACGCTTTTCATTACAATCGTGGAAGTAAGGCGCTGTACATTCGGTAAAGCAGACAGACTGTCGTCATAAAGTTTTTGAAAACTTGCCAGATCTTTGGTCACCACATGCAACAAATAATCAGGATTGCCAAACAGTCGCTGTGCTTGAATCACATTGGTAATTTCACTGACCTTTTCTTCAAAGCTAGACAAAGCCCGCTTATCACCATCTTTTAAAGTCACAAAAATAATTGCCGCAAAATTAAAGCCAATTTGAGATGCTTCAAGATCGGCATGATAACCCTTAATGACCCCAGATTCTTCTAAAGCTTTCACTCGGCGATGACAAGGGGATAGACTTAAACCTATTCTTTCAGCCAATTCGGTGATAGATAATCGCCCATTTGCCTGTAGTTCAGCAATAATTTTCTTATCAATACGATCCATTTGAAATAATTTACCTTTTAGTTTTGAAAACAAGCAAACATTTGGAATAACATTTTAAGCATTAAAGTCTATTCTCTCAATTCTATTTTCACCAAATGGTGAAAAATAACAATGATGAAGAGTAGGTGTCTGATATGGATCTAAGTGTAATTTTTGCTTTTTGGTGTGTTTCAATTTTATTTGTTTTAACACCGGGCGCAGATTGGGCTTATGCGATTCTAGCTGGCATAAAGGGGAAGTTTATTGTTACAGCTGTTTCAGGGCTTGTACTGGGGCATTTTTTAGCGATTTTGTGTGTTGCAGCTGGCGTGGGCACTTTAGTTAGTCATTATCCAATTTTATTGACATCTTTAACGATTGTTGGGGCATGTTATTTATTGTGGATGGGAATAAGATTGTTGATTCGACCAGCTATCATCTCAAGTACTGAACAGCAGATATCTGCGTTTGATTCAGCAAAGTCTTGGTTCGTTAAAGGTGTGGGAATTAGTGGGTTAAATCCAAAAGTTTTATTGCTCTTTTTTGCACTATTACCGCCATTTATTCACCCAAATTTGCAGTTTTCAGCTACAGCTCAGATCCTTTCTTTAGGTATTATTCATCTAATTAGTTGCGCGATTGTTTATGTATTGGTTGGAATCGCAGCGAAGAAATTATTAAGTACACGACCTCAAGCTGTAAAAATAGTCAGTCGTATTTCGGGGAGCTTAATGATTTTGATTGCCACCATATTGATGATTGGACAGCTTTCATAAGTTGCTGAAGAATCCATGCTTTGACATAGATTCTTCAGATATTTTATTGATTAAAGAATTGCTTTTAGTCGTTTTACCACTTCTTCACACTGTGCTAAATCTGCGACGAGTGCCATCCGAACGTGTCCTTCGCCCGGATTACCTTGTTCGGTATCACGAGATAAATATCGACCTGGTAACACCTTAATATGGGCTTTTTCCATCAACATTTTCGCAAAAGTTTCATCATTATCAACTTTTAACCAATAATAAAAACCTGCATCAGGTTTTTGTAACGGTAGTAAATGTCCTAATTCTGTTTGGAATAAATCAAATTTAGCACGGTATTGTTGACGATTTTCTTCTACATGTGTCTCATCATTCCATGCCGCAATCGAAGCCAATTGATGTTGAACAGGCATTGCAGCGCCGTGATAGGTACGATATTGCAAATAAGGTTTTAATAATGCTGCATCACCCGCAACAAAACCAGAACGCATACCCGGGAGGTTTGAACGTTTAGAAAGGGAATGGAACACGATACAATTTTTATAATCATCACGTCCTATTTCAGCACAAACTTCTAAAAGCCCAATCGGTGCCTGGTCAAACCATAACTCTGAATAACATTCATCAGAAGCAATCACAAAACCATATTGATCAGAAAGTGCAATCAACTTTTTGAATTGCTCTTTTGAAAGTACAGTACCTGTTGGATTACCCGGTGTGCAAACGAATAATAATACTGTTTTTTCCCATACTTCCGCAGGCACGGCATCAAAATCGCCGAGATAGCCATTTTCTTCAGTGCAGTTGATAAAGTAAGGCTTTGCACCTGCCAATAATGCAGCACCTTCATAAATTTGATAGAATGGATTTGGCATCACGATATACGGTGCATCTTCGCGTTTAATTAAGGCTTGCACAAAAGAAAAGATACCTTCCCGTGTACCAGAAACAGGCAAAATATGTTCTTCTGCACTAATATGGTTCAGTTTGAAACGATTGCTCAGCCATTGTGCAATACTTTGGCGCAGTTCAGGTTGCCCTTTACTATTAGGATAAGTCGACAAATGTGCAAAATTATCAATGATTGCTTGTTTAACGAACTCTGGTGCAGGATGTTTTGGTTCACCAATTGACAGTGGAATCAACGGTAAATCGGCAGGTTGCACATCTTTAAAAAGTTGATTTAACTTTTCAAAAGGATAGGGATGCAATAAAGACAAGCTGGAGTTCATTTAAACAATTACCCAAAATAAGCGTTATAAGTCCCCAAAGATACGACATGATCATCATACCCAAGGGGGATTCAGGGGATTTTAAGATGGATTACAAATTTGATTCGATGCTTCATCTAAAGCTGCTTTGAGCGTTTCCGCAAAAGCTTTCACCTCTTCATGGGTGAGTAATATACCGTTTTTCTTGGTCACAAAGAAAATATCTTCTGCTCTTTCACCCAGTGTTGCAATTCTAGCGGAGTGAATATCCAATCCTTGTAGCATAAACAAGGCGCCAATCCGAGCTAAGAGACCCGGTTGATCGAGCGTTGAGATTTCAACCATATGTTGCTGTAAAGTTGGGTTGAGTACGATATCCACGGTATTTTGCACATCGAAATGACGTAAATGGCGTGGAATACGGCGTTGCATAATACCTGGGTATTGATCTGAATGGCTGAGCGCATCTACAAGTGCAGCTTTGACTTTGCGTTCACGCTCTGGATCGGTAAGCAATGTGCCAAAACGATCAAGAACTAAGTAGGTGTCTAAACTAAATGAGGTGGTTGCAGTAATAATTCTTGCATCTTGAACGTCAAGATTCATGCGGTCTAAGACAGCAACCGTTGTTGCAAATAAGTTCGGTTGATCACGGGTATAAATAAAGATTTGAACGGCGTCATCCGCAGCATTTCGATGTGCGCGTAATAAAACCAAAGGCTCTGGGTTATCGCCATGCTGTAAAATCGCTTGAGTATGCCATGCAATTTCATTGGCTGATTCTTTAACGAAATATTCATCACCGAGTTCTTGCCAAACTTTTTCGACTTCGGCGAGAGAGAAGTTATTGACCAATAATTCACTGGCAGCAAATTTGGTGTCTTCAATCAACATTTGATAGTCAACAGGACGACCTAAGCCTGAACGAATCACATCTCGCGCATAGGTATACAACTGGCGCATAAGGGAAGCACGCCATGTATTCCAAAGTTTAGGATTCGTGGCGTTAATATCAGCGACCGTTAAAGTGTATAGATAGTCTAAATGTTCCATATCACCGACTTTTTCGGCAAACTCTTTCACTTCATCTGGATCAGAAATATCTTTTTTCTGTGCAGTAAGAGACATGAGTAGATGATTGTTAATCAACCATGCTACAAGTTTACATTCACGTTCAGTAAAACCATGCGTGCGACAGAACTCGATGGCATCTAATGCCCCTAATTCACTATGATCGCCGCCACGACCTTTCGCAATATCATGGAAAATTGCTGCCATATAGACAATATCGTGACGCGCAATACGTTGGAATACTGAACTCACCACAGGGAATTCTTTAGCGAATTCAGGTTCTTTAAAGCGACTTAAGTTTCTGAGTAATAATAAGGTGTGTGCATCTACCGTGTAGATATGGAACAGATCGTACTGCATTAATCCTGTAATCTGTCCAAACGAAGGAATGTAGTTCCCTAGTACGCCATAACGTTTCATCGCCACCATCGTGTCATATAAGTGCGGTGAGCGAATAATTGACATGAATAATGCTTGATGTTCTGGATTGTCCCTGAAACGTTGATCAATTCGTTTTGCTGCGAGCACAAGAAGACGCAAGGTGCGAGCACGAATGCCTGTAATTTCTGGTCGATTGGCTAACAGATAGAATAGTTCTAAAATTGCACTCGGTTCTTCAGAAAATACTTTGTGATGCTGAACAGCGAGTTTACCGTCTACAATTTTAAAGCGGTCATTAATGTCGATAATTTGGCGTTCATAATCAGGCAGACGAGGGGTAATGACTGATTCATTGAAGTAAGCAAGTAACATCTCATTCAGCGTTGAAACTTGTTGCGCTGTTCGATAATAACGCTTCATGAATTGTTCAACTGCAAAGTTCACAGGTTGACCTTCTTCACGAACATAACCAAATTTTGCTGCTATATCTCTTTGATATTCAAATAATAAGCGATTCTCATCTCGTTTAGCGATACGATGCAAATGGGTTCTAATCTCCCATAAGAAACTTTCAGCTTCTTCCAGCACGCCTAATTCAAATTCAGTAATAAAGCCTAAGTGAACTAAATCATAAATACGATTGACACGGAAGTGACGTTTGGCAATCCAACCAATCTGATTAATATCACGAATACCGCCAGGTGCATTTTTGATATCTGGTTCTAAATTGCTTTCAGTATTATTGTGTTGAGCGTAGCGCTTGGTCTGTTCCGCCATTTTGGCATCATAGAACGTTTTATCTGTCCATGTTTGGGCGACAATACGACGTGGCCATTTAGCCAGTTGTTCATTGCCTGAAATTAAACGTGCTTCGATTAAAGTTGAAGCAACAGTTAAATCATTTGCTGCTTGTTCAACACAGTTTTGAATCGTACGAACGCTAATTCCAGGTTTAAAATTACCAACATCCCATAAGGATGAAATAAAAGTTGAGATCAGTTTTTCTTGTTCTTCGCTGATTTCATCTTCAGATAAAATCATGATGTCAGTATCGGAATATGGCAGCATTTCGCGACGACCATATCCTCCGACCGCAAATAAACCTAATTCAGTTTTATTTAATTCAGCATGATTCCATAAAAAGACCAAGGCCTCATCAATCGAGTTTGAACGAGCCTTAATCACTTCACGAATAGCTTGCCCATTTTCATAACTCTCTTGTAATTGCTTTTCTACATCTGTTCGCCATTGATTAATGGCTTTAATATCATGATGACTGGTGACATAGTTCAGCAAAGGAGATGTATTGATCATGAAAATGGGTCTACTCAATTTAAGTTAAGAGTTTGTGTTTACGCTCACTTGGTCAGCAGCTTGTTGCGCTAATTCACGTGCTTGGTCTGTTGTTTCAGCGCGTGCTGTTGCAACTCCCATACGGCGACGTTTAAAACCTTCAGGTTTACCAAATAAACGTAAGTCAGTATTCGGATTGGCTAAAGCAAGATTCAAGCCATCAAAGCTGAGGTTGTTCGCATCCACACCTGCATAAATCACGGCACTTGCAGCAGTACTATGGCGAGCTGTATTAACAGATAAACCTAAAATAGCACGCGCATGCAATTCAAATTCGCTTTGGAATTGAGAAGCTAAAGTTACGAGACCCGTATCATGTGGGCGAGGGGAAACTTCGCTAAACCAAACTTTATCGCCTTTGATAAATAGTTCTACCCCAAAGATACCACAGCCACCTAATGCAGTTGTTGCTTTGTGTGCGATACGTTTAGCTTCTTTTAAGGCAGCAGCAGTCATTGGTTGAGGTTGCCAGCTTTCGACATAGTCACCCGCATCTTGACGGTGTCCAATCGGATCACAGAAATGGGTTTCGATTTCGCCAGTCTTAGGATTTTTTGCACGAACTGTTAATAAGGTGATTTCAAAATCAAAATCAATTTGTGATTCGATAATCACTGTACCTTGATTAACACGACCGCCTTGCATCGCATATTCCCAAGCGGCATCAACTTCATCAAAGCTTTTAACGCGAGACTGACCTTTACCTGATGAGGACATCACTGGCTTTACAAAGTTTGGATAACCAATGTCATCACATGCCGCGCGGAAACTTTCTAAAGTACTGGCAAAGCGATAAGCGGATGTTGGTAGACCGAGTTCTTCAGCAGCTAAACGACGAATTCCTTCGCGGTTCATTGTGAGATTGACTGCTTTAGCTGAAGGAATAACGGTTGCTGTTTGGCTTTGTTCAATTTCTACAAGCACTTCAGTTGCAATTGCCTCAATTTCAGGAACAATCAAATTGGGTTTAATTTTTTCAATGAGTTGTTTTAATTCAGTTGGATCAGCCATATTCAAGGTATAAGAGAAATGTGCAACTTGCATGGCTGGTGCATGATCATAACGATCTGCGGCATGAACTTCGACACCTAAGCGTTGTAAAGAAATCACAACCTCTTTACCTAGCTCCCCAGAACCTAACAGTAAAACCTTAAATGCAGAAGATTGAAGTGGAGTTCCAAGAGTGACGCTCATGCGTGTAATCCTATCCTGAGTAATTTGTGGTTAAGCATAGCAGAACTTTTTGATGAATTAAGCTTGCCTGATACAAAAAAACAAGGTTTTGTTAGACAAAAAATATGACTTATCATCGTGTTGATCTGTTTAGACATTGACTTGATAATTAAGTCGTAATTCATCTGCATTTTGACCACGAATTCCCCAATTTGATTTTGGGGTTTCAAAAATTGTAATTTCAATATCTTGTGGGGAAATACCGCATTGCTGCTGAATATTAGAAAAAATGGATTGAATAAATTGTTTTTTTGCCGAAGTTGTTCGCCCTTCAAACATTGAAATTTCAATAATCAAATATTGTTCACTGCGATCATTTGGATATATAAAATCTTCTGGGGCTAAAGCAATAAAGCGCTGAAATTTTTTTTCTACAGGATAATCGAGGCTTGCGACCAGTGCTTGATGAATAGCATCTGACAATTGAATTCTAAATTGTTGAATCGTTTGATGTAGTGCATAAATTTTGATTTGAGACATAAATAAGTTATTCCAAAATTAAGATTAGAAATTTTGATTCACATGATATTTTTATTTCACCACTTTAAATGATATTGGCATTAAATTAATTCTTTAGAACGCAGATTGTTCTATGCGATAAATAAGTAACAACGATTGAGTATTGTTGCTGAATTGACTAGCATAATGCGCAAATGTTCCATTGGCGATTTGATATGTTTAATACAAAAACTCATGTAGCGACAATAATGTTGTTTAGCAGCCTTTTATTGACTGCATGTGATCATTCAAGCAATCAGCCAGAAAAAAAAGTGGAAATTAAAGCAGCACCCAAACTTAATAATGATGCAACAAGTTACGCACAAGCTGCTTGGAGGCTCATTAATGAAATTGATCCAATTGTCTACAATAAACAATCTGCTGAGATCGAAGATAAAGTCAGAAAACCATTACGACAACTCAGTACCGATTGGCGAATTAATGTCAAAATGACCGACTCTGTGACAGAAGGCAAATATGCACTTTGCCGTAAGGCATTGACCAGTCTTGATACTTGGGCAAGAGATGTTAAAGATAATGTGAGTTCGTCAACGCAAAAGCAAGCTGACTACGAACGAGACAAGGCACAGTGTAAAGATGCAATTGATAATCCAGCTTTAGGCAATACCTCACCTAAATAAAAAAGCGAGATGATGAATCTCGCTTCAGCTGGTTAAAGCTATCATGAGTTTGGGTTTATGACGTTTTTCCTGTTTTTGTGGCTTCCTGCTTGATTTGTGTGGTTGATGTTGTTGCTGCTTTTTTAGTATCCGATGACATTTTCATGGTGTCATGTTTCATTGTCTCTTTTGCTTTCGTGGTTTCTTTTTTGGTTTTTACGACATTTGTTGCTACACATTTGCCACCTTTATGATTTGGTCCTGTGCCACCCTGTAATTGAGTTCCTTTCGGGCAGGCAAATGCACTTGCGCTTAATACGGTGAATAAGCTTGCTGTTAGAATTGTTGCGACTTTTTTCATAATTGTCATCTGAATCAGGTAAGCGATAGTGCTTAGGATTAATTTAGATGAGTTTTTAACAATAAAGCAGCATGATTTTGTGAATAATTTAAATTGAAGCGTAGTGTTTTATAGCGAGAGTTTATCTTTTAATTTATGTTTAAGATTAAGCGGATATTGCATAATAGATGATCTAATTTTCTAAATAAGATCATACGATCGCCGTAACACTTTATTGCTTTTGATAACCGACGGCAGCGACTTTCTTTAACTTTTCAATATCAATCACCTCAATTTTTTTAAAACCAAGTTGTATGATTCCTTGTTTTTCAAATAGATTTAATTCTTGATTAACAGTTTGTCTTGAGATTGTTAGCATATTGGCAAGTTGATCTTGTGAAATTTGAATATTGAAATCTTGGATACAAGAGCGATTGCCATAGCCTTCAAGAATAAATAATAAACGTTGTGCAAGACGCTGGCTGATACTTTGAGTCTGAATTGCAATTTGTTCTAAAAAAACATAACGGAGTTTTTGACTGCTAAGCAAAGCAAAGTAATACCAGTAATAGGGATTTTGCAGTAGAAATGCTTTAAGTGGTTGTGCTGGAATTTGTAAAACGACACTTTTCTTGAGTGCAATAGCATCATGAGAGCGTGGTTGCTGGTCAATAAGAGAAATTTCGCCAAACCACATGATGGGTTCAGCAATTGCAGCAATCGCTTCATTCCCATTCACATCGATGTATCCCAAACTAATCGATCCTTCAAGCACACCATAAACACCATCAAAAAGGTCTTGAGCATGAAATACGGCAGCATTTTTTTCTATGCTATATTTTTTTCCATGCTCGATGATGAAGTTTTGAAATGGTAAATCTAGGTGACTGAACCAAGCATTTTGATGTAAATGTTTAATATAAATTGCATCTAACACAACATTTCCTTTGTTAAAAATAAATCCATTTGTCAGCTATATGACAATTTCACATACTCATTTCTTGTAGATTAACAGCATAAACTAAATATATGAGGAATGAGCAATGACAAATTTTGAAAGACAACTCAGTCAGTATGCTGCTTACCATTTAGATCGAAATAATATTATGACTCATTTTGTAGGCATTCCTTTAATCGTTTTCTCTATCCTATGCTTAACTGCACGAGCTGGTATTGAAATCTCTGGTTTCTCTATAACCTTAGCTATGATACTGATTGCTTTAAGTAGTATTTATTATCTTACACTTGATAAGTTGTTTGGTGCATTGATGCTGATTTTATTGGTGTTGGCTTACCCTCTAACTTTAAAAGTTGCGGCTTTATCCATGTGGAGTTGGTTAGGTGCAAGTGTTGGTATTTTTGTTGTAGGCTGGGTTTTTCAGTTTGTAGGACATTATTTTGAAAAGAAAAAACCAGCATTTGTTGATGATCTGATTGGTTTGGCAATTGGCCCATTGTTCGTTTTAGCTGAGTTTGTATTCTTACTAGGTTACCGTAAACCATTACATCAACGTATTTTGAAAGAAGCTGAAAGCAAACGTGCCGCGATGGATATGAAAGTCCAAACAGCATCTTAATTGATCTATTGCAAGTTAAAAAGCCAAGCTCATAACGATTTGGCTTTTTCATTTACTGATTCTAAAAGCTTGATCTAATTGCTAAGCTTATTTTCAGTTTAGGTTGATGATTTATTATTAAAGAGCAAATGACAGGAATTTATGAATATTGGTCCTTACCTGAAAAATTAGAAATTAAATGTCCATGTTGTGTCGGTAAAGCTAATTTCGAATTTGCCAGAATAGCCAAGATAACACTCAAGAAAGATGTCGAGTATTTCCAACAACATGCTGATTTTGAATATCAGCGCTTTCAGGATAGTTGTGGTGGTTATTGGAATGCTGCTTTTTACTATCCCAATTTATCAGTTGATTTGCAGCAGATCCGCGATTTACCTGAGACTTATGATGTACAAAAATGGTCTGTGCCTTACTCTGCAATGAATAAAGGCGGAGAGGTGTGTGAATCTTGTGGTTGTCGTCAAAAACATGAACTGAATTGGCCGAAAATTGCTTATGAAGTGGGCTATGAAAATGTAAGTTTTTTTATTCGAATATTTAAAAAGGTCACAGCTTGTACACCGACGCAATGGGTCAAATAAATGATTGAATCGTGGTTTGTGATTTACCTAAAGATTTTGATTGATACATGAGCTGATCTGCTGTCTTGGTTGCATCTTCTAGGTTTTCTGGCAATTCAGATAAAATGGCTAAACCCATACTAAAATCGACGCCATATTTTTGATTTAAGCCACTTTCTGCAAATAATGTTCGCAAGTGATGATCACAAAGATATGCTTGGGTTTCATCAATATCTAATAAAATAATTGCGAATTCATCACCGCCTAAACGGGCAACAATGTCTGAAGAACGACATGATTTTTTTAGAATTTGTGAAAATTGTAATAAAACTTCGTCACCACGATGATGCCCATGAGTATCATTCACTGCTTTAAAACCATCGAGATCAATAATTCCAACAGCGAACAGCGACTGTTTACGAAAATTTAATTTACGCAAAATACGATATTCAATATCGAGAGCACGGCTATTATCGAGAGAGGTGAGCTGATCTTTCATTGCTAAATTTTTCATTTCCTGCCAGTTTTTACGCACATTGATCAGCAAAAATGCAACAATTGAAAAGAAACCTAAACGAACGAAAGCATTCCAAAGAGGGATAAATGTATTGGAATAATGATGACCAGCATGAATGTCTGCAATCAACCAAGTCATGCCTGACAGCATAATGGTCAGCGCAGTGATCTTAAATTGGTCGTACCATGCTGCAATTGAAACAGGCAGTAGATAGAACACCGAGAACGAATACTCATAACCTGTTGCCAAGTCAATCATACCAAGCACAGCAGTGATGAGCAGAATCAACAACCGCCGTATCATTGGATTATGTGCGAATAATCGTTCTAATGTTCTTTCCATAGTGTCTTTATATTGAAATAATTACACGTTAAAACGGAAGTGTAATACATCGCCGTCTTGTACGACATAAGTTTTACCTTCTAAACGCCATTTACCTGCTTCTTTGGCACCGCTTTCACCGTTGTATTGAATGAAGTCATCATAAGCAACACATTCAGCACGGATAAAGCCTTTTTCGAAGTCGGTATGAATCACACCCGCTGCTTGTGGCGCAGTCGCACCGACTTTAACCGTCCACGCGCGAACTTCTTGAACGCCCGCTGTGAAATATGTCTGTAAGCCAAGTAAGCTATAGCCTGCACGAATCACCACGTTTAAGCCTGGTTCTTCCATACCCATCGCTTCCAAGAATTCAGCGCGATCTTCATCTTCTAATAATGAAATTTCAGCTTCGATTTGGTTGCAAAGGGGAACAACAATCGCATTTTCTTCCGCAGCCAGTTTTTTTACTGCATCAAGATGTGGGTTATTTTCAAAACCGTCTTCTGCCACGTTGGCAATGTACATAGTTGGTTTAAGCGTCATTAAACCGAAACCGCGAACAGCTTTACGTTCATCATCCGAAAGGTCAGCCGCACGTGCTGGTTTGCCTTCATCGAGTAAAGGTTGAATTTTTTCTAAAGCTGCTTTAGTGGCAATCGCATCTTTATCGCCACCTTTTGCCGCTTTAGTTAAACGTAACAAAGCTTTTGCAACGGTATCAAGGTCAGCAAGCGCAAGTTCAGTATTGATGGTTGCGATGTCATCTAATGGGTCAATTTTACCATTTACGTGAATCACATTTTCATCTTCAAAACAACGAACTACATGAGCAATCGCATCTGTTTCACGGATATTGGCAAGGAATTGGTTACCCAAGCCTTCACCTTTAGATGCACCAGCAACTAAACCTGCGATATCAACAAATTCCATCGTAGTTGGAATAACGCGTTGAGGTTTAACAATCGCTGTAAGTTTATCTAGGCGTGGATCTGGAACAGGGACAATGCCTGTATTCGGTTCAATGGTACAAAACGGAAAGTTTTCAGCTGCAATCGCTGCCTTTGTTAATGCATTGAACAATGTAGATTTACCTACGTTTGGCAGACCAACAATACCGCAATTAAAACCCATGAAACCACTCACAAATGTGTTATTTAAAAATTGCTGATGATTTTACATGAAAGCCATGACAAAGTCAGGTCATGGCCGTAATGAAAACTTGATCTTGCCCAAATTACAGGAGATAGGAAAAAAACGACATTGTAATCATTCATTTTTACTTCTAAAGTAGAGCAAACCTTAGGTTTGATCGAGTAGAAAAATAAATTTGGAGAGTTTATGCGGGTTTTATACCAATTTCCTTTGTCTCATTATTGTGAAAAAGCTCGCTGGTTGTTAGATCATAAGGAATTGGACTATGTGGCACATAATTTAATTCCTGGTTTTCACCGAGCATTTACCTATCTCAAATCTGGGCAATATCTATTGCCGATGTTGAAAGATGATAAACGCTGGGTTGCTGATTCAACACAAATCGCTTTATATCTTGATAGTACTTATCCTGAACATGCATTATTGAGACGTGATGAACAGTTACGTGAGCAAGCTTTAGAAATTGATAAATTATCGGGTGAGCTGGGTGTGCATGTCCGACGTTGGTCATTGGCGCAAGCGTTATCTGTTGGCGATCATCCACTAGAAATTATGATGGGTGAGCAAGGCTATTTACGCCAGTTTGAAAAAATTTCTAAACCAATTTTAAAGAGTTTAGTTTCTTCAAACTATAAGTTAAATCCTCAGAAAGTCGCAAAATCTAAAGTGAGAATGACTGAGCTGATTACCGACCTTAATCAACGCTTGATTGATAATCAAGGGCGTTATTTGGTTGGCGATCGTCTAGGTTTAGCAGATATAGCAGTTTGTTCAATTCTTGCGCCTTTACTCGTGATTAAAGGTACGCCGTGGGAATTGGAAAATGATGATATTGAACAATTCACGGGTGAATTGAAGGAATATCATGACTATTTATTAGATTTACCGCTTGGACAATATGCACAGCGTATTTATGCGACTGAACGTAATGCACGGGTTGATTGGCGCGGTTTATAAGATTTGTTGGTGAATAAAGCCCTGATTGAAAATAATCGGGGCTTTTTTATGAGAAAGAAAAGATCAAAATAGTCAATAAAGTAAAAAATTATCGGTGAATAAAATTAATTATTGAAAGAAAATTCGTTTTAAATAGAAAATATTAGAAATTATTGCCAAATTTACTTTAAAAAAACTGAAAAGAGGGAAATAATTATAAAAAGTCTTTGCTATCTTATGTTTCAGGGTGTGATGGGGATCGAAACGAGTTGTTCACTATTGGGAGATGAGTTGAACAGTTGCTCAAAAGGTCTTGTTTCGGCTTTGAGACAAAGATAAACCAAAAGTTTATCGGAATCATGTTTGCGTTATCCATGCAGCATCGTCAAAAGTTAAACGAATGTTTTCCCTTGACCCTTAAAAATTACTGACTGAGCAGTTCCGATAGAAGCATAAATTCAGAGTGAGAACTGTAGAATGGAATTGGATCGTTTTGATAAACAAATTCTTGAAATTTTGACCCATGAAGATGTCAATCTAAATGAGCTTTCAGAGCGTATTAATCTCTCAGTGAGTTCGGTGCATCGACGCATTAAAAACCTGATTGAATCCCAAGTGATGGGAAAGCTCAAACGAGAAATTAATTTTAATAAGCTTGGTTTTAGTCTGCACATTCTTTTGCAAGTGTCGCTTAGTAAGCATGACAGCGAAACTTTTGATAAATTTCTACAAGAAATTGAAGATATTCCTGAAGTCACCAATGCCTTTTTAGTGACAGGGCAGAGCGCCGATTTTATTTTGGAATTGGTGGCTCGTAATATGGATGACTATAGTGAAATTCTATTACGCCGTATTGGTAAAATTGACAGCGTCGTTGCGCTACATTCTAGTTTCGTGATCAAAGAATACAACGTATTTAACTGCTATAAACTGTTAAATAAGTTATAAAAAATGCATCTAAAAAGATGCATTTTTTACTGATCTGAATGAATTAAGCATCAAGTTGCGTTAATACATCTTCAGAGAATTCAACATTGGTATAAACGTTTTGAACATCATCAAGATCTTCAAGCATATCAATCATTTTCATGATTTGTTTGGCTTGATCAATATCATTGATTTCAGCTTTAGTTGATGGGCTCATCACAACTTCAGCATTATCAGATTTTAGACCTGCTGCTGTAAGTGCATCCTGAACATCACCAAAGCTCTCTGGACTGGTGATTACCAAGATACTATCTTCATCGATCTCGATATCATCAGCACCCGCTTCTAAAGCGACTTCCATGATTTTGTCTTCTAAAGAAACATCTTCAAAAGAAATTTCGCCACGTTTTGTGAACAGATAAGCCACCGAACCATTGGTACCCAAGTTGCCATTGGTTTTAGAAAAACAATGACGAACATCTGGAACAGTACGGTTTAAGTTATCAGTCATGGTTTCAACGATAACTGCAACACCACCAACACCATAACCTTCATAGGTTACTTCTTTTAAATCATCATTATCTTCGCCACCAGCACCACGTTGGATCGCACGGTTGATGGTGTCACGTGTCATATTCACAGAAAGTGCTTTTTCAACAACAGCACGTAAACGAGGGTTACTCGCCGCATCTGGGCCGCCCAATCTAGAAGCGGTTACGATTTCACGGATATATTTGGTAAAAACTTTACCGCGACTTGCATCTTGTTTAGCTTTACGATGCTTAATATTGGCCCATTTAGAATGACCCGCCATGGAAGTAACTCCAAAAAATTAAAACTCAAAAAAGTGCGTGAATATTAGCATAGCGATAGTTTTCTTGAAAACTGCCATAGCTCATATTCAAAATTTAAAATTTTGATTAAGCATCAAAAAATGATCAGATGGTTCAGACGATTTAGTTAATTTTTACATCAATATCATATTCGGTATATAGTGCTTTGATTTTTTCTAAATCTTGTTGTAGATCAGTAGGGTGAATTTTACCTAAAATGCCACCTTGTTTAGTTCGAGCATTTGCATACATCAAGATGATCGGTACGTTGGCTGCTTTTGCAATATGCCAAAAACCAGTGCGAATGGGTTTTCGCGCTTCACCATCTTTTGCTCGTGTCGCTTCAGGAGCTATAACCAAATTAAAATTATCATTTTGATTAAATAGATCAACCATTTGAGTCACGATATCTTTGTTGGCTTTGCGATCAACAGGAATACCACCAAGTTTTTCTAAAATAGGCTTGAGAGGGCCTTTGAATAGTTCTTTTTTTATCAGTATATGTATTTTTAATTCTAAAATTTCAAATAAAGCCAGAGAAAGGATGGTATCTAGGTTTGATGTATGCTCGAATCCAATAATAACTTGTTTTTTTTCTAGAAGTTTTGGATCAACATTGTATTGCCAACCTGTTGCTTTAAAAATAGATTTTCCTAAAAATTTTTTCATGTTTATCATCATAGGCTTTGAGTCGCAGCAGTGTAATACGACTTTTTAGGAAAACATATATCCGACAAGACCATATCGAAATAAATTTAGATGTCTTATTAATGATCAAAATAGTGCAATATCATCTTTACTCAAGCTGTAAAGATCATATAGAATCAGCTCAGTTTATGATTTTTAACACTATTTTAGTAATTTGATAAAATCATCTGCTTGTAATTTAAGTTAAATTTAACTAAGATCAAGGCGCATTTTTCATATCAAATATATGATCAAAGTTTAGGGCCTATAGCTCAGTTGGTTAGAGCAGCGGACTCATAATCCGTTGGTCGACAGTTCAAGTCTGTCTGGGCCCACCATATAAAACAACCACTTACGTGTACTAATCGTAAGTGGTTTTTTTGTTTTTTCATTTTAATCGCTTAGGTGCACCACGGTTTTTAGCATAATCACTACTCAACTCAATATATTCATCCGCAAGAATCCCCTTACTGGCTAACACGTCTTGTTTTGATTTCACCTCATAAACTGTCTTTGGTCTCAACCGAGTAACAAAATTGAAATTTTGGTTGGTTATTTCTGCAAACTATTGGTAATCAACATACCCTTTACCAAATACAACGATACTTCCAGGCGGGAATTTAAATGTTCTGCCTTGAACCACGTCATTTTCAATACCATCACCAAGCGCAACAAACTCAGGAATAGTGTTGCTATGATTTAACCCAACTGTAAGTTTTATGCTTGCTTTGGACTCATGTACTTTTGCCCATTCACACAATGACAGTGAAAGATCAATATGACTCGCATCAAGTGAATAGAATGGATTTTTAAATCGAAATTTATGAGCAATCTTGGAATTTTCACAATGTTGAAGTAGTTGGATAAACAATTGTTGATACAAGCGAGCGGGTTGTTCTTCATTGATTCTTGCTAACGCACTTCGTGCAATTCTTTTGGCACCAAGGTGATAAAGCTTTTCCTGCTGGGATTCGAGATTGGATTGAATGTCTCTTAAGCTTTGCCGACAATAAAGTTGGGACATCAATATGGCAACAAACTGATCCCAGCGAGTGGCTGATCTTAATTTTTGCCCAGAGTGGTGCAGTTTAGTCAGACGTTCAAAATCTTGTCTTAGAATGGGTTTGAGTAATTGATGAAATACGGTATTCTGATGTGACAAAACCTGAGTCCTTTATAGTTAAAGTGTTTGTTTGCACTCATATTTTAACTATTTAGACTCAGGTTTTTTTATTTAAAGCAAACTATGGGACAGTAGTGGCTTAGAGCTCCCATTTTTATATTAACTTTCTAAGTCTCTATGTTAATTTGAAAAATACTTCATCATAACGTCCGTATACAGCTATATTTTTTTGATTTCTACAATATCACTTGATTCAATGAGCGATTGGATATTACCAAATAAACTTTGAATATAATCAGAGGCTAGATGGATATCTAAATCCTCTCTGCTACGCCATTCTTCTAAGAAGAAATATCTACTCGAGTCATTTTCGCTAATATAAAGCTCATATTTCAAGCATCCTTCTTCTTGAAGCGTAGGCTCTATTACACTTTTTAAAAGCGCTTCTAACGTCTCTTTTTGATCTGATTTTGCCTTAATGTTCGCAATTACTGAAATAGTCATTATTTCACCTTGAGTTTGTTTTAGAAGTTTTCTAGTACAATTTTGCCTTTTGACTTACCTGATTCAAGCAACTTATGCGCCTTCTCCAAGTTTGCAGCGTTAATTTTGCCTAGATTTTGGTTGAGGGTACTTCTAATTTTTTGCTGGTCAACTAATTGGGCAACCTGTTGCAACAGTTCACCTTGTTTTTCAATATCATCAGTTTCATACATTGAACGGGTGAACATCAGCTCCCAATGGATAGAAATAGATTTAGTCTTAAACGGCATAATATCAAATGTTTGTGGATCATCGATCAATCCAAGCTTGCCTTGTGGTGCAATCAGAGAAACTATTTGCTTGGTATATGTTTCTGTATGATTTGTAGAGAATACGTATTTTGGTTTTTCAATACCTAGTGCTTCGATTTGTTCGTTTAAATCTTTGCTATGGTCGATGACATGGTCGGCACCAAGTGATTCCACCCAAGATTTCGTTTCTTCACGTGAAGCTGTTGCTATAACGGTCAGATTTGTTTTTGCTTTTAGGAGTTGGATAGCGATTGATCCTACACCACCTGCACCGCCAATAATTAAAATACTGCCAACTTCTGTTTCTGAAATTTGAAACCGATCAAACAGCATTTCCCATGCCGTGATAGCAGTTAATGGCAATGCTGCTGCTTCTGCATTAGATACTGTAATTGGTTTAAGACTGATAATTCGTTCATCGACTGCTTGAAACTCAGCATTACTACCATTTCGGGTTAAATCACCAGCATACCAAACAGAATCTCCTACTTTAAAAGAGGTAACTTTTGAGCCAACTTCAATAATTTCCCCAACGGCATCCCAACCTAAAATACGATTATTTGCTTCAGACGAATTTTTTCTCACTTTGGTATCCACTGGATTCACAGAGATTGCCTGAACTTTTACCAGTACATCACGCTCCTTAAGCGTAGGCTTCGCTTTTTCAATATCTACCAATGAATTTTTAAAATCATCATGGTGATTGATAACATACGATACGGCTTTCATAGATTTGTCCTTAACTTTAAAAATATAGTAAAAATGGGAGCGAGGTGCTCCCATTTTTTGTTATTCAATTATTAAAACTCTTGGCTCGTTGGGCGTAAAACAATTTCATTAATATCTACATCCGCAGGCTGTTCAATTGCATAAGCAATTGCTCGAGCGACTGAGTCAGCTGGTATGGCTTGTTTGTAGAAATCAGTAACAAACTCTGAACTTTCTTTATGAGAAGAACCGAATTTTAGTTCTGACTCAACTGCACCAGGCTCAATAGTCGTCGTTCTAATTGTTCCCCCAACTTCATGACGAAGTCCTTCAGAGATGGCTCTTACAGCAAACTTAGTACCGCTATAAACAGTACCTCCTGGACTAAATACTTTTATCCCTGCAACAGATGCGAGATTAATAAAGTGTCCAAAGTTTTGTTTTTGGAAAACAGGTAGTGTCGCTGCTATACCATAAAGAACACCTTTAATATTAATGTCGATCATACGATCCCATTCATCAACTTTTAGCTCACTTAATGGTGCAATAGACATTAATCCAGCATTGTTTACCATTACATCGATTTGACCAAATGCGCTTAATGCCTTTTCAATAAGTGCTTGTACTTCATGTGGTTTGGTTATATCCATACCAATAAATTCAGCTTGACCACCTTCAGCACGAATGTCGTGAACAATAGCCTCTAATTTTTCAGTACGTCTAGCACCAAGTACAACTTTTGCACCTTTTTTAGCAAGTAAGCGAGCAGTAGCTTCACCTAAACCACTACTTGCACCAGTGATCACAACAACTTTATTTTCTATATTATTCATACAAGTAACCTTCAACCTATCTGTCAATCATATTTGATGGATTAAGTATTACAGCCTTGTTAAGTATAATAAATGAATAATATTATCTTTCAGAATTCCTATTTACGGAATAATTGCCATAACACAGGATTGGTCATGCATAACAAATTGGAAATGATGCGTATCTTTTGTGTCGCAGCAGAGTCTCGAAATTTTAAAGAGGCAGCAACTCAGCTGGGTATTTCCCCACAGGCAGTGACACGGGCAATAAAAGAGCTAGAAGAGCAGCGCGGAGAGATTCTGTTCTACAGGAGTACTCGACAAATTAAAATTACCGCTGATGGAGAGCGTCTGGCAAAGCAAGCACGTTTTGCGGTGGGATCGATCGATGCTTTGTTTGTAAAAGACACCAAGGAAAAACGAGATGAAATGCGTGGGACTGTCCGTCTTACTGTGTCGTCTGTGTTAGGGCGTAAATTGGTAGTACCTGCACTAGCAGAATTTGCCAAACGTTATCCAGATATTGTCGTGGATTGTGTGCTAACAGATTCACACTCGGATGTGATCGATGAGCGAATAGATATCGGGATCAGATTTGGATTTTTGCCGGACAATCGATATGTGGCAAGGGAATTGGCTAAAGTGAACTTTTATTCTGTGGGTACGCCAAAGTTAATTGATAAGGTTGGAATGCCTAAAAAAATTATTGACCTAGATAAATACCCTCTAACAGCATTAATCGATCATAAAACAGGACGTTACTGGCCATGGACATTCACCGAAAGTCGAAGCTTCACGCCATCAAAGCCCCGTTTTATTACAGATGATCTAGAAGCTGAATTTCAAGCGATTCTCGCTGGAGTCGGATTCGGACACATGCCTGGATTTCTAGTTTTGCCGTGGCTTAGGAGTGGTAAGCTCATTCAGATACTTCATGAGGAAACCTCTCCTGTTTGGCGCCTGTATTTATATCGTCCACAGCGGGGCCCGACACCTTTGCGAATCCGAGCATTGTTTGATTACTTAGCGGAAGTGTTGGGCCGTATAGAAACCTGAATCAGATCAGACCATCACGTATCTAGAGTAACTACAATTTTTCCTATTTGCTGATTTGATTCAAGATAGCGCTGAGCGTCATGCATGTCCTCAAAGTTAAAGCAACGGTCGATCACTGGACGAAGATATCCTGCACCTATACTGCTCAGAATAAATCGTCTGGCTTGCTCCCTTAGAACAGGGTCATGCAGAACCTCAAGGAACAAAAAACCTCGCATAGTTAAACTCTTGCGTAACGCAACTTTAAGGGGAAATGGTGTGATCTCAGGGCTAAGTGCACCATGCATAACCATCGTTCCTCCTACAGACATCGCTTTGGTAATCTGTTCAATATGAGGTCCTCCTACAGCATCGAAGGCGACATCAAGATGTTCTCCACCCAAACGTAAAACAAGCGCCTCATACAAATCGGGTTCATCTTCACTGGCTATAACATTTTTAACACCGAGATCTAATAAGCGTTGCTTTTTCTCTATCGTCTGTGTACTTGCAATGACCTTAGCACCCGCTGCTTCAGCGATCTGTATCGCAGCTAGTCCTACACTGCTTGAAGCTGCTGTGATCAAGATCGTTTTTCCTTTCGAAACGCCACCAGCATGGATTACACCACCCCAAGCCGTCAAATACTGCATCCAGATTGAAGAAGCTTCTTCCCAGCTTAAACTATCGGGTTTATGAACTAAAAAAGTTTCTGGAATCAGAAGCTTGTCCGCATATGTCCCATATTTGGCTAGATTGTCAGTTGGAAGAATCGATACTGCATCTCCTGGAGAAAATTGGCGTACACCTTCACCTATCGCCAGAACTACGCCTGCTCCCTCATATCCCAGACGAGAGGGGAATACTGCCTTTTGAATATAAGTACCACGCCGAAACATCACATCAGCCCGGTTGAGTCCGATCGTTTTCATCTGGATTAGAACTTCTCCTGCGGCTGGTAAAGCCACAGGAAGTGTTTCTAATGTTAGAACATCTGTATCTCCAATAGAATTGAAGCGCCAAGTCTTGGCCTGAAGTGCGTTAAATGACATCAATCACGACCTTAATATTGGCAGAGCGATCTTGAACAGCATCATGAGCCTCAATCGCTTGATCTAGAGTAAAATGACGAGGATCAACAATAGGACGCAGTTTACCTTCCTCAACAAGACGAGTCGCGATCTTAAGGATATCACCATGATGAGCACGGCGATTGCCTGTTAACATCGGCATTAGGACGAATACGCCAGACAGTGTGGCACACCGTAGAGATGAACTTGCTAAATTATGATGACCAAATGCAGCACAGCTGGTAATGTGGCCATAGTGAGTTGTCATGGAAAGTGAAGCATCGAGTACTGGACCACCCACAGTATCGTAAACAATGTTAAAACCTTGACCCTCAGGGCTTGCAGCAATAATGTCATCGGAAGATGCTGTTGTGTAATCGAGAGGTGTTGCACCGAGTTCTGAAATCAGTGATTGATCAGCTGTACGACCAGTCGCCCAAACATTTGCATCAAGTGCTTTTGCAAGCTGAACAACCATATAACCAACGCCACCAGCACCACCCTGAACCAGTACAGTTTGCCCTGGTTGGACCTTCGCATTATCCACTAAACCTTCCCAAGCAGTGAGGAACGTTAATGGTAGTACTGCTGCCTCGCGCATAGAGATATTGCGTGGCTTTAATGCAATCAGATCGGCATCTGCTACAACATATTCTGCTAAAGATCCTTGAAGACCACGAACGCCACCTATCAGACCGTAAACTTCATCTCCAACGTTGAAGTGGGTGACACCTTCACCAACAGCAGTTACAACCCCAGCCATATCTGTTCCCAACACGGCAGGAAGCTCTGGCATAGCATATGGTGCTTCACCAAGACGAATTTTATAATCAATAGGGTTTACACCACTAGCATGAACACGTACTAGAACTTGCCCAGCCTCTGGTTGAGGTATAGGGAGTTCTACACGTTTAAATTCATGATCACCAAAATTTTCTAGGATAAGAGCATTCATCATCTTATTCATAGTTGTTCCTTATTCTTAACTGGGGGATGATATGCACAGTACCAAAGTCAAATAATCCAATAAATGATATTTATAGGATTTAATAATTCCTAAATAATGAATAATAAATATCATCCGCTCACTAAAAATATTCTAGTACAGTCTGTAAAGGCACTTTAATCTAAACTGTCGGTAGTATTTTCAAGGTTTGAAACGTTCAAAGTATCTACAAAGTGGCTAAAATTTGAAACATAATTCTAAAAGGTTACAGCATTACAAAGAACATGAGCCAAAATAAAAAATGGGAACTAAAAGTCCCATTTTTTTTATGACTTTCGCATAAGCTCTATGATGTTAATTTAAAAAAACTAAAAAACAGGGATAGAAAATTTACGCTAAAGAGCTTTTTGATTTTTCGATTTATAAAAATTATTGCTTTTTTGATACTATGGGGTACTATAGTATAAAAGCTAGCAAATAAGGAGGTCTGATGCCTAATCAGGTTGAAGACAAAAAAAAGATTCTTCTACGCGTCAGAAGGATCAAAGGTCAGACGCAAGCGATTGAAAAAGCGTTAGAAGACAATGTGGAATGTGGTGCAATTCTGCAACAAATATGCTCTGTGCGTGGTGCTATTAATGGTTTAATGAATGAAATGCTGGAGGTTCATTTAAAGGACACTTTAGTATCAGGTGAAACCACAGAACAACAACGAAAAGAAGAATTGGCTGAAATCGCCAAGATTCTAAAATCATATTTAAAATAGATCTGTATAAGGAATTATTCCATGAAGTCACGTGCTGCCGTTGCGTTTGGTCCTGGTCAACCTCTTCAAATTGTTGAAGTTGATGTTGCACCACCGAAGAAAGGTGAAGTATTAATCAAGATCTCCCATACCGGTGTGTGTCATACAGACGCATTTACTTTATCTGGCGATGATCCTGAAGGTGTTTTTCCGGCTATTCTCGGGCATGAAGGTGCTGGTGTCGTAGTTGAGGTTGGTGAAGGCGTGACTAGCGTCAAACCAGGTGATCATGTAATTCCACTTTACACCGCTGAATGTGGCGAGTGCGTATTCTGTAAATCTGGAAAATCGAACTTGTGTATTTCCGTTCGCGAAACTCAAGGTAGAGGCGTAATGCCAGATGGCACCACTCGTTTTTCCTACAATGGTCAACCGATTTACCACTATATGGGCTGCTCAACGTTCAGTGAATACACGGTAGTGGCAGAAGTATCATTGGCTAAAATCAATCCTGAAGCCAATCACGAACATGTCTGCTTACTGGGTTGTGGTGTCACAACGGGTATCGGTGCAGTACACAACACAGCTAAAGTACAAGAAGGTGATAGTGTTGCGGTCTTTGGTTTAGGTGGTATTGGTCTGGCAGTCGTACAAGCCGCACGTCAAGCTAAAGCAGGACGTATTATTGTGGTTGACACGAATCCAGATAAATTTGCGCTGGCAAAAGAGTTTGGTGCAACGGACTTCTTAAACCCTAAAGACTACGATAAACCAATCCAGCAAGTCATTGTCGAAATGACTGGTTGGGGTGTAGATCATTCATTTGAATGTATTGGCAACGTGAATGTGATGCGTGCAGCCCTTGAAAGTGCACACCGTGGCTGGGGACAATCCGTAATTATTGGTGTAGCTGGCGCAGGTCAGGAAATCTCTACCCGTCCATTCCAACTGGTTACTGGTCGTAAATGGCTAGGTTCTGCCTTTGGTGGCGTAAAAGGTCGTACGCAACTTCCTGGAATGGTTGAAGATGCCATGAAAGGTAAAATTCAATTAGAACCATTTGTGACACATACGATGGGCTTGGATCAGATCAATAAAGCCTTTGATCTAATGCATGAAGGTAAGTCAATTCGTACTGTAATTCATTACGAATAATTGCGTCAGACATTATAGTTTTCCATGCATGTGCATCATGAATGACATGCATGGAATCCTCTAAAACGGCACATTATCTGTAAAACCGATCTGTCTGTGTAGGTATCGTGTATAGGTTCAATAAACCTGCCTACATTTTAAATCTTTATCACTATTCTCTGTGGAGAATATGAGACTCTTTGTTTACTCGATTTCTCATGAAGTCTTGCTCAACATAGGTAATTGATTATGGAAATAATTGAGAAACATGCTTCTTTTGGTGGATCGCAAGAAGTGTATCGCCATCAGTCAACAGCATTAAATTGTTCAATGAAATTCTCAATATATCTGCCACCTCATGACAAAGATGAGCGGTTGCCAGTTTTATATTGGTTATCAGGACTGACTTGCAACGAACAGAACTTTATTACTAAAGCCGGAGCACAAAAGTATGCGGCTGAACATAAAGTCATTATTGTTGCACCAGATACCAGCCCACGTGGAGAGGATGTACCAGATCATGCAGATTATGATTTAGGCCAAGGCGCAGGATTCTATGTAAATGCAATACAAGCACCCTGGTCACAGCATTTCAAAATGTATGATTATATTGTGGAAGAGCTCAGAAATCTGATTGACCTGAATTTTCCGACCAATCAAGTCCAAAGTATTATGGGGCATAGCATGGGTGGTCATGGTGCATTAGTAATTGGGTTAAAAAATCCTGAGCTGTATAAAAGTATTTCTGCTTTTGCACCAATTGTTGCACCTAGCCAAGTACCTTGGGGGAAAAAGGCTTTTACACACTACTTAGGTGAAACCGAAACTTTATGGAAAAGCTATGATGCGATTGAATTAATCAAAAACGCTGAAGTTCATTTACCTATTTTAGTCGATCAGGGAACAGCTGATGATTTTCTTGAAGAACAGTTAAGGCCTAAGCTTCTGAGTGATATTTGTTTGGAACAAGAATATCCTCTTACACTTAACCTAAGAGAAGGGTATGACCATAGCTATTACTTCATTGCGAGCTTTATAGAGAAACATATAGAGTTTCACAGCAAATTCCTAGCAAAAGAACTTTCATAGATATGAGGATATACATGTTGTTCTTGAATGCTTCTTGAGCAATATAATTTCCAGATGAAGAGGTCAGCTTATAAATCTAAGGTAGATTCAATTGATCCTTGTATAACTAAGATTGAAGTTAATCATCTCATATCTTGATTTTGTAATTCAAATGTTAATGATATTAACTTGAATAAATTCATAGCATTATGTCGAAATAAACATCCAAATTTTGGCTCAGCTATGGAAAATGGTTTTTAACCTTTGTACAACAAAACTTTCTGATATGCATAAATTATTAATGTCAGAATCAGTTTGAATTCTAATCAATTGTGGAGTTTTAGTCATGCTTAAAACAGCTTTATATGTCCGTCTTGAAGCTAAACCAGGTAAAGAAGACGAAGTGGAAGCTTTCCTTAAAGGCGGTTTACCTATTGTAATGGAAGAACCTGCGACAGTTGCGTGGTTTGGCCTACGTCTTGGACCTACAACATTTGGTATTTTTGATGCATTCCCTGATGAGGAAGGTCGCCAAGCACATTTATCTGGCAAGGTTGCAGCTGCGTTGATGGCTCAGGCCGAAGAGCTATTTTCAGAGCCACCGTCTATTGAAAAAGTAGATGTTTTGGCGAGTAAACTACCAGCTTAAACCGACGCTTAAATGTATGAGGGTGCTGCCTGAAATTTTGAATGAAAGGCAGCACTTCAACCCTGTGAGGTTTGTCAGAGGCTTTTTATTCAAGTTGGGCTACTTTATTTATTGGCTTAATCTCATCATTTAAATGGGTCAATATCAAAACAGGGTAAATAAACGAATGCAGCTATGTACATGCTTTATATTGAACCAATCTATCTAATTTACTGTCGCATTTGTACATCTGCTAAACCGTGCCAATCTGCTTTTAAATATTCAATCACCTCTGTTTTGTATGAGCCATTCACTGTTTTAGCCAATGCGTTCACGACCATGTCAGTAGTCATACGTGTTGATACCTTCCATCCAACTATCGCTCGTGAAAATACATCAATAATAAAAGTGGTATAGAACAAGCCTGAATGTGTTTAACCATCACTCAAGTCGGTAAGCTAAAATAATTTTAAAAAAAATAGACGACTGGTCTATTTTTATGTATAGTTAGCACATGGTGCAGTCAAAAGCCGCAGTGTTGTCCAATTTTTTAAAGTTTATTTGATGAATAACGGTGGTTTTTCAAATCAATTAGCTGATCATCCTAGGATAAAAATATGCTGAATTTTAACTTTTATAATCCGACCCGCATTATTTTTGGTGGCGATACAATAGCTAAAATCAATGACTATGTACCTACAGAAGCAAAAGTATTAATGTTGTTTGGCGGTGAAAGTGCACGTAAGAATGGTACTTTAGCTGAGGTGCGTGAAGCATTAGGTGCAAGAGAAATTCATGAATTTGGCGGAATTGAGCCGAATCCGAGTTATGAAACCCTTATGAAAGCTGTAGAGCTGATTCGTGAACAAAAGATTGATTTCTTGATGGCTGTCGGTGGTGGATCGGTAATTGATGGTACTAAATTTATTGCAGCAGCAGTCAATTATACAGGGGATACATGGGAGATTTTAGAAACCCATGGTACTAAAATTACTCAAGCTTTGCCTTTTGCGAGTGTTCTCACCCTTCCGGCAACTGGTTCAGAAATGAATAGCGGTGGGGTAGTCACCAGAAAATCGACCCAAGCCAAATTGTCATTTAGCAGCCCCTATGTTTTTCCGCAATTTTCCGTACTGGATCCGAATAAAACTTTTAGCTTGCCAACGCGCCAGTTAGCAAATGGCGTGGTCGATGCATTTGTTCATGTCATGGAACAGTACTTAACTTACCCTGTCAATGCACAAGTACAAGATCGTTTTGCCGAAGGTCTATTGCAAACTCTGATTGAGATTGGACCGAAAATCTTAGAAGATTCAGCAGATTATGACACGCGTGCGAATTTGATGTGGGCTGCTAGCATGGCACTGAATGGGCTAATTGGAGCTGGTGTACCACAAGATTGGTCAACCCATTTGATTGGCCATGAGCTCACGGCTTTACATGGTATTGATCATGCTCGTACCTTGGCCATTGTGTTGCCGGCCAATCTACAAGTGCGTCGTCAAGAGAAGCGAGAAAAATTACTACAGTATGCAGCTCGTGTCTGGCAGATTGTCGAAGGTGATGAAGAACAACGTATTGATACTGTTATTGCTCGTACTCGAGCCTTCTTTGAGCAACTTGGATTGCCGACCCGTCTTAGCGATTATGGACTGGGGGAGACAGATATTGAGATCATCATTACGCAACTTAAATCACACAATCTTACACAGCTAGGCGAACGTAAAAATGTTTCATTAGAGATCAGTCGCCAAATTCTCGAGGCGAGCATCTAAATAAGCGTATCTGTCATGGTCACGCTACACGACAAGTGATCATGCAACAATGCTACTCAATCTTGAAAAATATCGGAGAAATAACATGAAAATTTTAATCGTTTTAACCTCACATGATCAGCTTGGTAATACTGGTAAGAAAACAGGTTTCTGGCTAGAAGAACTTGCTGCACCGTATTACACCTTCATTGACTCTGGTGCTGAAGTTACCCTGGCGTCGCCTCAAGGTGGGCAGCCACCACTAGATCCGAAAAGTAATTTAGCAGAAGCACAAACTGAAACCACTCATCGTTTTGAAGCTGATTCAACTGCAATGCAAGCATTGGCACAGACGCATAAACTTAGCGAAATCTCTGTAGCTGATTATGATGCAGTCTTTTATCCAGGCGGTCATGGCCCATTGTGGGATTTAGCAGAAGATCCGATCTCAATTTCTCTGATTGAACAGGCGATTCAGTCTGGCAAACCTGTTGCAGCAGTGTGTCACGCCCCAGGTGTTCTTCGTCATGTAAAAACCAGTGATGGCAAGCCTTTAGTTAGCGGTAAATCTGTGACTGGCTTCACCAATACTGAAGAAGATGCGGTAGGTTTGACTGAAATTGTACCATTTTTAGTTGAAGACATGCTTAAAGAAAACGGTGGTCATTATTCTAAAGTAGATGATTGGCAAGTACATGTTCAAGTAGATGGCTTGCTGGTTACTGGACAAAATCCAGCATCTTCTGCTGCAACTGCCTCAGCATTACTTCAATTGTTGAAATAAAGAGTAGCGAGTGCCTGTTGTGGTGCTGAGTAGTGAATAAACTTTTGACTCTGAGCAACTGGTGCAATAAGCAAAATAACCCTCATTTAATGGTGAAGGGCCTGGGAGAATAGCTTTCCTTCCTTTATTTTTCTATATACAGGAAGGGAGGTTATTTTTTTAGGGGCTTAGGAAGTTACCATACTTTGTAATATGTTTAACTTCCTAAGCCCCTTTAATTTTTATGAATCTTCACCTTTTAATAGAAATTTAGTTGCTCTCAGCGCTTGATGTAATGGTGTTTTATCTTTTTGCAACTTACTCAGTAATGCTGCACCTAACCACATTTGGTAAAGTACTTGTGCCAAAGTCGAGGTCTCAGTATCTGCTTGGATAGATTGATCCTGTTTACCCAAATCAATTAAACCAGCAATACGTTCGATTACATCATCGACGCCAGCGGACATAATGGAGCGCATATCTTCAGATAGATCGGCAACTTCTGCGGCAAGTTTCACAATTAAACAGCTATCCGCCCAACCACACTGTGTTTCAGGATCTTCTATCCATAAATTAAAATACTCAATCAGCTTTTGATAAGGGGATTTATCACTACGCCATACATCATTTAAACGGACTTGGTAATTATCCACATAATGCTGTACCAATTCACATCCGAAAGCTTCCTTGGATTGGAAATAATGATAAAACGAGCCTTTAGGGATTTCACAGCTCTGTAAAATTTCCTGTAATCCTACGCCAGTAAAACCTTTATGCAAAATCAGGTCTGAACTGGTGTTAAGAATGTGTAAGCGCTTTGCTTCAGACTTTTTAATAGGATTAGGCTTCATATTAATTATTTACTCTATTGTAAAAAATAGACCAGTCGTATTGTTTTTTATTATAACTCATCTACAATGGATGTAAAGAAATTTTAATCATAATTTTTGATTGTGAAGAGAAATATTTCTAAATAAAACATGGGGTTATATGTATGAAACAAGTTATTAATCAACGCATCGTTTTAGCTAAACGGCCAGTGGGTGAGCCAAAACACAGCGATTTTCGTATTGAGCAAGTTGAGCTCAATGAACTTAAACAAGGCGAGATATTGTTAAAAACCATTTACTTGTCACTCGATCCTTATATGCGTGGTCGCATGAGTGATGCTCCTTCATATGCAGCACCGGTTGAAATTGGCGAAGTGATGGTCGGTGGAACAGTCAGTCAAGTGGTGGCCTCTAAAAACCCAAAATTCAAAGAAGGCGAGTGGGTTCTTTCCGGAAATGGCTGGCAGGGCTACGCAATTTCTAATGGGACTGCATGTCAAAGCTTAGGTATGCAACCTGAACATCCATCTTGGGCATTGGGTATTTTGGGAATGCCAGGATTTACTGCTTATATGGGGCTGTTGGACATTGGTCAGCCTAAAGCCGGTGAAACTTTAGTCGTTGCAGCTGCAACGGGACCTGTTGGTGCTACGGTTGGACAGATTGGCAAACTTAAAGGTTGTCGCGTGGTTGGCATCGCAGGTGGGCCTGAAAAATGCCGTTATGCTGTAGAAGAACTCGGCTTCGATGCTTGTATCAATCATCATGATGAAAATTTTGCAGAACAATTACAACAAGCAGCTCCCAATGGTATTGATATTTATTATGAGAATGTCGGGGGTAAAGTGTTTGATGCGGTATGGCCATTGCTTAACTCTGCGGCACGTGTACCGGTGTGTGGTGTGGTTTCCCAGTATAACGCTACCGAGCAAGCACAAGGGCCAGACCGTTTACCGGGCTTTATTTCCACCCTTTTAAAAAAGCGTATTCGCATGCAAGGCTTTATTATTTTTGATGATTATGGCAGTCAGTATCCGGAATTCTATCAGCAAATGTCTGAATGGTTGAAAGATGGAAAAATCAAATATAAAGAGCATATGGTGCAAGGTTTAGATAACACGATCAATGCTTTCAATGGTATGTTGAAAGGCGAAAACTTTGGCAAAGTGGTTGTAAAAATTTAAAAATTAGGAATTATCATGCTTACACTACATCATTTAGATCAATCACGTTCTTTTCGCATTTTGTGGTTACTTGAAGAAATCAAGCAGCCCTATGAGCTGAAACGCTATTATCGTGACTCACGCACGCATTTGGCCCCTGACTCTTTAAAAACCATCCATCCTTTAGGGAAATCTCCAGTATTGGAATGGGATGGCAAAGTTATTGCAGAGTCAGGCGCAATCGTTGAGTTATTAATTCAGCAACTTGCGCCGCATTTAGCACCAGATATGGATGAACCTACCTATGTCGATTATCTACAGTGGATTCATTTCTCAGAAAGCTCTGCCATGCTGCCATTTTTGTTAAAAACGTTTAATGCGATTGAAACCAAGCAGGGCACGAAGTTGGTATTTTTAGAAAATTATACTCAAGTTGAGTTTGATAAAGTATTTAGCTATTTAAATGAATATTTAAAAGATAAAGAATTTCTAGTGGCAGACCGTTTAACCGGTGCTGACTTTATGATGGGCTTTGGACTACATGCTTTAGTTCATCATATGGGACAAGGTGAAAATTATCCCCATATCCAACGTTATGTAGCAGGTTTAAGCCAACTACCTAGCTGGCAAGCCGCAGTACAAATTGAACAAAATGGTGTGAAAAGTCAAAAATAGTAAGATTGATTTTTTAAAGGCAATTGAGAAAAAGAATCGTGCTTGATAAGTACATCTAGTTAAAAAATAAGCTGATACTTATTTAAAGTAAACGCCTAATGAATTTCATCGGGCGTTCTCTATTTTAAAAATAAGGAATTACCATTATTTAAGACAAGTTGCGCCTGTGCTTCCCCTGCAAATTCCTATCAAAAGGGCTTGAATATCACGACGTTTAGGCTGAAAGATATAATCAACTTTTAAAAGAAACGTGACTAACGCACTGCAAGATTAAACAGATTAAATTATTCCTCAGGGTATTAAACAAGTCATCTATATCATTTTAATAACATAAACATATATGCGTAAAAATCACGCCCTGCTTAACTGGCAATAGTTTTTGAACCCTTGTATAAAAATTTAAACGAATCTAGCAAGTCTTTATTTAATGTTAATACTCATCCAGTATTGAGGTTTTTTATCTTTTCTTGCCTGTGATCTAGGTTGTAATACTCTAATTTCATACTCACCTGAAGCAGGTAAAATATAAATACCATTATCATCAAGCTCTGAAGAATATTCTCCAAGATTGATGGAGTCTTTTAATTGATTACCCCATAAGTAAGTTTCAACATTTCCTCCAGTCAACTTCACTTTTAACTTTTGCCCTTTTTTAGCATAAAATTTGTAGGAATCATACTTGTATCCATCTAGCCTTCCGTAATAATTTGCAGAGTCAGCTTTTTTAGCAAACTTAACTACAACAGTCTTTCGTATATCATTGTTATCATTTGCAAGTACGGCAGGGCTAAGCATAGTTAAAGTTAGGGCCATAAAAGCACTAGCTAGTAATTTCGTATTCGCTATTTTCATAAGCTTACCTTAATTCTTGTATCGCTCCTGACATAGTAACATAAGTAATAAGTAACCATGAATCATGGAACAAAAATGTGAATAGTCACCAAAATTCTAGACACACATAACCATCTTTTGATAGACCCTCTCATAATCTAATGAAGAACGTTGACCGTTGGAACTAGGCCGCGTTTGAACTGCAGAACACCTCAATATATTCAAAGATATTAGACCTGGCTTCAGTTTTTGTGATATATTTTCTTCTTAATTCTTTCTTGTTTTAACAACTGAAAGAAACCCTAAGCAACAGCAACTGTGCTGGATTTGCTGGAAATTAACTGTCCTGATATGAGAGCATTAAAAATACTTAGATCAACAAAATCCAATCAAAGTACAACAATTTTCAGATCAAGAACGTATCAAACAACTGGAAAATGAAAATAAAGAACTGCATCGTGCTAATAACATTCTACGTAAAGCAGCCGCTTTTTTCGGCCAGGCGCAGCTCGACCGCCCACACAAATAGTGATGGATTTTATCCATAATAAGGCGTTATATGGTGTTGAGGCAATTTGTAGAATTTTACCTATCGCAGCTTCAACCTATTACCGAACTCTAGTCCTCTGTGATGAGAAGCATTGCTTCGCAAGGGAACATCAAGCGAAACGAGATTTACATGACTTGCATCCATGCTGAACAAATTAAACGAATTTGGAAGGAAAGTTCAGGTCGATATGGTGTACGTAAAGTTTGGCAAAAACTGAAACATCAAGGCTATGTTGCTGCGCGCTGTACAGTTGCTCGATTGATGCAAAAGCTAGGTATACAAGGTGTTTAGCGTGTTAAGAAAGGGGGCGTTTTTAAATGCCATTAGAGGGTTATTTTTACACTGCAGCTAATACGAACAGTAATTCATACGATAATGCTCTGGCTGAAACGGTGAATGGTTTATACAAAACAGAGGTGATTGAATATTTAAAAGCAGATTGGCAAGGTCTAGCAGATGTACAACTTGCGACATTAAGTTGGGTTGATTGATTCAACAAAAAGCGTGTACACAGTGCACTGGGTTATGTATCGCCTTTTGAGTTCGAAGCAATGTCTTATGATAAGATTAACCCGTTAGGTCAGGTGGCCTAACTTAAATAAAAAGTCTCCGACAAACCCGGTATGGTTCAGTTAAAGAGTAAGAAAAATATTGGGGTAAAATCGCTTTTTGTCAAAAGAAAACAGTGTTCGTTCTAATTTATTACTTTCCTCAGAACCCGCATCGACTTAAAATCATGAACACTTTTGATGATAAAGAAGTAAGTCCCGTGTCAGACCATTTGGAAAACGAATTTGAGCTAAGTAATGAGGAAATGCATCTCTATAGTCGTCAGATTTTATTAGATGGTTGGGATATCGAAGCACAAGAAAAACTAAAACTCGCCAATGTGCTAATAATCGGCGCAGGTGGTATCGGTTGTACCAGTGCTGAGCTGTTGGCACGTGCAGGTGTAGGTAGAATTACCATTGTCGATGCCGATACGATTGAAATGAGTAATCTGCAAAGACAAATTGCCTTTACGACAAAAGATTTAGGTCGATACAAAGCCGAAATACTGGCAAAGCATCTAAAAGACATTAATCCGCATATACAAGTTAGCTATCAAAATATACGATTCGATGAAACGAATGCTGATGAACTTGTACAGCATCAAGATGTAGTCTTGGATGGTTGCGATAATTTTACGACTCGTTATCTAGTGAATGCGGTGTGTAGAAAACATCAAGTACCGCTTATCAGTGCGTCAGCCATTGGTTTTGAAGGGCAACTGTTTATGGTGGATGCTGATTCAGCTTGTTATGAATGTCTGTTTCCGAAAGAAGATCATGCCAATGAAGGATTACGTTGTGCGGAGTCAGGTGTATTAGCTACCACTCCTGTAATGATAGCGTCATTACAAGCGCATCACACTTTGTTGTTTTTAGGACTTGGTCTCACACCATTAAAGCAAAAATTGTTGCTTTGGAATGGTTTAAATCTATCGCAACGCATTCTTAAATTTGAAAAAGATGTAAATTGTCCAGTTTGTCAGGCAACTTGATCGGTAAATTGAGCAAAATTTGCTAAACTAAGACCATCTGTAAGGCAATGAAAGATTATGAAAAGAAATATTTTATTCGATGGATTACGTTCTGTTGCACGTATCGGTGAAACAGTTATTGTTGCGGCACAAGCAGGTGTGAAATATGCAACTGAAAAACCAAGTAATGCAAAGCTTATGCGTGAGACCTTTGAGTCGCTTGGTTCAACATATATTAAATTGGGTCAATTTATTGCCAGTACGCCGTCTTTATTCCCTCGTGAATACGTTCAGGAATTCCAAGGTTGTTTAGATCAAACGCCAACCTTACCATTTAGCTATATCCAACAAGTATTAGCTGAAGAATTTGAAGGCCGTAATCTGAATGAAATTTTTAGTTTTATCGATGAAAAGCCACTAGCTTCAGCTTCAATTGCACAAGTCCATGCCGCTCGACTAGTTACGGGTGAAGATGTGGTATTAAAGGTTCAAAAACCTGGTGTTGAAACCATTTTATACACTGATTTAAATGTGGTGCATTGGGCGACAAAACTTTTAGAAAAAGCCGTTCCAAAAATCAAGTTTGCATCGCTTTCTGAAATTGTGGATGAGATCAAAACACGTATGGTACGTGAAGTTGATTTTATTGAAGAAGCACAGAATCTGGATGACTTTATTCAATATTTAAATGTGTCAGGTAACCAAGCGGCAACTGCACCAAAAGTTTATCATCAATTTTCAACGCGCCGTGTACTTACCATGCAGCGCTTGTACGGGGTGTCATTAACTGATTTTGATGTTGTTAAAAAATATGCCAAAGACCCAACACAAGTTCTGATTACTGCAATGAATACTTGGTTTGGTAGTCTCATGCTATGTAAGAGTTTCCATGCTGATTTACACGCTGGAAATCTGATGTTACTTGAAGATGGTCGTATTGGTTTTATTGATTTTGGTATTGTTGGTCAGTTAAACCCTGAAGTTTGGACAGCATGTATGGCATTTATGGATGCATTACAGCATACCAATTATGTTGCGATGGCTGAGAATATGCTGAAAATGGGCATGACTCATCATAAAATTGACACTCAAGTCTTGGCTGATGATTTAGAGCGTTTATTTAGCGGTGTATTACTGGCAGATCCGCAAGAAATTCTCAGTTCCAATCCAGCAGATTTGAATGACATTATGATGGATATGGTGGCTGTCGGTGAACGTCATGGTATCAAATTCCCGCGAGACTTCGCTTTGTTATTCAAGCAAATGCTATATTTTGATCGTTTCATGCGTGTTCTCGCACCGTATACCGATATTTATGCTGACCAACGTTTAAAAATGGTTCACAATATTGAACCTGCTTCGTTTTTAAAGCATTAATTTATTTATCGGTTCATTAGGTCATTATGGATGCCATTATAATTGAAGGGTTGAAGGTGGATACTGTGGTTGGCTGTTTCAACTGGGAACGCCAAATTATTCAACCTTTGATGCTAGATCTCATCATTCATAATGATCTATCACACGCTGCATACTCGGATGAGTTGGAAGATACGCTCAACTATGCGCAAATCTGTGAGCTTGCAGCCCAAGTTATACAGGAGGCTAAACCGAAACTGATTGAGCACGCCGCACAATTGGTACTTGAATGTTTATTTACGACTTTCCCCACGATCGAATCGATCAGTATCACCATTCGCAAACCCGCCATCATTGCACAAGCCAATGCAGTAGGAATTCGCCTTGAACGCAACAGAAACAATTTTTGCGCTCGCATTGGCGAGTAACCTCAAACAAAAACAAAATTTCACTTTTGCTTATCAACAGATATTAAGCTTAGGTATAGTGGAATTTTCTTCAATTTATAGAATCCCATGTCGGGATCGTGTTGGTGCCGATTATTGGAATTCAGCTTGTTTATTAAAAAGTCGACTGAATGTTGATGAGATCACTGAAACCCTGAAAAACTTAGAAGCACAATCTGGTCGAGTTCGTCCATCACATAATATTAGCTTGGATATTGATGTGATTGCTTGGGGGGAGACTTTAGAAGATATGCAATTTAATCCAAAAAAGTTACCATTAGCCTTAGATGTTAAAATTCCACTTTATGATTTGTGGCAGGTTCCAGATTTAGATTACGATAGGAAAAATTCTTATCCCGTTATTTCTATCTAACACTATAATAATAGGAACAATATTCCATGAATAAAATTTCATTGTTAGTAGGTTTTACAATTTTACTTTCAGGCTGTGCTGCCATGAGTGTTGAACAATGTAAAACTGCAAATTGGTTTAATGTTGGAGAAAAAGATGGTGCAGCAGGACGGGAATCTCGATTAGATAAATATTATTCTTCTTGTCAAAAAGCCAATATTGTGCCGAATCAAAAGCTTTATGAACAAGGTTACCAAAAAGGTTTGGGCTATTACTGCCGACCAGAAACCATTTTTAATGAAGCGTTAGAAGGGCGTGGTGATTTTCGTATTTGTCCGTTAGACAAACGTGAGTCTTTGCGAATATATTATCAAGTTGCAAATGGCTACTACCAAGCAAACGCGGAGTTTGATCGCTCACAAAATGATATTAACTATTATTTAAAAGAGTTAGAGCGTAAAGACTTATCTGTTAAGGATCGTGATGATTATAGAAAACGTTTATATGATTTGCGCATCAATAGCAGCAGAGTTCAATCACGTTATCAAGATGCAGTTCGAAATTTGGAACGTTTTAAAGCTGAACGTGGGTTGCGCTAATTTTTAAATAGAATTATTTAAATTGATTGAAGTAATAAAAAAAGGGGAATGATGAAGTTACAATTTCCCCTTTTTTATTTATAAATAATAACTGGTTTTAGTCATTAATTTTGATATAGCTGTCATGGTAATACGCACAGGTACAGGTAGATCAACACCTCCAGCCTTTAAGGCTGTATCGCGGTGGTGTAATTCATCTTCATTCATTTGTTCTAAAATTTTACGTGAACGATCATCATGAGATGGAAGTTGTTGAATATGTTCCTGTAGATGTTGGCTGACTTGGCGTTCGGTTTCAGCGACAAACCCTAAGCTATATTTGTCACCTGCAATACCTGCTATTGCGCCCATACCATAAGATAAACCATACCAAATTGGATTGAGTACGCTCGTATGACTGTCTAATTCTTTTAAACGATCTTCACACCAAGCGAGATGATCTTGTTCTTCTATCGCAGCTTGTTGCATTTCTTCTCGAACATGGGGGAGTTTTGCAGTGAGCGCCTGACCATGATAAAGCGCTTGTGCACAGACTTCGCCACTATGATTGACACGCATTAAACCTGCTACATGGCGAGCATCGCTAACACATAATTGTGAAGGTTCTGAATTTGCTGGATTAGATCGCTGAGCAGCAGTTGCCCCTGGCACCAAGCTACGAAGCGCCTGATCAAAAGAATTAATAAGTTTATCGATACCTGTAAAATGACGCATATATTAATCCTCTAAAGTATTGGGTGCATTTTCTAACAACGGTTTTAAACGCTTTAATAACCAAAATGAGAAAATTGCACTTAAAACTGCAGTAATCGTAAATAATATTTTAATATCAATTTTTAAAACGCTTAAGATTAAAATTGAGAAAACTGCAGAAGAAACCATAAATACAGCATTTAGAATATTATTTGCGGCTACTACACGCGCACGGTGAGAACGTGGTGAGTAAGCTTGCATCATTGCATATAGCGGCACAATATAAAATCCACCACTAATACCTAATAAAGTCACGGCAAGCATGACATGATAGTACACGGCAACTTGGGTAAAAATATCTTTTAAACTCAGTAAATCGCCAGTTCGCTCAGGAACAAAAGAGAGGCTCGCTGCTAAATACAAAGCAAAGATCGTTAACCCAATCGCACCGTAAGGTACCATTTTAATATTGATCTCTGTACCACCGATACGTCTGCACAGTAATGAACCTACACCAATGCCAACAGAGAAAAAGGTGAGAAGTAAACTGACAACGTTTTCAGAAGCATGCAGGTTTTGTTGGGTCAATTGAGGAATTTGAGTTAAATAGGTTGCGCCATAAAACCAATACCAAGAATTACCGAGCAAAACAATAAATATGATCGGAAGGCTTTTAGCATATTTTAAAGTTTGAAAACTTGTACGAAAAAAATTCCAGTCAATTTGTAAATCTGGGGCTGCAACCTTTTGAGGTAAAATAAATCGGCTACATAAATAGCCTAAGCAAGCTATGATGACAACAGTGACACTAATCCACAATAAGTTTCCCTCCGATGATGCAATAACTGCACCTCCAAGAATCATTCCTAATAATATTGCGATCGATGTACCTGATTGGAAAAGTGCATTACCAGACATCAATTCTTCTTGTTTTAGAATTTCTGGTAAAATTGCATATTTGATTGGACCAAAACAAGTTGAATGCGTCCCCATCAGAAATAATGCAAAAAGTAGTAACCATAAATTTCCAAGCAAGAACCCCGCGGTTCCAATCAACATAATGATAATTTCTAATATTTTTATAAAACGAATGAGTTGAGATCTTTCATATTTATCAGCAATTTGCCCAGCAGTTGCAGAAAAGAAAAAGTAAGGCAAGATAAATAATAAGGCAGCTAGATTATTGAGTGTACTGACGGGGGCACTTTGTTGCTGGATCCAACCATAAGTGATCACTAAAAGTAGAGCTTGCTTAAAAACATTGTCATTTAAGGCTCCAAAAAACTGAGTGAAAAACATCGGTGCAAACCGACGTGATGTCATTAAGTGCTCATCTTGTTTCATTGTGTGTTCACTTCATTGTGTTTTATAAAAAAATGTGACGTACTGTAAAAATGCTACAAAATGCATGTATGATACTTTGATATTTGATTGGATGAAAATCAAAGATTTGAAGTATTTTCACCAGTCACAAATGATAAATTAAAAATAAGTTTAGAGTTCTACATGTCATCTAAAGCTAATTTTAAACAGTTAACGTTGGTTCATTCTATGCATTTAATATTTAAAATGCAGAGCTTTCCTAAACTTATTTGTAGAACTTTTTTAATTACTTCTTGTATATCAGCTGCTTGTGCGCAAGAACAATTAACAGATACATCAAACAATAAAACCGTAGACCAACAGTCTTTGAATCAAGTTAAATCTGATCAAAGTACTCAGGATACATCAACTGTTTTATCAAGCAGTACAAATCAGTCTCTTGCTAATCAAGCCGAACAAGACAGCTTGTTGGCATTGAAACAGCAAGAGCAGTCTAATAATCAGATTAATGAATTAAAACCGATTCAGCTTGATGATAATTTAGAAAATTTGCCAGTTATCCCTGTTGACCAAACAATGGCGAATGAAATTTTTCGTGAGGCTGAGAATGCAAAAAATGAGGCCCAAGCTTATCGAGAAAGTACGTCAAAAAATCCACCAATAATTATTAAAGACATTTCACCGCCTGAACTGATAGAAATTACTAAGGCTCCAGTGGATATTAATCTGCTGATGCAAGATATTCAAACCGACAGTAAGATTGTCGTTGAAGCAAATGAAACGGGTAGAACACTACCAGAGTTTCAAACACAAAGTGATCAGCCTAAAGAAAAAGTCGGTTTCTTCCGAAAAATATGGAATCGTTTTCACCCAGATAGTTTGATGGGTGCAGAGAAAATTCCGCGTATTACTGCTGATGTCGCTGGCGCGCCTCCTGCGTTGGCTGCAAATATAAAAGCAAAACTATCAAGTTTTACTCAAGAATCTTTTGAAGACTTTAACACCGCTTTACCTCAGTTAAGAGTGTTGACCAATCAGGCTGCGCAAGCTGTAGGCTATTATAATGCCACGTATAAATTTGAAAGGGTAAGTGATAATAAAGTTAAAGTCATTGTCACACCGAATGAACCCGTCCGTATTAAAGAGCAAAATATTGAATTTTCTGGTGCGGGTGAAAACCTGCCTCACTTCCAAGTTTTACGCTTGATCCCAGAACAAGACAAAGGGGATATCTTTAATCACGGTAAATATGAAACAACAAAAACAAAGATAGTGAATGCCGCATCGGATAACGGTTTTTTTGATAGTTATTGGCGTTTGCATGATGTCAAAATTACCCAGCCAGAAAAAGTAGCTGAAATTAATCTAAAATATGAGACGGGCGAGCGATATAAACTTAAACAAGTTGAGTATCGTATGAGCGATCCAACTAAGCCATTGCCTTTAACTCAAAAAGTTTTAGATAGTTTGGCACCTTGGAAAGAGGGTGATGACTATGCATTTTGGCGTGTAAATGCCTTAGCAAATAACTTAACGAATACACGTTACTTTAATTACACATTGGTAGATACGATTAAACCTAATCCAGTTCAGCCTACTTTAGAGTTAGCGCCAGATCTTCAAGCTTTAGTCGATCAACAGAAAATCCAACAATCTCAATTGCTAAATAGTCAACAGAAAGCAGAATTGGCAAGACAAAAAGTAACTTCTGCACAACAAGTGACGCAAAATGTCGTTGATGAAACACAATTCTCTGGAGGTCAACCCCCTCAAGCCTATGCTCTAGCACGCTCTATGCCCTTATCACATGAGCATGATGATGAAGAAGATGAACGCCAGAAATTAGAAGAGCAAACGAGAATTGAGAAAAAAATTCCAGTCGTAGTAACGCTTAATGCCGACCGTTTGAATAGTTTAGAAACTGGTATTGGTTACGGTACAGACACGGGTGCTCGTTTGCGTAGTCAATACAGACGAGCAATTGTAAATAAGTATGGTCATGCATTTGATGCCAACATTGAGGTGTCACAAATTCGTCAATCTATAGATGGGCGATATAGCATTCCTTATAAACATCCGTTAAATGATTATTTTAATGTTGTCGGTGGTTACGAGCGTGAAGAGCGCAATGACATTGGCCCAGATATTAATTTATTGGTTGAGTCCGCTGTTTTAGGTGGTGAACGTGTTATTAAAAATCCTTTGGGTGATTGGCAACACATCATTGGTTTACGTTACCGTTTAGATCGCCTAACTAAAAAAGGGGATATTGATATCAATGAATTACCTGACGCTTTTAAAGTATCAGGGATTGATTCGGAACAAGAATCCTTGTTATTTGGATATGAACTTTCTAAGACCAATAGTAATTCCCTCTTGAATCCAACCAAAGGTTTTAAGCAAACCTACAAGCTTGAATTAGGGACAGAGTCATTATTATCAAATGCAAATATGGCAATTTTGACAGGTGGATGGCGTTTTATTTATTCATTGGGTGAAAATGAAAATCACCAATTTGTAGGTCGAGCTGACACCAGTTATATTTTCACAGATGATTTTAAAAAAGTGCCTTATAACCTCCGTTTCTTTACAGGTGGAGACCAGTCCTTACGCGGTTTCGATTACAAAAGTCTTTCGCCAGAGGAGAACGGTTTTAAAATCGGTGGACAAGCTTTAGGCGTAGGATCTTTAGAGTACAATTATCAGTTTAAAGATGGTTGGCGAGCAGCAATTTTCTCTGATTTTGGTAATTCATATGACAAACAGTTTAGTAACCCAACCGAATATAGTATTGGTGTTGGTATCCGTTGGAGATCACCAATAGGACCAATACGGCTTGATGTGGCATCTGGTATTTCCAATGACAATAACCCGATCCGATTACATTTTTTCATCGGCTCACAGCTTTAATAATTTAAAAACATCCTTTAGAAAAGCTCAAACAATTTTAGGTTGATTATGACGGAAGTAGAACCGCAACTAACGCCACCAGTTGGACCAAGACCAGAACGACGCATCGTGAGAAGTGTTGTTTTAATTTTGTCGATCATACTTTTGTTATTGGTTAGCTCTTTAATCGTTATGATTTCTACCGACAAAGGCAGTCGTTTTTTATTAGATCGGGTAATGCAAAGCCAAAAAATGATTCGTTATGAATATGAGGGTGGGAATTTACTCAGAGGAATCATCCTTAAGAATGTTTTAGTTCAATTAAAAGCTGTAGATGTTACTTTGGATCGTGCTGATGTTTCTCTTGGTTGGCGCGCAATCTTAAATAAAGAAATACATTTAAGTCATGCTGATGTACGTAATCTGAAAGTGATCAACAAAAAATCGCCTTCAGGTAAGCCATTTGCCTTTGATGCAATCAAACTTCCATTCGTATTGCGTGTAGATGAAGCAACTCTTGATCATCTTGAGATTAAAACTCAAACATCGAAAGTTGGTTTTAATGATATTTACTTGAAAGATGCCCTATGGTCTGGAACCAAATTAGAGTTTAAGGATTCTAAAATGGATATGGGATATTTGGCAGTCCAACACGCCACAGGGAAAATGGATTTTAGTGGTAAATATCCAATTAATGCGAAAGCAGATCTAATTATTCCATCGTTAAAAAGTTTAAATATTTATACTATTAAAGTTGTTGCAGCGGGATCTTTAGATACATTAAAAGCAGGTGTCGCAACACAGACCCCAGATTTATTAACAGGTTGGGCTGTTATACACCCAGTGCGTGATCACGTACCGATGCAAGGCGAACTGCTTTTTAAAAATTATCATTTACCTTTGTTGCAAGAACAGAAATTATTTGCCAAAGATGGTGTTGCAAGATTTAGCGGCGATATTCGAAAATTGGTTTTAAATCTAGATACCGATTTGACAGGTGAGAAAATCCCCGAAGGTAAATACAATGCTTTAATGGAGACAGATCTAAAGAATCAATTGAATATTCAAGATTTTAATGGTCAATTAATGGGTGGATCTATTGCGCTCAAAGGTTTAGTCAATTGGCATGAGCATGTTTCATGGGATATTCAAGGTCGTTTGGATCATTTAAATCCTAAAGATAAAACAGTTCCGCAAATCGCAAAGGATTTTTTACCGCCTAATTTAGATGCTAATTTAAGTTCATCTGGGTCTATTGAAAAAGGTTTAGCTTTAAGTGCACAGCTTGCTTTTGATCAATATGAAACTTGGGCTGTTAAACTCAATCAAGCTGCATCGAAAGATCACAAACCACAGCCGATGCTATTAAATGTGGCATGGAAAAATATAGATCGGGCAGTTCCTTATATTGGTTGGTTGACTAGCGAAGACGGTCATACCGACATCGCCTTAAAACAAGGTCAACAAGATATCTATGTTTCTACAACAGTGAAACCTCATGAGAAAGCATTATTACCAACGGGTAAATATGATGCCCGTCTTGATATAAAATCAAATCTACTGAATGTTGAAAACTTTCGTTATCAGGCTGCGAAAGGGAGTTTATCTGGGCAAGCAAAAGTTAAACTACCTACTGAAAAGCAACAGTTAGCCTGGCAGGCTCAGCTTAAAGCCAAGAATTTTAATCCACAAACAGTCGTTGCTACTGCACCTGTTAATTTATTAAATGGCGATATTAAAGCAACTGGTTTTGCAAAACCGAATCGACAGATCATTCAATTTGATCGTATTGATTTAAAAGGTCAAATTGTTCAGTCAGATCGTATAGAAACCGTTGCATTAAAAGGCAAAAGTACAGCCGCTTTAATATTTAATGATCAGAAGTCTGGTGGAGGTTTTAAAAGTTTTGCAGTTGATTACAGCGGTTCATTAAATGCATTAAATCAAGGCAATGGATTGTTGAAAATCAACGTGGCAGGAACACCAGAATATATAAAAATTAATGAGTTAAAACATGATGGCGTGGCAGGTAAGATTTTTGCTACAGGTGCTGTGAACCTAAAAGATAAACTTGGTTGGGATATCAATGCATCTTTAGTACGCTTCAAACCACAGTATTTTGTTTCAACACTTAAAGGTGAACTCTCAGGGCATGTTAAAACACAAGGTGTTTGGTCTGAAAAGCTGAAGCGCATCGATATTCGGGATTTAAACGCGGCAGGTTTTCTGAATAATAAACCTGTTCGTGGTCGTGGTAACCTTACTTTGTTGCTAGACTCCAACCAGAAAGGTTTTTTACCGCAACAGTTTGAAGCCAATAACTTATTTTTTGCCTATGCTCAGAACCAGTTACAAGCCACAGGCAATGCACAAAGTTTAAGAGTGAAACTAAATGCTCCAGCCTTGTATGAGATTTATCCAGGTTTGCAAGGTCGTGCCTACGGCGTTTTAAACGTTCAATCACAACCACGTTTAAAAGCAACAGCAAATATTGCCGTGGATAATTTCGCATTTAAGGATGTGGCAAGCGTTAAATCGCTGCGTATTCAGGGTGAATTGCCGACTTCTGAAGCAATACCTACATTATTAGTTGCCAAAGTTGATCATTTACGTAGTGGTAATCGTGAAATAGAAAATGCAACGATTAACTTAGGCGGCACGCGCAAAGCACATATATTAAAAGTTGAAAGTAATAATCGCCAATCTAATTTTTATGTACAGCTTGCAGGTGGTTTCAATCAGAACAATGAATGGTTAGGACAATTACAAAAAGGTCACTTTAAATCACGCCGTATTGATTTAGTACAAAATCAAAGTGCAGCGATCATTTATTCTACAGCCCAGTCTGAACTTTATATTGGACAGCATTGTTGGCAAAGTCTGCATAGTCAGGTTTGTTTAGATCAATCGGCACGTATTAGCCAAAATAAAGGTAATTTTTCACTTGTTACTAAAAATCTAGATTTAAATGATTTTGCGGTATTTATGCCAGAAGGTTTAGCAGTTACTGGTCAACTGAATGGTTATGCTCAAGCTTCGTGGGCTAAAGGTAGTCGCCCAAAACTAGATGCAAGTTTAGTCACTCGTAAAGGAGCATTGGGCCTTGCACCTGATGATCCTCAAGATATTGCGACCACAGTCAGCTATGATGAATTGAGCTTAATCGCGAAAAGTGTCAATGATGGCTTATTATTCCGTGTGGATATGAAAACACCGGACATTGGTACAGGTTACGCTAACGTGATCGTGAATCCATTTCAAAATGGAATGCCAATGCGTGGTGAAGTGGCTTTTGATAATGTACAACTCAAAGTATTCAAGCCATTTATTAAAGATGTGCGTTCAATGGCGGGCACGCTTGCACTGGCTGGAAAAATTAATGGCACACTGACTCAACCACAATTTACAGGTGAAATGCGCTTAAAAAATGGCGCAATTAGTATGATTTCACTGCCTGTAAATCTAAACAACATTCAGCTTTATTCGTCTATTCGACAAGATTCAGCCAGTATTGATGGTGCGTTCAACAGTGGACAAGGGGTTGGGCGATTAAAAGGTAGTTTTGACTGGAAAGAGGAACCCCATCTGGCATTAACCTTAAAAGGTGATAACCTATTGATTCGTCAGGCACCGATGATCACTGCAATTGTCCAGCCTGATTTAAGCCTTGATGTTTATCCATTTGATCAGCGCTTAAGCTTGAAAGGGTCAATTGATGTTCCTCGCGCGCGTATTTCAATGCCAGAGACTACCGCACCAGTTGTAAATATTTCACCAGATGTACGAGTTGTACAGCAAGGGCAAGATTTACTTGCGACATTAAAAGCAGCTAAACCGTGGGATATTCGCGCGGATATGACTCTGACATTGGGCAATCAAGTGATCTTCCAAGGTTTTGAAAGTAATATTCCATTGGTTGGTCGCTTGCATTTATCACAACGTGGTTTAGAAACTGCAATGCGAGCAAATGGTGCGATTGGTGTAAGTCAGAAAGTGAAGATTGAAGCTTATGGTCAAAGCTTAGATTTGAACCGCGCAATTGCACGTTTTAACGGTCCACTTGCGAATCCAACACTTGATATTGATGCGAATAAATCAGTCCAAGGTAGTATGGTTGGTTTACGTGTGACTGGGACAGCAACCGTTCCAAATGTTCAAATTTATAATGATGCAGGTTTATCTGAACAAGAAGCATTGAATGCATTGGTCACAGGTCGTATCAATGAAGGAAGTAGCGGCCTAAGTAATACAGAAGGCTTTAAATCTGATGTAAACAATACCATTGCAGCCGCAGGCATCAGTATGGGCTTAGGAGGAACACGGGCGTTAACGAATCAGATTGGTCGAACTTTTGGTCTGAGCGGACTGGCATTGGATGCACAGGGTACAGGAGATGATACTCAAGTCAGCCTGACAGGGTATATCACACCAGATTTATTTATCCGCTATGGTATTGGTGTCTTTACACCTGTAAATAAATTGACCTTACGTTATCAAATGAATCGCCGTTTATACTTAGAAGCAAGTCAATCTTTAGAGAGAGCCATTGACGTATTCTATAATTGGCGTTTTTAAAGCTTTTTTAGAAAACCTGTTTTATGAAAATAAAGCAGGTTTTTTTATGCTAGGTATTTTTAAAAATATGCTAAAATAAAAATAAGCTATTGATAAATATATAGATTAATGACATTTTTTGGAGAGAGTAGATGAAACCTGTCACTTTAAGTCAACTTTTGGCAACTATAGGCTTAATATTACTCAGCTTTACATTCCAAGCACATGCAAAAGAGTATTATAAATGGGTCGATTCGAAAGGGGTAACGACTTATTCTGCAACACCACCACCCACTCAGAAGCAAGATCCTCAACTTGATCCAACTAAAAAAAATGTAAATGCAACAGTGACAACTCCCAGTGAAATAAATGTTTCCGTGCCCAATAACAAAGAACAAAAAAATGTTCCAACGGTAACAACCCAAACAGTGAAATCAACAGGTACAACTACTGCAACCTCAAATGCAACCATTACAGCTGCTAGCGAAGCACTGATCCCTGTGAAGAATTGCAATGGTGTAAGATGTTGGGATGCGAAAGGTAAACCTTATAATTTAGTTGCTGGCACAACCTATCTTTCTTCTACAGGCGGTAAATGTCAGAAAATGGGTAATAGCATGCGATGCAGTAAATGATTTGTATTATTTTATTGCAGCTTATACTGATTTAAACGCTTCTTTTTTGCAAAATGAACAACTTTCAGTATGATGTGTGCATCAAATTAATCGCAGTACGATGATGAAAAAAGTTTTTTTGATTGCAATAGGTTTGGTGCTAGTTGGTTGTGCAGATAAAAAGCAATTAACTCCAGCAGAACAGTGGCATGGTTATTGTGTCAGTGTGGGCAATGCAGCGCGTTCAATTACTTTGGACCGTCAAAATGGCATTGAACAAAAGCAAGCAAAAGAACATGCAGATAAAATTGAAGATGAAACAACACGTAAATTTATCTTTGAAATTATTGAAACGGTATATGCAATGCCAATCGACCAACTGAAGGCGAATCCTGATGCAGAACGTGAACAGTTGAAACAGAAATTTACTGAACAATGCTTGGCTACACCACATGACCAGCTACCAAAGTATAAATCATTTTAATAGGTTTATTTGAAAGACACATCAGTTGTCTTTTTTTATGCATGTAATTTGTTGTTTTATTAAGCTTTGATCTAAGACCAAAGCGGTATTCAAAAGAGATGAACATTTCGCTATAAAATAATGGGCATCACGTAGAAATACGGTAGTTGCATTAACTTTTAACGCGAAGTCTAGTAAAATTTTGCTGTCCATATTACTTGTAAAGCTTGTAGCAAGCTGGAACTTACAAGTAATTTTTTAAAAAAGAGGAATAACACTGTGCTAGAAGCTTACCGCCAACACGTTGAAGAACGTGCCGCACTCGGAGTCCCACCGAAGCCGCTTGATGATGCTCAAACTGCTGAACTTGTAACTTTATTAAAAAATCCACCAGCAGGCGAAGAAGCATTTTTAGTAGATTTGCTTGAAAACCGTGTTCCAGCAGGTGTTGACCAAGCTGCATATGTTAAAGCTGCTTTCTTGGCTGCTCTAGCAAAAGGCGAAGCAACTTCTCCACTTGTAACTAAAGAGCGTGCAGTTTACTTACTAGGTACGATGCTTGGTGGTTATAACGTTGCTCCTTTAGTTGAACTTCTTGACAATGCTGAGCTTGCTGAATTAGCTGCAGAAGCATTGAAGAAAACTCTTCTTGTATTTGATGCATTCCATGACGTAGCAGACAAAGCAAAAGCAGGCAATGCTGCGGCTAAAGCTGTTTTACAATCTTGGGCTGAAGCAGAATGGTTCACAAGCCGTGCTGACGTTCCAGAAGAAATCAAAATCACTGTGTTTAAAGTAACAGGTGAGACAAATACCGATGACTTGTCTCCAGCTCAAGACGCTTGGAGCCGTCCAGATATCCCATTACACGCAAATGCAATGTTGAAAAACGAGCGTGACGGTATCAACCCTGAAAAACCAGGTGAAGTTGGTCCATTAAACCAAATCAAAGAATTAATCGCGAAAGGCAACCAAGTTGCTTACGTGGGTGACGTTGTTGGTACAGGTTCTTCTCGTAAATCTGCAACGAACTCTGTACTTTGGTTCTTCGGTAACGAACTTCCGCACATTCCAAACAAAAAAGATGGTGGTGTGTGCTTAGGTTCTAAGATCGCTCCAATTTTCTTCAATACAATGGAAGATGCAGGTGCATTACCTGTAGAAATCGACGTTGCCAACATGAACATGGGCGACGAAGTTGTATTGAAAATTGATCATACTGCTGCAAAAGTTACTGCATTCAAAGACGGTGCACAAATTGCAGAAGCTGAGCTTAAAACGCCTGTACTTTTAGACGAAGTACGTGCTGGTGGTCGTATTAACTTGATCATTGGTCGTGGTTTAACTGCGAAAGCACGTGAAGAATTAGGTCTTGCACCTTCTACTTTATTCCGTACTCCAGTACAACCTGCTGACACTGGTAAAGGCTTTACACAAGCTCAGAAGATGGTTGGTCGTGCATGTGGTCTTCCTGAAGGTCAAGGTATCCGTCCAGGTACTTACTGTGAACCTAAGATGACAACTGTTGGTTCTCAAGATACAACAGGTCCAATGACGCGTGACGAGTTAAAAGACTTAGCGTGCTTGGGCTTCTCAGCTGACTTAGTGATGCAGTCTTTCTGTCACACTGCTGCTTATCCAAAACCAGTTGACGTAACAACTCACCATACATTACCTGACTTTATCATGAACCGTGGTGGTGTATCTTTACGTCCTGGTGACGGTATTATCCACTCTTGGTTAAACCGTATGTTACTTCCAGATACAGTAGGTACTGGTGGTGACTCACATACTCGTTTCCCAATCGGTATTTCATTCCCAGCGGGTTCTGGTCTGGTTGCGTTCGCAGCTGCAACTGGCGTTATGCCACTTGATATGCCTGAATCTGTACTTGTTAAGTTCAAAGGTAAAATGCAGCCTGGTATCACTTTACGTGACCTTGTACATGCGATTCCTTACTACGCGATCAAAGCTGGTGACTTAACTGTAGAGAAGAAAGGTAAGAAAAACATCTTCTCTGGTCGTATCCTTGAGATCGACTTAACAGAAATGGAAAATGACTTGACTGTTGAGCAAGCATTTGAACTTTCTGATGCATCTGCTGAGCGTTCTGCTGCGGGCTGTTCAATCACACTTTCTGAAGAGAAAGTTGCTGAATACCTACGTTCTAACATCACCATGTTGAAGTGGATGATCGCAGAAGGTTATGGCGATGCTCGTACTATGGCGCGCCGTGCTGAAAACATGCAGAAGTGGTTAGACAACCCAAGCTTGTTAAAAGCTGATGCTGATGCTGAATACTTAAAAGTTTACGAAATCGATCTAGCTGACATCAAAGAACCAATTCTTTGCTGCCCGAACGATCCAGATGACGCAAAACTTCTTTCTGACGTTCAAGGCGACAAGATTGATGAAGTATTCATCGGTTCTTGTATGACCAACATCGGTCACTTCCGTGCAGCTGGTCAGTTACTTGACAAAGTACCTGGTGGTTCATTGTCTACTCGCTTATGGTTGGCTCCACCAACACGTATGGATGAGCACCAGTTGATGGAAGAAGGCTTGTATAACATCTATGGCCGTGCTGGTGCGCGTACTGAGATGCCGGGCTGTTCATTGTGTATGGGTAACCAAGCACGTGTAGCACCGAACACAACATGTGTATCAACTTCTACTCGTAACTTCCCGAACCGTTTAGGTCAAGGTGCAAACGTTTACTTAGCTTCTGCTGAGCTTGCATCTGTCGCTGCTGTTCTTGGTAAATTACCAAGCCCAGAAGAATATCAACAGTACGCGTCACAAATTGACAGCGCTGCTGCTGACATCTACAAATACTTGAACTTCGACAAGATGAGCGAATATACAAAAGAAGCTGATCAAGTTGATACCAAGAAGATTCAGGCTGCTCAATTGACTTAATGAGCTAAGATCAAGAAAAGCCGAAAGGCTTTTCCCTAGCGCAAGAACAAAGCTATGCTTTGTTTGAGCAAAAAGCTAAAATAAGGGCTGAGTAATCAGCCCTTATTTTTTATAAAATGAAAAGTATTTTGACGATAAGAGATAATATTTCTGAACTAGTTAACATTATCCATAAAAATCAGAAGGTTGAGGATCTAGAAATAGCAATTAAAGATTTAGTTTCTTTAATGTTAAAGGATTATCCTTATTTAAAACCGCCAAAATTTTCAATTATTCCGACAAAAACTTTAGCATTTTCTGTTTGGTATGAGGAACCAAATGCAATTACAGAGACATTACTGATTGAGCAAAATGGTTTTACTGCTTATTTATGGAGGTGTGATGACCAAAAATGGTATTTGGATGATTTAGATTCTGAACCTCATGAAATTGCTCGCAAATTAATAGAAAATATACCCGTATTTCACTCTATTCCTGAAAATCCTAAAGAGATTAAGCATTTACTTGAAATTGGATTAATATATTTTAATCCGACTTTATTTCCTTGTTTTTCAAACAAAAATTTAGAAGACTGTAGAGAAGTACTGACATGGGACGATCGCTTTTTATTAGTAGGTACTCAACTGAAGAATCTTAAGCTTTATAGCCATGAAGAGTGGAAAGCTTTGACTGATAGAGAAAACTACCATTTAAACTGAGGTTCTATTTATGCCACTACTACATGATTTTGTTTTATTGAATAAAAATGAATTCTCTTATGATGATTGCTGCGAGCTAGTCGGTAAGGTTTCTTATGATGTTTCAATCCATGATGATCTTATTGTTTATTTTAATGATTTTTTAAAATGGATACCTACCTATAATCCAAGTTTAAAAGTTTGGCATACTGGGTTAAATTATTATGGTGTAACAGTGATTGATGGAGATGGGGCTAAAGAAGCATTTCAATTGTTTTCTAGTCTAGTTAATGTTTTAAAGTTATCACCAAAAGTTTTAACGTTAACAGGCGCATATACTTTTGTTCATGCATATGATGATGTGATTGACCCAAATGAAAATGTTGATCGTATTTTACGAGAAACAGCAGGTTATGAAAAAATCATTATGCAAAAGAGTGACGTGATAGGACAATTTAAAATATTGGCAGAACTTATGCAGAAGATCATTCATTCTAATAATAGTTTGTATGTTCTACATTTGGGTATTTAAATTTAGAGGAACATTTCTATTCGTACAGAATGTTCCTTATATTTAATCACCAATAACCCAACACTTTCCACCAAAGTCCGCCAATCACCATAAAGATGATGATATTGACGACACTCATGACAAAGTTCTCTTTCCACCATGCGCTAAGAATGGTTTAGTATAATACAAATCACTTATCAAACGCTCAGGCAACATGATACATTTTAGCCTGATTTATATAACGATAAATATGGTATGGCTCAATTTTCATGGCAACGCCTAAGACGGTTTGTTTACAACAATCTGCATGATGATGACTATAAAAGTAAAGTAAGTACCTGTGTCAACTATGTACTGATTTCCCTGATCATTGCCAATGTTGCAGCGGTGCTACTGGAGTCGATTAATGAAATCTATAAGCTGTACCAACCTTATTTTGATTTGTTTGAAAATATCTCAATCCTGATTTTTAGTGGAGAGTATTTATTAAGGCTATGGAGCATCGTTGAGAAAAATCCACAGGAATCAGCATGGAAACAACGGTTTCGCTGGATGAAAAGTGGCGGGGCGATTATTGACCTAATGGCGATTTTACCTGCGTACTTGAACTTCTTTGTTCATATCGATTTGCGTTTTTTACGAGTTCTACGTTTATTCCGCTTACTCAAACTGACCCGATATTTTGTTTCATTACAGATATTATTAAGGGTAATTCAACGAGAAAAAGGTTCATTTCAGGCGGTTATTTTCATCTTGGTCATTATGATTGTGATGACGGCATCCGCAATTTACGTGGTGGAAAATAAAGCCCAGCCTGAAGCATTTAGCTCAATTCCAAAAGCAATGTGGTGGGCGGTTGTTACATTGACAACAGTGGGCTATGGTGATGTAACGCCTGTCACCAATTTAGGGCGTATCCTGGGTGCATTCATTACAATACTGGGTGTCGGTATTGCAGCTTTGCCCGCAGGTATTTTAGCTTCAGGCCTTGCCAATGAATTAAACCAGCGCAATCAAAGACTGGAACAGGAGTTTCGTGAAGCCTTGCAAGCCGATGAGCTGGACTTGTTGCATGACCAAGTTGAAATTGAACGAATTCGGAAAAAAGTGGGTTTACCAAAAGAGCAGACTCATGAAATTATCATCCAGTTGGTTAGGGAGAAGCTGCTTGAAGATCAGCAACAGGAAAAAAAGAAATATCATTACTGTCCGCATTGTGGTGAAAAATTATCCGAATAAACCTCAAGTTTAATGAAAAATAGAGTTGAGGATCAATTTTAAGAATCGAGTCATGTTAAGACAAAATAATAAAATTAGAGGAGATTATATGAGTCAAAAACTGATGTTGTGTTGTGCGGCATTTATTCTTATGTTGATTTTAATCATTTCAGGTATTCATCCATTTGACCGTGGTACATGGGTGATGGAAGTTGTTCCTGTTCTCGTTGTTTTACCTATCTTATTTGCAACTTATTCCAGATTTCCACTAACTAATCTCTTGTATAGCCTAATTTTTTTGCATGCAATGGTATTAATCGTAGGTGGGGCATATACCTATGCACGTGTACCTCTAGGTTTTGAGATCGCTCAATGGTTCAGTTTAGATCGAAATCCTTATGACAAGATTGGACATTTTATGCAGGGTTTGGTGCCTGCCATAGCTGCACGGGAAATTTTGATTCGACATCAGATTTTAGCCAAAGGGAAAATGCTTAGTTTTATTGTGATCTGTATTGTACTAGCCATTAGTGCGACTTATGAATTGATTGAATGGGCAGCTGCGTTAGCGCTTGGACAAGGTGCGCAAGAGTTTCTTGGTACACAAGGATATGAATGGGATACCCAGTCTGATATGTTTTTTGCCTTAATTGGAGCGATCGCAGCCTTGTTATTCTTATCTAAATGGCATAACCAACAACTCAATAAATTGATCAGTTCATATCGATAAACTGATCAATCTGTCATTAAGAAACGACAGATTCATTTTTCTGTGAGTATTTTGCATACGCCAGTGCAATGAGCAGAATTGCCAAACCACCCAGGCTTAAAACAAAACCCACCCAGATCGGTGCTAACCAACCCATATTATGGCTAAGTACCCATCCTCCAAGAAATGCGCCTAAGGCATTGGCTAAATTAAATGCGGAATGATTTAATGATGCCGCTAATGTTTGTGCATCGCCTGCGATGTCCATTAAATGTGTTTGTAATGCGCCACCTAATCCAATCACAGTGAAACCAATCAGAAATAAGGCTGTAATCGCAGTATAGAGATTAGACATCATAAAACTTGCAAGTACAAAGGCGAGTGCAGAACTCACCAAAATTCCAATCATCGTTCTAAATAGGCTTTTATCTGCTAGCCAGCCTGAAACGAGACCTCCAATCACCATACCAACACCCCAAATGGCTAGCGCAATCGGGACGATACGAATATCGGCGTGTGTATATTCAGTTAAAATTGGAGATACATAACTATAAACAGAGAACATGCCGCCAAAACCAACTGCACCCACTGCAAGCGTTAGCCACATATTGATGTTTTTTAGACCTGCCAATTCCGCTCTAATACTGGCTGACTTTTGTGGTGCAATATTGGGAACGAAAAGGCTGACACCGATTAAAGTAATAAAGGCAATCACGGCAGAAAACTCAAAACCAGATTTCCAACCAAATTGCTGACCAAGCCAAGTTGCAATAGGAACACCAATCACATTGGCAAGGGTGAGTCCCATCATTACTTGTGCAATCGCAGTAGCTCTACGTTGTTTTCCTGCCAATTCGGCTGCAACTAATGCGGCTACACCAAAATAAGCACCATGAGGAAAGCCTGCAATAAAACGGGATATCAGCATAGCTTCAGGTGTTGTTGCGAAGGCAGTGGCGGCATTGGCTAAACCATAAAATAACATCAAGCTGAGTAATAGCGTTTTACGCGGTACTTTAGCTCCTAAAATTGCAATAATCGGTGCGCCAACCATAACACCAAGCGCATAGGCGCTAATGAAATAGCCTGCATGTGGAACACTGACATTTAAATCAGTAGCGATTTCTTGAATCAACCCCATAGCAACAAATTCAGTCGTTCCAATACAGAAACTACCAACTGCCAAGGATAAAATCACTAGAAAAAGAGAGAAATTAGGTTGAGGAGATAAATTTAACAACTGTTTTAATCAGAACATAGAGAGATCTAAATTATAACCATCAAGATACTTTAGATCTTAAGCTTATCGTATTGATTGTGCATATTTATCAGATTTCGTAGAGCCTTTTGGCTATACCTTGGCAATTCATAGAAGTAAAAAGATGGCTGATTACAGAGAACTACTTAAAACTAATTTTTCGACGAATCTGTATTTTATTCCAGCTTATAGGCCTGAGTTAAATCGAATCGAGATGGTATGGAAGCAGATGAAATATGATTGGCGAGATTTTCAAGTCATGACAGCTGATAAAATAGAGCAATGAGTGGAGAAAGTATCAAACCAATTCGGAAAAGAATACATGTTTACTTTTTGATGACAACCTATAATCAGTAAATCAATAAAAGAAGAATGGGTATTGAGCATGTATTTGGCAGCCTGAAAACCTTCAAGATCCTTGCCGAACGTTATCGAAATAGAGGCAAAAGACTCGGTTTGAGATTCAATTTAATTGCTGGAATCTATAACTTGGAGCTGAGTAAAAAATGATTTATGAAAGAAGTCTATTATAAAAAAGTTTTAATTATTTATGTCAAATCATAAAAGTAGAAATAGTCGCAACTACTTCTACTTTAATTAGAGGATGTATCAGGCTTAATGCGGTGGTAGCAACATAATAACTGCTTGATTCAGTAACAATACGATATCTTCTAAAATATCCGTATGATTAAATTCTTCATCAAATGTTAAGCTTGCACCATCTGCAATTTGTTTCAGTTGTGCTTGGAAAGATTGAGAAATACAGATATTTTCCCCATTTGCCCAAAAGTCTAATAATTGATCTTGTTGTCTATAGAGCAATCTTGATGCAGGTTCTAGAATAAGTTGATAGCCGCTATTAATAACTTCAAGTAAATCATCTACCACAATTTCATCTGGCTCAGGAATGCTATTGGGATATTTAGACTCACTCATGTATGCCATGATCGCAGCATCAAATTCTGGTGCTTGAGTGAGATAATCAAGTAATTGAGTCTTGAGATAAGAAAATTCGGAATTATTTATCTCTCCAATAGCATTTGTTTTTATGCGAGTAATATCCACGAGAGGATTTGTTAAGACTGAGTTTTTTGCGAATTGTTCACTGAGTCGATCTGTCATTTCAGCTAAATTTGGCATACGGAAGCCAAATGAGAAAGTTAAACAATCATCCTCGGCAACGCCATAATGAGCAAGACCAGGTGGTACATATAATAGATCGCCAGGTGCAAGTACCTCATCAAAATTTACACTCATTTGAGAAAGGAGTTTTAATGGTTGATCTGCAACAAACTCTGTTGATTCATCACACATTTGACCGAGTTGCCAACGGCGATGACCATGCCCTTGTACAAGGAATACATCATAGAAATCGAAGTGCTTACCAACAGAGCCACCTTTAGGTGCATAAGAGACCATGATGTCATCGCGGCGCCATTGAGGAATAAATGGAAATTTTTTCCAGAGCTCAGCAATATCAAAAGAATAATGGTCCACCGCTTGAACCAAGATAGTCCAAAGATTCGGTAACTTTTGGAAATCGCCTTTAGTGAGTGGTGATGATTTTACATGCCATTCATTTGGATTTTTATTTTTTTGACGAATCAAGCGAGCACTGACATCTTCTTCTAGCGCTAGTTCCTTGACATCTTCGGGTTCTAATAAACCCATAATTTCAGGCATTGCATTGCGAACTAACAATGGTTTTTTTTGCCAATATTCATTCAAGAATTGTTCTGCGGTAATACCGCCGAGTACCGCTAAGGATTCAGACATGTCAAAGAGACCAGCAACTTAAAAATTATGGTGTATTCTCTATTGAGTTGAATATCGGTGCAAGTCTTGTGATGATTGTAATTAAATCTATAAGAAATTAGGTTTAAAAGCTTCAGAAAGTATTTAATCTTGATCAATTAGAAGTGGACTCGTTCACAGCCTTTCAAAAAAACAGTATGCTTAAGATGCAGAAAGGAGCATACATGTATCAAGTACTGGCAAGAAAATACCGTCCTCGTAATTTCAATGAGTTAGTTGGGCAAAACCATGTTTCTCGTGCTTTAACCAGCGCATTAGAACGTGGGCGTTTGCATCATGCTTATTTGTTTACAGGAACGCGCGGTGTCGGGAAAACCACGATTGCCCGTATTTTAGCCAAGTGTTTGAACTGCGAGACAGGCGTGACGTCAACGCCGTGTGAAGTTTGTGCAACTTGTAAGGCGGTAAATGAAGGTCGTTTTATTGATTTAATTGAAATCGATGCGGCATCTCGGACCAAGGTTGAAGATACCCGCGAGTTACTCGATAATGTGCCTTATGCGCCAACGCAGGGTCGCTTCAAGGTCTATCTGATCGATGAAGTGCATATGCTTTCAACGCATTCATTTAATGCCTTGCTCAAAACTCTGGAAGAACCACCAGAGCATGTGAAGTTCCTCTTTGCAACGACAGATCCACAGAAATTGCCGATCACCGTCATCTCGCGCTGTTTGCAATTTACCTTACGTCCTTTGGCTGTTGATGAAATTACGGAACATTTGACAGCAATTTTAAATAAAGAGCATATCGAAGCCGATCAAGATGCGATTTGGCAAATTGCAGAATCTGCACAAGGTTCATTACGTGATGCCTTGTCTTTAACAGACCAAGCAATTGCCTATGGTCAAGGTGCAGTCCATCATCAAGATGTTAAAGATATGCTCGGTTTGATTGACCGAACCATTATTTATGATTTGATTTTGGCAATCCATCAAAATCAGCAAGCACGGGTAAGTCAGCTCCTTCTACAATTTAGACAGCAAGCTTTAGATGTGTCCTTGGTTTTAGACCAATTGGTTTCTACCTTGCATGAATTGGCGTTGTTGCAATATTTACCTGATCTTGCACTGAAATATAGTGAAGAAATTAACCAGAAGATTCTACAATTGTCGAAACTCATTTCTGCCCAAGATTTGCAGTTGTATTATCAAATTGCCTGTAAAGGTCGAGCTGAGTTGCAACTTGCGGTGACGCAAGAGCAAGGCTTTGAAATGACGGTGTTGCGTTTACTGGCGTTTAGACCGTTGAATTTGAATGAAGTTATCGTAACTGCAACACCTGTTACGCAAATTACAGCGCCTGAAGCGCATCAGCCTGTACAGGATTCAAGTACAGAAAATCAGTTTGCATTTCAGCAAGAAGCGGTTAGCGTTGAACCTGAACCTGAACCTGAACCTGAACCTGAACCTGAACCTGAACCTGAACCTGAACCTGAACCTGAACCTGAACCTGAACCTGAACCTGAACCTGAGCGTATAATTCAGGATGAAAATGTCATGGTTTTTAATACGGCGGATGGGCAACTGATTGGGTTGGATCATTTAGCGATACATCAGCAAAATGCTCATTCCAGTGAATTCACAGAATCAAATGAGGTATTGATCTTTCCCGTAGAAGAACAAACTGAAGTTACACAAATCATCAATCAAGCACCTGAGCTAAACGTTAAGGCTGAACCTGAATTGTTTGAAGAAACATTTATTGCTACGGAACAGCAAATTGAAAACCAATTTGCCATGCCTGTGGTTGATGTAGTTCAACAGGTTGAAACGATGCATTTGGTAGACCAGACCAATCTCATGCCTCAAGATATTCTTAAACTTCGTGAACAGGTTTTGGAGGGCGAGTGGAATCTGGATAAATGGGAATATTGGTTTAGAAATAGTGAACTTTCGCCAGCCGTTCAGGAGTTGGCACAGCATGGCATTATGCAGGGGCATATTAATGGTTCATCTGTGTTTCATATTCCGCAGAAATATGAGGGCATGTTGTCGCAATTGCAGCATGGTTTGGAGGATGCATTAAAAGAACAATGGCCACAAACGCTGTTCAGTGTTCAATATGGTGCTGTTAATTCCAATACGCCTTTAGTTATGCAGAATGAGCGTAAAGAAAGAGCTTATCATCGGGCGATCGAATTATTAAGCAAGGAACCCACAATCAAAAGCCTAGTGGAAACTTTTGATGCAGAGTTACATAACATTCAATTGAAATCTTAACGATTCTAAGTAAGATGCAAAACGGAAACGTTTTGCCTCTATTCATTTATAAGGTCAGCAGCAAATATTCGAAGAGTGTAGAGCGCATTGCATCTGGAATTGCTGTACTTTTTCGACTTTCTCTGTCTACAAAGACATGGACAAAATGCCCTTGAGCTGCAGCTTCGTGCTGACCTTGTTTAAAGATCGCCAGTTCATATCTAAGTGATGAATTTCCAATTTTGCCAATCGCTACACCAACTTCAATGATTTCTGGAAACGACAGTTCCTGTAAGAAACTACAGGCTGAATCCACCACTAAGCCAATAACTTCATTGTTGTGAATGTCAAATCCTGTTTTTTGAATCAGTAATGAATTAGCTGCGGTATCAAAATAACTATAGTAGGTCACATTGTTCACATGACCATAAATATCGTTATCGGCCCAACGGGTTTGGATTGGAAAAAAGAATTTAAATTGTTCGCGTCGTTTTAAAGTCGGTTTGCTCATGCATAAATCGCCTGATAAATCTGTAATGCGTCTTGCTCGGTCATTTCCCTTGGATTGTTCTGCAACAATCTGGTTTGTAGCATTGCATCTTTTGCTAACTGAGGTAATTTCGCCTCAGGAATGTCTAAATCTTTTAATTTCAATGTTAACCCACTCTGGTCCAAATGATTCTGCATATGATCAATAAATAGATCACATAAACCATCTGTGCAACCTGTACTACGTGGATCTAACAGTTGCATAAGCTCTGCATAGTGATGCTTGGCTTTGGGTGCATTAAACTTAAGCACTTCAATTAAAACTAAGGCATTGGTATGTCCGTGTGAAAGATGGAAATGTCCGCCCAATGGATAGGCGAGAGCATGGACCGCCGCGACTGGGGCATTAGCAAATGCTTGACCAGCAAGCATTGAGCCGACCAACATATTTTGGCGAGCTTCTAAATCAGCACCATTTTTCAATACTTTAGCTAAATTATGATTTAATAATTTCAGTGCATTTTGGGCTAACATATCTGCATAGAAGTTTTTTTTAAAATTTGAAGTATAGGCTTCAATTGCATGTACCATCGCGTCAATACCTGTTGCAGCCGTGATGTGAGCAGGCAGACCTTGTGTAAAAGTTGCATCTAAAATGGCCACATCGGCATATAAAATTGGTGCTACCACACCCATTTTAGTGGTTGCACCTGTTGTAACAATTGAGATTGGTGTGACTTCTGAACCTGTTCCCGCTGTTGTTGGAATAAGAATGAGTGGCAAACGAGGGGATTTGGCTTGGTTTACACCATAGATTTCACTCAGTTTTTGCTGTTGTTTAGGGTGTGCGAGCAAGGCAATGATTTTAGCCACATCCATGGAACTACCACCACCAAAACCGATGATCACATCAATTTGCTCTTGTGTCGCAAAATCAACAGCTTCTAAAACAATATGTTCAGGTGGGTCGGCCTGAATATCGGAATAAATGATAGTCTCAAGACCTATCTGATCCAGAATGTCTAGAATGGGTAAATGAAGCTGGTGCTGAATCATGCCAGCATCAGTGACCAGAAGCGCTTTTCGATAATCATGTTGTGACAAGATGGTTCTAAGTTCCTGTATTGAACCTAAACCTGCAATAATGTTGGGAACGGTCTGGAACTGAAACTGGTTCATACGTACATCCTTATTTCTATCTTTTGACAAATCATCGTCCATACCTGACCCATGTCGCAATCATAGACAAAATGCCAACAAATTCTAATAAATACAACATTTTTATATAAGGCAACTATAGGTTTCACTGCCCAAATAAATTACCATAAGATGTTCTAAAAAGTGTAGTTTTGAGGTGATTATGCCATCCCCAATACCGTACAAGGTATTATGTGTCTGTTTAGGAAATATATGCCGTTCACCCACAGCGGAAGCAATTCTCAGACATTATTGTGATGCGCATGGTTTAAATGTATCTGTCGATTCGGCGGGTACGAGCAATTACCACCCAAACAAGGCACCTGATGCGCGAAGCCAGAAACATGCGCTACAGCGTGGCTATGATTTATCGGGCTTACGTGCCAGACAAATTCGTCTTGAGGATTTTATTGAGTTTGATCTTATTCTTGCGATGGATCATGAAAATTTTCATGATATTCAGGCATTAATATCAAAAGCGGTAAATCAATTCGGTGCTGATCAAATTCGAGCCAAGATCGCATTGATGAGTGAGCATGACCCTCATTTTAACCAGCAGGCAGTGCCTGACCCTTACTACGGTGGATCGGATGGATTTGATCGAGTACTTGATCAATGTGAATCTAGCAGCCAAGCATGGGTTAACGTTTTTAAAAAGCAAATGAAAGTAGGGTAATAGGATTTAATTTAATATGCAGGTACAAGCACAAGTTCAGCTTAAAAACTTAAATACATTAAATTTGAGTGCTATTGCTTCGCATTATGTTCAAATCAATCATCCTGATGATGTGATCGAGGCATTAAACTTTGCTGAGCAACACAATTTGAATGCTTTGATTTTATCTGGTGGAAGTAATGTGTTATTACCCCAACAGATTCAAGCTTTGGTGTTGCATTTAAATATACAAGGGATAAATGTTCTCGCTGAAGATGAAAATACCATCACAGTAAAAGTGGGTGCTGGGCAAGTATGGCATGACTTTGTGTTGTACAGCACTCAACAACAATGGTTTGGTTTGCAAAACCTCGCACTCATTCCCGGCTTAGTGGGTGCATCACCTGTGCAGAATATTGGTGCCTATGGTGTTGAAGTTGGTGAGTTTATCGATTCTGTTCAAGTCTATGATCGTCAACTAAAAGTATTTGATTCTATTTCAGGTTTAGACTGTCACTTTGCTTATCGCCATAGTATTTTCAAAGATTATCCAAACCGCTACATCATCGTCAGTGTTACTTTCAAACTATTAAAAAAAGCTGATTTGAAGTTGAGTTATGGTGATCTTAAACAAGCTGTTGGAGAGGAATTCACCGCTGAAAATTTACAAAATCAGGTGATTCATATTCGTCAAAGTAAATTGCCCGATCCAAAAGAATTTCCAAATGTTGGAAGCTTTTTTAAGAATCCAATCTTGACTGAAGCTGAATTTGGCAAAATTGCTCAACATTTTCCAAATATTCCCCATTATCCTCAAACACATAGCAATGTTAAAGTTGCAGCGGGTTGGTTGATTGATCAAGCAGGTTGGAAAGGTAAACAACTTGGTTCTGTTGGAATGTTTGATAAACAGGCATTGGTGTTAGTGAATTATGCAGATGCGACATTAGCTGATGTTAAAAATACCTATCAAACTGTACAAAGTGATGTAAAACAGAAATTTAATATTCAATTAGAACCTGAACCAGTGTTGTATAGTGAGCAAGGCTTAATCCAAGCGCATCATGTATAAGGAATTTTATGGATAAAGTACATTGGATGATTGGCTTAGTACGAATCATAACTATATTTTTCGTGCTATTAGGCTGCTTTGTACTTTTTTTATATTCGCCATTTTATTCGCAATTGGTTGTAAAGGGGCTAAACCGATTTGTACCTGTTGATGTGAATGAAGTTGCTGCACAAAGTCAGAAACCAGCTGCATTAAGCGAGCATGAAACTTTGGAGCCGGGGTCTAATTTGTGGATTGCGCGCCAAGCTTATCTCAAGTTAATGGAAAAAACATTTCGGTCTGAAAAACCTGAAGATTTAAGATTAATTCAAGCACGTTATAAATTATTACAACAACTGATTACCGAAGAGCAAGAACGTGAAAATGTAGAAGAAAACCAGCAGACCAATATTCCATTAATGGAGGAGAAATCAGAACAGGAACAAGAGAGTTCTGCTTTAGCAGCAAGTACGCCAATGGATTTTTTACAGTGGAATACGCCTGATAATCAGGCTTTAATGGGAAAATATATTGCTTTTTTAGAAACATATCCTGTTGAGTTACCTGTTTATTCAGATGAAAAAGACGAGACAAATAAAGATTTAGTCGATCTGAAGAAGAACAAGGATGGAATGAACGAGTCGCAAGGATTGTCTCAGCCATATGCAATTGTTGTTTTAGGCGGTGGCTTGACACTTGGTGCAAATGGTAAAGATATTGTTGTAAATAACTATACACGTCTTCGATTAGAAAAAACTTTGCAAGTCGAAAAGCAATATCCTCTTCCTATTGTTTTAAGTGGTGTTGAAGCACCTTATATGCAAGCTTGGCTGAAAGAACGCGGTATAGAAGCGAAGCTTCTAGAAAATAGAAGTATGAATACCTGTGAAAACTCCAGATTTAGTTCATTATTACTGCAAAAGAAAGGTGGCGCACCGACAGTCATTCTCATCACAGATGAATATCATATGCCACGAACAAGACGTTTATTTGCACTCAATGGAATTGAAACTGTTCCTGTGATCGCACCGATGCCAACAACATTGACAGACTGGCGACCAAGTGAACAAAATTATGATCACAGTCGTCGTGCTAACTATGAATTGCTAGCTACGATTCGTGATACGCTTTTTGGCTCAGGTGATTGTCGAGAGATACCATAATATGTCCAATATTCCATTTTTAAATCCGACAATACTCAAACAATTGGATTTACCTATCCCCAATAGAGAAACAACGCCTCAGCTTTTAGAGTCGCTTGATTTATCAAAAATAATAGAACCTTCAAAAGCACTACAAGCCTATAGAAAGCTTTATGGTTTAGATTTACTTGAATGTGAACACTGGCAAGGTTATGTTGAAATGCCATTATTTCGTTTACATGTACAAGTATTTCAACCTCAACGCGAAAAGATTTTAGGTACGGTATGCTTATTACATGGATACTTAGAACATAGTGGTATTTATCAACCCATCATAAAAGAAATTCTTGATCAAGGATTCAGTGTTATTACATACGATTTGCCCGGTCATGGATTAAGTAATGGTTCACCAGCAAGTATTCAGAATTTTGACCATTACCAGCAAGTATTGCATGCAGTTTATGATGTTGTTCGTAGTGCTAAACAACTACCAAAACCATGGTTAGGAATAGGGCAAAGTACTGGTGGTGCGATTTGGATGCATCATTTACTTGAATTTGCTGAGCGTAGAGAAGATCCGATCGTTAATCGAGTGTTGCTCTTATCGCCATTGATTCGACCTGCAAAAACAGCTTGGTGGCATAATTCTGTTGGCTTAGGAATTATTCGTCGTATAAAGAGCCAAGTACCACGACATTTCCGTCGTAATAATCATAATCCTGAGTTTTTAAGATTTATTCGCCTAACTGATCCATTACAGCCTCGAATGATGGGGATGGATTGGATTTTAGCAATGTCCAAATGGATGTTAGAAATGGAACATCGACCTGCATGTCGTATTCCTGTATGGCTTGCTCAAGGTGCACTCGATCAAACGGTAGATTGGCGTTATAACATTGAATATATTCGCCGAAAATTTAGATTACAGACCTTGTTGATGTTGGAAGAGGGTTCACATCAATTGATTAATGAGCGTACAGATATTCGAGCTGCTTTGACTGGATTGATTCCTGCATTTTTACATGCAAAACCAAATCACCACTATTACTAGTGGTGATTTTTTATAATCTACTGGCAATGAGCTTGTGCAGGGCTAGCCATAGGCA